>JBKQMU010000160.1:0-4065 GCA_052146555.1 Isosphaeraceae bacterium
TCGTGCGCACAGGCCTCGCGGAACAAGTCCTCCCTTCCCCGTCATTCTCAGCTCAAAGCGCCGATCGTGCCGACTTCGGCTCGTGACGCGGCTGAATTAAACCCCGTCGCCGCACCGAGCCGAATTCGCCAGAGAAGGCACACCGGCTACGCGGGCATGGCGCGATGAAGCTGCCAGTTCTTCTTGACTAAAATGCCTATCCTTTTCGGAGACTACTAAAGGTCTTGTCTTCCCCAGTCCGAAAGTGGAACGGCGTTGCTGCATCTTACCCATGACTTGCTTTTTCAATACCCTGTGGGGTATCTTCGTGTCGGACAGTCGCCGGTGCGGGATTGGCTCGGTGACGGCTTTACACCATGGCTGCGTGTGTCGGGATTCGGCCACTGAGGAATGCGTCGCTCGTAAGGGCAGCGAGCTCGTCCCTCACAGGCAGTCGCAACTTGCCCGTTTCTTCTTGGATCTTAGCCGAGGCCTGAATCATGGTCTTCCGCCTTCTCCTGAGGTGGTCTCGCTATCTCGCCTGCCGATCCAGATCCAGATACGCCTGCCCGGGGCGGCGACCTCGGCGCGCCGCTCCTCACCCGACACTCCAACTCCTAGAACCGCGGGAAGTTCCCTCGAGCATGTCGGGGCTCTCACCGCTCCAGGCCGGGGACACGCCGGGCTTCGTCCCGATGTTCAACGGAGTGAACACAGCCGGCTGGTTCAACCCCTATGACTGGGGGCGGGCGGTTGCGAAGGACGGCCAGATCCTCCTGGAGGGGGCCAAACCCTTCTTCCTTGTCTCCCAAAAGACATACAAGAATTTTATCCTCGAAGCCGACGTCCTGATCCCCCCGCAAGGAAATAGCGGCTTCCAGTTTCGCAGCCAATATGCGCACAACTTCGTCAAGGGCTACCAGGCGGACGTGGATACCACACGTTCCCGCAACTGGGCGGGGGGCCTTTATTACCAGAGCCGAGGCTGGCTGGTCCGCGCCCATCCCAGAGCCCCTGTCATCCCGGGGCAATGGAATCACTATGTCGTCGAGGCGAATGGCAATCATATTCAAATCACTGTCAACGGCACGATGACGGTCGACACCTACAAGAACATCGATAGCAACGGCCACATCGCTCTCCAGGATCACGGCACCAAGAACGGGATCTACCGTTTCAAGAATGTTCAGATTGAAGACCTTGGGCCCTGAAGCAGCAGGCGTCGGATCGCCGGTCGCGAGTCGGTGTACCGCGGCCCATCGCCGCAGTCCGCATCAGGCGTCGCAGTGATCGTTTTCATGTTCGGCACCGCAGGCCAATCACGGAGTTTTCACTGATGAGCTACGGTTCAATGGTATGGCAATCGTTCGGCTCGGGTGGACACTTAAAGGCCCCTGTCCGACGGCAAGGGCGCGGCTTTGCCCCGATTGCCCTCGAATCGCTCGAGGAGCGATGGATGTTATCAGCTGATGTCGTTCCCTCATCCGACTTCGATCGGATGCCTCGCCCCCTCTCGGAGGTGAAGCACCAGACAGGGTCGGGAACCATCAAGGTGAATCCCCACTTCTCGGAATTGTCGCAGCCTAACAAGGCCCGCGCGGTGCGCCTGCGTCATCACCCTGCGCCCGCCCCACCCCCCAACCCAGCGGTCGCCGGTTCGTGGACGCCCGCCGTGCCGTTCAAGCCTCCAGGCGCCAAGCAGCCCTATATTGCCATTCATATGAGCGTGCTGCCCAACGGCGATGTCCTTGCCTGGCCCCACGACTACAACTACTTCCTCAGGACCCATCACGCCGCGCCGTATACTCCTGGCATCATGTTGTGGAACCCGACGACGAACCAGTACGTGCCTTTGCCGGTGCTCAAGTCGAACATCTTCTGCTCGGGGAGCACATTCCTACCCAATGGCGATCTGATCGTTCTGGGCGGCCACGGCCCCGCAGCGATCCCTGTGAGCGGTCTCCAAACGCACTACGGGAACGATCATGCGGAGATCTTTGACTTCCGCACCGACACCTGGTATGCAGGCCCGAACATGGGCGAAGGCCGCTATTACGGCAGCGCCATCACGCTGGGGGACGGCCAGGTCATCACCGTCGCCGGCTACAACGAGGATGGTGGCAACAACCCCACGATCCAGCTCTACACGCAAGGCCAGGGCTGGCAAACTCTGTCGACGGCGACCACCGAATACTGGCCAGAGTGGTATCCCAACATCTATCAGCTCAGCAACGGTCTGGTCTTCGCTGCCAACCCGGGGAGATCGACGTATTTGATCGATCCCACAGGGACGGGCAGCATCTGGGCGGGGCCGCCGATGAACTACCCCCGCCGCTATGAGGGCACCTCCGTGATGTATGCCCAGGACCAGATCATCTCCATCGGCGGCGACTCCGCCCCCGGTCAGCCGCCGACTGGCGGCACGAGCCGCCAGATCACCAATACCGCCGAGATCATCAACCTCGACTCTCCCAATCCGACCTGGCAGTACACAGGGTCAATGCATTTCTCCCGTGAATACGCCAACGCCACACTCCTTCCCGATGGAACGGTTCTCGTGACCGGCGGGACCTCGCAGCAAGACGACAACAATGGCAATGCCCTCCGAGGAGCCGTCTACGCCGCCGAGTTGTGGAACCCCAGCACCGGGCAGTGGAGCCTGATGTCCTCGATGTCGGTTCCCCGGCTCTACCACTCAACCGCGATACTGCTCCCCGACGCGCGTGTGCTGGTCGCCGGCGGCGGCGAGCCGGAGAGCACCGGTGAGGCTAACGGGACTACACACCAGAATATGCAAATCTTCTCTCCTCCATATCTATTCCGTGGTCCGCAGCCGGTGATTGGTTCAGCTCCGGCCTCGGCCAGCTATGGCCAGACGATCCCGGTCACCTCGCCCGACGCGGCGTCGATTACCAAGATTAATTTGATCCGAAATGGGTCAGTGACCCACAGCTTCAATATGACCCAGAAGATCGTCTCGGTGAGCTTCGACCGCGCCGCCGACGGCACACTCGAGCTGCACATGCCGACCAATCCGAACGACGCGCCGCCGGGGCCCTACATGATCTTCCTGCTCAATAGCCTTGGCGTCCCGTCGAAGGCCGCGATGATGATGCTCGGCTGATGCGGGCCAAAGGCGGGCTGGATGCGGCAGGTCGGGGAGCAAATTCGCTCCAAGCAATGGGGAAAGTAGAAAGTCGAAAAAGACAGGCAATCGACCCTGTTTTCTTGCAACGACCCGATCACCGGCGAGAAACTCGACGTTTCCTTGAGTTGTCGTAACTGGTTTTCCTGCTAGCGCTTGCGCCTCGAATGATGCCGCAAGTGCTTGTGTGCAGGCCACTTACGGCGTCGCGTTTTGCGGCCTGTTTCTAGCCCGCTGTCTGGTCGTTGTTTTTTTGCGGGACGCTAGTCCGCCGCCGCGGCGCTGAGCTCCGGTCGGCTGGCCAGAAGCGCGCTGCGGATGCGGGGCTCGAAGCTGGTATCGGCGGCGAGGGCTTTGAGGAAGTCGTCTTTGAAGAGGACGTAAAGCTCCAGTGGCGTGCGCGCGGTGACCGTCGAGGGGATCGGCCGCTTGAAGTACGCCGAGATCATGCCAAAGCCTTCGCCGAAGCAGAGCTCTTCGTCGAAAACACCCCCTTTGGTGCTATCGGCCACGCCCGAGCCGACGACATAGAACCGGTGGCCCTCCTCACACCTTCGCGGACGATGACCGCGCCGCTCTGGCGTGTCTCGACGGTTATGAAGGCGGCGATGGAACCGGCATGAAGACTGTCCCTTCTTCTTTCAGCAGATTCGGTCGGCTTCCCGAGCCCGAAGAAGAGCAACATTGCCTGTCCTTTGTAGCTCTCCCGTGGAACATGCGGATCTGGTAGTAAAGCTCGCTGATGTCGTTCGGCTTGGGAGGGACGGGTATGGAGCCGACCGGCCCGGTCTGGCGGTAAGTGCGAAGGGCCACGATATCGCCGATTTGGCCTCCTTTGATCCGGTCATACAGCTCCTGCCGGGCCGTGCAGTGCCGGCACATGAGTCCGACGGCGACCTTGAGATTCTTGTGGAGGGATTTCTCTGCCAGAGCGAGCATCT
>JBKQMU010000161.1:0-11332 GCA_052146555.1 Isosphaeraceae bacterium
TGAAGATCCGTCGACCCCGGGCCACTCCGAGACCCGCCAGGACCGACGTGACGGCCATCGTGAGCATTGTGAGCGAGGACGGTTCGGGAACAGCGCTTACAAGGCTCACGTTGAGCGTGAACTGGCCGACGTTGTCTAGTCTTCCGTCCGGCACGGTCGAATAAGGGGAAACGCGGTCTTCATTGTAGACGTTCACACCGGCGTATCGGAAGTCGGTCAGTGTGACCCGTTCGGCGCCGGAGATGAACGAGTCGGACCCCGCCGAGGAGGGGTTCACCGAGAACGGCGGGACAGTCGTAGACGACGTTTGTAGGGGCGCGAAAACCGCGATCACCGGAACGTTCACTCCGTTGAACGCGAGCTTAAGCCCGTAATAACTTATGTCCGGGAAGTCATGGGAGCCATAGATCGTGAAGGTGTTATCCCCGAGATTGAGCGGGATGTTGATAGCGGGGCTGTTCGGCACGCCGGTCCCGTTGATGAAGGGGCCGTTAATGTCCGTCCCTTGGATGGATGAACCAGAGATGCCACGCGCCGGATGGTAGCGCGGTCGTGTACCAGCCGTATAGATTGACGACGTTCCCCGTACTATCCGTTCCTTCGGCGGCGGCACCGGTGAGGGACACGCCTGCGGCGGAAAGCGGGGGCGTGCCGGCGGCCAAGACGGCGCCAGCTACCAACGCGAGAACGAAAGTTCGTCTCATGGGAAATGCTCCTGTTGAGGATCTGCTGCTCTTCTCTCGCACGCCCGAAGCGCTCCGAGGGCCGGACCGAACTCGTGCCGGAATCGAGTTCATTCACTTGTTCGCTTGGAGAGAGTCGGTCCTTGAGCGCGTTCGAAGAGGAGGGCCAGCCTTGAACTTTTCTCTTGCAGCGTCTTCGCACACTTTCGATGGCAAAGTACCGCGAATGAATTCTACGGTCAAGAACCTTGCGAGAATTCTTATCGATCGGTTCCCTCTGACCATCGCAAACGCAGCGGAGCGGACGTTTTTCGGCGTCGAATCTAAAATGTTCGACATCAACAAGATGACTTTACGCTGGATCCTGTGAATCTTTTGTGATCGATGCGACAAAAGACGCCGTGTTGATAGCACGCTCTTGGCCTGCACGCGGCGGGCATTCCGCCTCAGGCGCATGGAGGCATTTTCCTTCTTCGAGTTCTTCGAGTTGCCGGACAGGCGTGCTCTAGGTCCGAGGTATCGGCCTTCGTCGGATCACCCCACAACGCCTCGACCGCCGCTCCGTGGACATCGGTCGAGCGCCGCAGCGGCCGGCGTCGCGAAATTAAGAGCTCACGCTCGATCTCAGCAGGTGGCACGAACATTCGCGGCAGAGTGCCTATGTCCTGTTGAGCAGTCTCAGCCCCTGTCACTCGCAAAACCGTCCCTCGCGCCAACTGGTTATTGCTGCATTGACACCCCAGAGCCTACAATTAGCATGTGGACTGACCAGTCAGTCAGGTTCAGGGGAATCCGATGGATCAGGCCAGTGCGAAGCGACTGAAGCGGTGTTGCAGCGACGACGAGGTTCTGGCGCGGAAGGAGGAAATCCTTAGGACGGCGACGGAACTGTTTGCCGAGCATGGCTTTTCTGACGCCATGACGCAGGTTCTGGCGGATCGGCTGGGGGTCGGGAAAGGGACGATCTACCGTCATTTCCCGAGCAAGCGTGAGCTCTTCCTGGCGGCGGCCGACCGGGTTATGACGAAGATGCAGGAGGAGATCCTAGCCAGCATTGCCGGGGTCGAGGACGGACTCGAGCAGGTGTCCCGGGCCATCATGGCGTTTCTCTCGTTCTTCGCGGCGCATCCGGAATACGTGGAATTGCTGATCCAGGAGCGCGCTCAGTTCAAAGATCGTAAGCGGCCCACCTATTTCGAGCATCGCGACGCCAACATCGTCCGCTGGCAAAAGCTTTACACCTGCCTGATCGCCCAGGGCCGGGTCCGCAACATGCCCGTCGAACAGATCACAAATGTCGTAGGCAACTTAATTTACGGCACAATGTTCACCAATTACTTCATCGGCCAGGCAAAACCGGTCGAGGAGCAAGCCCAGGAGATCCTGGACATCGTTTTTCGGGGAATCCTCACCCAGAGCGAACTGGCGCGACTGGAATCGGCCGCAGCCGGGAACGCTTCTTTTCATGTCGTGGCCAAGACGTCGACGATCGCTCGGGCTCACTAGCCCGCTGGAGGCTCGGACAGACATGGACCGCGCTTATGGTCCCCACCTTCTCCTGCTGGCCGCCATGGCCGGACTGGCTGGCTGCGGGCAGGCCAGCTCGCAGATGAGCCGGCCGCCCACGCCAATCACCGAGGTCGTCTATGACACGCCGATCACCCAGGTCGTGACCGACTACGAGGATTTTCCTGGCCGAACCGATGCGATCTACACGGTCAACATCCGCGCGCGGGTCTCGGGATATCTCAAGCGTGTCTATTTCCATGACGGTGATGAAGTGCGCACGGACGACACGCTCTTCAGGATCGATCCGCGACCGTTTCAGGCCACGTTGGATCGCAACAAGGGAACTCTCGAGCAGGCCGAGGCACACGCCAGGCGGCTCTCCAACGAGTTTCACCGGGCCAAGACGCTCTTCGAGCAAGGGCGGTCGATCAGCCGCGAGGAATACGACCGCTACGCCTTCGACCACGCCGAGGCGGAAGCGGCGCTCAGCACGGCCAGGGCCAACGTCGATCTAGCGGCCCTCGATCTTGAGTGGACGGAGGTCAAGGCTGATCTACCCGAGGGGGTCACAGGCCGGCTGAGCCGACGTTTGGTCGACCCTGGCAACCTGATCAAGGCCGACGACACGCTCATGACGACGATCGTCAGCAAGGACCCGCTCTACGTCTACTTCGACGTCCACGAGCAGGCCATGCTGCGAATTCGCCGCCTGATCCAGGAAGGGAAGGTCAAGGCGAGGTCAGAGAAAGAGGTCCTGCTGCTCATTGCGCTTTCCGACGAAAAGGACGCCGAGGGTAACAGTGTCTACCCGCACCAGGGCATGGTCGATTTCACCGACAACCGCGTCGACGTGGAGACAGGCACTCTCCGGTTCCGGGCCAAGGTAGCCAATCCCGATGGTCTGATTTCGCCCGGGCTCTTCGTGAAGGTGCGGCTGCCCATCGGTGAGGCCCACCCGGCCCTCATGGTCCGCGAGCAAGCGATCCAGTACGACCAGGGGCTCAAGCGGGTCATCGTGCTGCGGCCCAAGGATGAGAGCGGAGAGCCCTACTTCATCACCGACGACCAGGGCAAGCGCGCCACGGACCCCTCCTCCGGCAAGCCGATCCCAGGGTACAAACCCGAGGCCGTCGATGTCGGCAAGCCGGGCGTCTTGCGCAGCGGGTATCGCGAGATCAGCACGGGTGTCAAGCCCGGCGACCTGACGGTCGTCTTGGGCATGCAAAAGATCCGGCTGGGAACCAACTCGGCCACCGGGCGACCGTACCTGGTCACGGCCCGCCAATTCGACCCCGAGCGCGACGCCTCGGATCGCCTGGGGGCCGGTTCCGCCGCAGGGGCCGCCGCCGAAACCTCGTCGGCAAGCAGCCAGAAATCGCTGATCGGTAATGCACCCTCCTCGGCGGCCGGCAGGTCCGCTGGCCCAAGTGCCGACGGGTCGAGATCCTTATCCAACGGTGCCGGGTCAACCTCCTCTGGCCCGGCTCCAGCAGCCACGCGTGATTCCGGATTTAGTGTTCGGGGCGGGAGATGAGACGACGTTCCCAAAGGGATTTGATCGAAAGCTCTCACCGTGTTTACGCGTTTCTTTATTGAACGGCCGATCTTCGCTTCGGTCCTGTCCATCGTGATCACGCTGGCCGGGGGGCTGGCGCTCCTGGCGCTGCCGATCGCCATGTTCCCCCAGATCGCGCCGCCTACGGTGTTGGTGACGTGTCAATACCCCGGTGCCAGTGCCCAGGTCGTCGCCGAGACTATCGCTGCCCCCATCGAGCAGCAGGTCAACGGTGTCGAAAACATGATGTACATGTCGTCGGCCTGCACTAATGACGGCAATTACAACCTCACGGTGACCTTCAAGAACGACGTCGATCTCAACCTCGCCCAAGTGCTAGTGCAAAACCGGGTCTCGCTGGCCGTGCCGCTTCTGCCGGAGGTGGTCAAGGCGACGGGCGTGACGACCAAGAAGCGGTCGCCGGATATCCTGCTGGCGATCGGCGTCTACTCGCCCGACGATCGCTATGACCAGCTCTACTTGAGCAACTACGCCTACATGCACGTTCGCGACGAGTTGTCGCGGCTGCCGGGCGTCAGCGATGTGACCATGTTCGGCCAGCGTGACTACAGCATGCGGATCTGGCTGGACCCAGACAAGCTGGCGCAGCGGTACATGACTGCCGGCGACGTCGTCCGGGCGTTGCGGGAGCAAAACCTCCAGGTCGCAACCGGGCAGATCGGCCAGTCGCCGATCGTCCGCGGCCAGCAAACCCAGATCACGCTGAGCACGCTGGGCCGGCTCGCCGAACCCGACCAGTTCGACAAGATCATCATCAAGACGACGACCGGCGGCCGGATGGTCCGCATCCGCGATGTCGGCTGGGTCGAACTCGGTTCCAAGAACCAGGATGTGAGCTGCGACGTCGGCGCCGTGGACGAAAACGGCAAGGCGAAGTCTTACCCGGTCGCCAACCTCGCCATCTTCCAGCTTCCCGATGCCAACGCGCTGGAGACCGCCGACTTGGTGAAGGCGAAGATCGAGGAGCTCAAAAAGGATTTCCCCGAAGGCGTGGACTACATGATTCGCTACGACACCACGCCGTTTATCCGCGAATCGATCCAGGAGGTCTTCAAGACGCTGCTCGATTCGGTGATCTTGGTCGCGCTTGTGGTCCTTTTGTTCCTTCAAAACTGGCGATCGGCGCTGATCCCTTTGATCGCGGTGCCAGTGGCCATCATCGGCACCTTCGCGGTGATGGCGGCATTTGGTTTTTCGCTGAACAACCTGACGCTCTTCGGGCTGGTGCTGGCGATCGGCATCGTGGTGGACGACGCGATCGTGGTCGTTGAAGCCGTCGAGCACCACATCGAGCACGGGATGTCGCCCAAGAAGGCGACGCTCCAGGCAATGAGCGAGGTCTCGGCGCCGGTGATCGCGGTGGGACTGGTGCTCTCGGCCGTGTTCATCCCTTGTGCGTTCATCTCGGGGATCACCGGACAATTCTTCCGCCAGTTCGCGCTGACGATTGCCTCGTCGACCATCCTCTCGACGATCAACTCATTGACCTTGAGCCCCGCGCTTGCGGCCTTGCTCTTGCGGCCCCGCGGGAAGGGGCAGTACCAGGCGCTGCCCCGGCTGGCGTTCGTGGCCTTAGGCGCCTGGCCAGGCTACGTCGCGCTGGGTCCTCATATAGAGTCTGTCATCAGGAATTCCGGGCTAACGGGCCGGGTGAGCTCAGCCAGCCTCTTGCCCGAGCTGGGGGGCGACCTGGCGGCCACACCCGCGTTTGCCGCGGCGCTTGCTGGCGCGATTCTTTGCGGACTGGCCGGCTGGATCCTCAGCAAGCCGCTGAACCGGCTTTTGGGCAGCTTCTTCGACCTCTTCAATCGCGGCTTTACGGCGACGGCCGGCCTCTATTCTCGCTTCGTCAGCGGCATGCTGCGGGTCTTCGTGTTGGTCTTCCTGGTCTACGCCGGGCTCTTGGTTCTGACGGCGCGCCAGTTTCAGAGCACGCCGCGCGGCTTCATCCCCGCGCAAGACATGGGTTACATGCTGGTGAACATCCAGCTTCCGGATTCGGCCTCGCTGGAACGCACCCAGCGCGTCATCCGCCAGATCAATGAGATCGCCCTCAGGACCCCCGGCGTGACGGCCACCATAGGCATCGGCGGCCAGTCGCTGCTTCTCAACGCATCTGGCTCAAACTTCGCCACGATGTTCGTCTCGCTCAAGGAATTCAAGGACCGGCCCGCCCCCGGAGGGTTTGCATTCAGGGCCGAGAACTGGGTGCGCCGGCACCTGAGACTGACGGAGAAGCCCGACGTTCCTGACCTCTATTACGAGGTCATCATGAACAAGCTGCGCGGACAGCTCGGGAGGGCCATCCCCGAGGCTAACATCGCGCTTTTTGGTCCGCCGCCGGTCCGCGGCGTGGGCCGCGCTGGCGGCTGGATGCTGATGGTCGAGGACCGCGGCGACTTGGGTTCGCAGCAGCTCCAGGCCGAGGTCGAGAAGCTCGTTCAGATCGGCAATGACGGGATCGATCTCTCCGGAACACCGATCAAGCGCTCGGTCCCCCCAGTGGTCGATCAAGACAAGGTCAAGAAGGAAGAGGGGAAAGCGCCGGCCCGGACGCCGAAGGGAGCTATCGCGCAACAGCCCGCGGGCGCAGCCGGCAGACCATCCGCCCCGGGCACGCCGGATTTGAGCGTGCCCAAGGCCGTGCAGGGCTTAGCGTCTGTCTTCCGGGCGAATATCCCCCAGGTCTATCTCGACGTTGATCGCACCGCCTGCATTCTCAAGGGGGTCGAGCTGCGCGATGTGTTCATGACCTTGCAGGTCTATCTCGGCTCGCTCTACGTCAACGATTTCAACCGCTTCGGCCGCACCTGGCAGGTGATCGTCCAGGCGATGGCCAAGTACCGCGACCAGAAAGACGACATCACTCGACTCCAGGTCCGCAACCATCGGGGAACGATGGTGCCCTTGGGAGCCGTCGCGTCGGTACGCGAGATCAACGGACCCCTGGTGCTGACCCGCTACAACATGTATCCGGCCGCGTCGATCAACGGCATCGCGGCCCCCGGGATCAGCTCCGGCGGTGCCATCCGGGCGATGGAAGAGCTGTCCGATCGGGAGCTGCCCCAGTCGATGAGCTACGAGTGGACCGAGATGGCCTACCTCGAGCTCTTGGCGGGCAACACGGCGATCATCGTCTTCGGCTTCTCGATCGTGATGGTCTTCCTGGTGCTGGCCGCCCAGTTCGAGAGCTGGGCCATGCCGCTGGCTGTCATCTTGTCGGTGCCTTTGTGCATGCTCAGCGCTCTCCTGGGCGTGTCCAATGCCAAGCTCTTAGGCGCCAATAATACCAGCCTGGATATCAACATCTTCACCCAGATCGGCCTGGTGGTGCTGGTGGGACTGGCCAGCAAGAACTCGATCTTGATCGTCCAGTTCGCCAAGCTGATCCACGGCCGGGGCAAGCCGATCCGCGAGGCCACGCTCGAAGCTTGCCGGCTGCGGCTGCGGCCGATCATCATGACCTCGATGGCGTTCATCCTGGGCGTGGTGCCCCTGCTCTACGCCCACGGCGCCGGGGCCGAGATGCGCCAGTCGCTGGGAGTCGCCGTCTTCAGCGGCATGATCGGCGTGACGTTCTTCGGCGTGCTGCTGACGCCGGTCTTCTTCTACGTGATCGATACCGTGGCCGAGTCCCGCTTCTTCGCCAACCCGGTGGTACGGCGCGTCGGCAGAATCCTGGTCAGCGTGGTGCCTTTCATCCTTTGTCGGGAGCTGTTCCGGTTCGCCTTCCGACGGGTGCTGATGGCACAGGGAAAACCACGGTCCAAGACCGAAGAGCCTGAGCTCGTCGAACATAAGTGAGGGTAGCCGTGTTCTCGCGCTTTTTCATCGACCGCCCGATCTTCGCCTCGGTCCTGTCGATCATGATCACGCTGGCCGGCGGCATCACGCTCTTTACGCTGTCGGTCGCGCAGTACCCTGAGATCACGCCGCCGACGGTCGAGGTCTCGGCGTTCTATCCCGGTGCCAACGCGCAGGTCGTGGCCGACACCGTGGCCGCTCCCATCGAGCAGCAGGTCAACGGCGTCGAGAACATGATGTACATGTCGTCGCAGTGCACCAACGACGGCACCTACATTCTGACGGTCACCTTCAAGCCGGGCGTCGATCTGAACATGGCCCAGGTGCTCGTGCAGAACCGCGAATCGCTGGCCGAGCCGATCTTGCCCGAACTGGTCAAGCGGCGCGGCGTGTCGGTGAAGAAGAAGTCGCCCAGCATCCTCATGATCATCAACGTCTTCTCTCCCAATGGGAAGAAGGACAATCTTTACCTCAGCAACTACGCCACGATTCAGCTTCGCGACGAGCTGGCCCGACTCGACGGCGTGGGCGACATCACCTACATCGGCCAGCGCAATTACAGCATGCGCGTCTGGCTGGACCCGCAGAAGATGACCTTTCGCAACCTGACCTCGTCGGATGTGGTCAGTACCATCGAGCAGCAGAACATCCAGGTCGCCGCCGGCCAGCTCGGCCAGCCGCCGGTCTCCACCGGCCAGGCCTTCCAGTTCACGATCAGCACCCTGGGACGGCTCACCGATCCCGACCAGTTCTCCGAGATGATCCTCAAGACCGATAACCAGGGAGGCGTGGTCCGGCTTCGCGACGTCGGCCGCGTCGAGCTGGGCGCCCAGGGTTACGATCAGGAATGTACGCTCGACGGCAAACAGACCGTGGCACTCTCGATCTATCAGCGGCCCGGCTCCAACGCGCTGCAAACCGCCAAGCTCGTCCGCGAGAAGATGGAAGAGCTCAAGCAGAGGTTCCCCGAAGGGGTCGATTATGCCATCGTCTACGACACCACGCCGTTTATCACCGAGTCGGTAAGCGAGGTTTTCAAGACGCTCCAGGACGCGGTCATCCTGGTGGCGATCGTCGTTCTCCTCTTCCTTCAAAACTGGCGGTCGGCGCTGATTCCCTTGATCGCCGTGCCAGTGGCCATCATCGGCACCTTCGCGGTCATGGCCGCGATGGGATTCTCACTCAATAACCTGACGCTCTTCGGGCTGGTGCTGGCCATCGGCATCGTGGTGGATGACGCGATCGTGGTGGTCGAGGCCGTCGAGCATCACATCGAGGCCGGTCTCAAACCGCGCGAGGCGACGATCAAAGCGATGGATCAGGTCTCGGCGCCGGTGATCGCGGTGGGACTGGTGCTCACGGCCGTGTTCCTCCCTTGTGCGTTCATCACCGGCATCGTGGGCCAGTTCTATCGTCAGTTCGCACTCACGATCGCGACCTCGACGGTGATCTCGGCGTTCAACTCGCTGACCCTCAGCCCAGCGCTCTCGGCCTTACTCTTGCGGCCGCGACAAAAAGGCGTGTACCAGGCCCTGCCCCGGCTGGCCTTCGTGGCGATCGGCTGCTGGGCGGGCGCCACTCTACTGGCGCCCCGTCTGGGCATCTGGGCAAACACCCATCTGCCCGGGCAGGCGCAGCATTTGGTTGCGAGCCTGCCAGCTTGGGCAAACGTTGATCGTCTTTACGCCGCGGTGGCCGTGATCGCCGGCGGATTGCTGGGCTGGATTCTGAGCCGGCCGCTGAACGCCGGGATGGGCTGGTGCTTCTTCCAGTTCAACCGGGGCTTCGACGCGGCGACTGGCATTTACGCACGGATGGTCAAGGGGCTGCTGCGGGTCAGCCTGGTGGTGCTGGCCATTTACGGCGGACTACTCTGGCTGACCTACTGGGGATTCACGCGCACGCCCACGGGGTTCATCCCCGCTCAGGACAAGGGCTACTTGCTGGTCAACGTCCAGCTTCCCGATTCGTCGTCGCTGGATCGGACCAAGTCCGTGATGCGACGCGTGGAGGAGGTGGCCGGTAAGCTGCCGGGCGTGACGCACACGCTGGCGATCGCGGGGCAGTCGATCCTCATGAACGCCAACGCGCCCAACTTCGGCGCGATGTACGTCATGCTGGATGATTTCCACCATCGGGCCGCGCAGGGACTCACCGGTCCGGTGCTCGCCGGAAAGGTGCAGGCGACACTGGAAAACGAGATCCAGGACGGACTCGTCAACGTCTTCGAGGCCCCTCCGGTTGACGGGCTGGGAACCGCCGGCGGCTTCAAGATCGTGCTCGAAGACCGGGGCGATCTGGGAACGAAGGAAATCGAGACCGTCGCCAACAGCGTGGTCGCGGCGGGCAATGCCGACGCCAGGCTGAAGGGCCTTTTCACCAGCTTCCGGGCCAATACCCCCTGGCTCTTCCTGGACATCGACCGCGAGAAAGCCAAGCTCTTGGGCGTTTCGATCGCCGAGCTTTTCAACACGCTGCAGGTCTATCTCGGCTCGCTCTACGTCAACGACTTCAACCGGTTCGGCCGCACCTGGCAAGTCAACGTGCAGGGCGACGCCGACTTTCGCAAGCAGATCGACGACCTTTCGGGCTTGCGGGTTCGCGGCGATCGGGGCGGCATGGTGCCTCTGGGAACCTTGGCCCAGATCCGCGACGTCAGCGGGCCGGTGATGATGATTCGCTACAACCTCTATCCGTCGGCCACCGTGAATCTCAACATGGCGCCGGGGACCAGCTCCGGCCAGGCGCTTGAGATCATGGAAAACCTCGTCGCCAAGGAGCTGCCTCAATCGATGCGGTCAGTCTGGACCGAGCTGGCCCTCTTGCAGCTTCAGACCGGCAGCACGGCGATGTACGCGTTCACGCTGGCCGTGGTGCTCGTCTTCTTGGTACTTGCCGCCCAGTACGAGAGCTGGTCGCTGCCCCTGGCGGTGATTTTGGTCGTGCCCATGTGCCTGCTCTGCTCGACCGCCGGCGTCAACCTGGCGCGCATGGACATCAACATCTTCACCCAGGTCGGGTTCATCGTGCTGGTTGGCCTGGCGTGCAAAAACGCCATCCTGATCGTCGAGTTCGCCAAGAAGCGGCGCGAGTTCGGCGCGCCCCGGCTGGAAGCCACGCTCGACGCTTGCGAGCTGCGGCTGCGGCCGATTATCATGACCTCGATGGCGTTCATCCTGGGCGTGGTGCCACTGATCACCTCGGTGGGCGCTGGGTCCGAGATGCGTAAGACCCTGGGGATCGCCGTCTTCAGCGGCATGCTCGGCGTGACGCTCTTCGGCATCTTCCTGACGCCGGTCTTTTACTACGTCATCCAGTGGGTCAGCGATCGTCGGTCCGAAGCGCGCCGTCGCGCCGGCTTGCCGACCGAAGCGAGCGAGGAATACGGTGATAGCGACGGCGCGGGCGAGGGTATGGGAAATGAGCCAGTCATCGAGCACGACGGCCATGCCAACGGCGATGGCAAAGCCACGAACAATGGCCAGGGCAGCGGCGATGGCGACGCGCTGGCCGAAGACCGCGCCGCCGGGCCTCGTTCTCACTCTCCCGCTCACTCGCACTCCGGCAAACACTAAAGTAACGGTCTGCATTTTGATGTCCGTCGGGTGCCACGCAATGTCAGTAACGGACTCGCCATTAGACCTGAAGCAAGCGTGACGAGAGGCGACTTGGGACCTTACCCTTTGTTTTAAAGGCTTTCGGCGAGGGCACTTGGAAAGGCATTGTCGTTTTCGAGTGAGCGCTTCTCCGAATTCCATCA
>JBKQMU010000162.1:0-3482 GCA_052146555.1 Isosphaeraceae bacterium
GTCTTGCCAATGCGAGCCGCTTCGGGCTTGACATCCTTGTAGACGGCATCGAGCAGCGCGGTTTGCCCAACCTTGGCCTTATTGTATTCGTCGGCCCCGGCCACGAGGGTCTCGAAAAATGCAGCGAAATTGTTAGGCATTTGGGCTTACTCCTGCGAAAATGGACCCGCTGAACCGGGATCGAAGAAGGAGGACATAATGGACGAAGGTCGAAGCGCGGCGATCGCCGGACTTCCGAATGTGCTTCGAGAGTTGTTCAATTCTGACGAAGACGTGAGGGAATGGATATTGATCGGGCGATTACCGGCGGACATCGCCGAAATTGCCGCCGTCGCTTGCGTCAACAAGGGGGGCGAAACTCACCCTGTCAGCCTGGGGTCCCCGCCGGAATATATGCGATTGGGAGAGTTGCTGCAAAAGCGATTTTTCCCCAATGCCCCGGAGCTCGAGAAAGGCGGTTTTCACGCGGCGATCCTGGGAATGGGCCCGATGCCGGACTGGGTGCTTCATAGACAGCTTGCCAGCCAGATCGTTGAAGAGGTTCGCAAATGGGGATACGAAGTTCCCCTGGCCGAAATTGAAAGGATAACGGAGGCGGCGAATGACACACTGTGAGGCTAATGCGGCGGTGTACGCCGAAGAGCTGATCCGGCAGCGCGATCTGCTTTGGGCCGCTCTGGCCGAAATTCGGTCGAAGGTCGTGATGGACCTGGATACCGACTTCGAGGATCTGAACTCAACTCCGCGGGAAATTTATCAGATCGCGAAAAACGCGATCGAACTGGCGGGGCTGCCGCTCATTCAGAACCCGCCCATACCAACGGCTTAGCGAAACCGCCCCTCCTTCGCGGCCGCAGTGATCATCTCCTTGTTCCGCGGGTCGAGCATGAACTTCGGATCGGCCCGCATTGCCGCGGTAATGATCGTGCCGTCGCCGCCCGCATTCCGGGTGCCGCGGCCTCCGCCGGCCGGCTCCGGGGCCTCGCCGCGGATCTCCAGGCCGTACTTGGTCCGGCTGCTGACGCGGTCCTTCGCGGCGTCGCGGGCGGTCTCTTCTTCGCTCTTGGCCGGCTCGAAGGCGTAGTCGGCCTCCTTGCGCAACCGCTCGATGACCTTGCCGAGGGCCTTCTCGTCGACCTCGTCGTCCTCGGCCTTGTAGCCGCTGAGCTGCCAGAGGTGCTTGATCGCGCCCTCCTTGGCTTTCGCGCCCTTGGCCAGCTCGGTGAACTTGTCGAGGTGCGCGCGATCGCGGAGCGTGCCCTCAAGCTCGGCGATCCGGGCCTCGGACCTGGACAGCGTCTCGGTCTCCGCGCCGACCGAGCCCTTCAGCGTGTCGCGCTCATCACTGACCTCCACGACGGCGTCGCGGTACTCATCGCGCTCGGCGTTCGCGGCCTTGAGCTGCTCTTTCAGTGACTCGACTTGCGCCTGGAGAATATCCAGCGCGCGGCTGTCATCGGACATGGTGCCTCCTGTGAGAGGGGGTGTCATGAGGTATTCGACCGGCCGGTCCTTGCCGGGCTCGGTCATGATTGGATCGGTAGGATCCATGGGTTAACTCTTCGAAAGAGAGGTTTGAAGCTTCGCCTTACGAACCACGAGTTGGATTCTGGCGTCCTTGATGCGACCTTTGATGACCTGCGCATTGTCGTCCCGTTCTTGTCGAGCGCGGAGATTGCCTGATGCGAACTCATGGGCCAGGTGGTCTGTAACGCACTTGGCTCGCTGCTCGGGCGTCTTCTCGTTCCACGGCGTAGTGTCTGGCTTGTCGAACTTGTTCATGCTGCGAACGCTGCCGCGCCTCCCTGAAGCATGTTCTTAACGTGCTCCGTGATGTTCTGCCGCGCTTCCCTCATGACTTGCCCTTCATTCTCCCCGCGATGAAGACGTTCCGATGCGCGGTTCAGTTCACTGGCCACGGGCCCGGATCGGTTCTTGAGCGTGTGGAACACGCCCATGACGCTGGCCGCCTCCTGGCTGACCTTGCCCGTCTCTTCGACATCGATATGGGATCGACCGCGTTCAGCGAGGGCTTCCGCGTGCTTGGACTTCGATACCAGGGCGAACAGCTTCTTGTCTCCGCTTAGGGCCCCGCCGACATTGGCCGCGATCTTGGCCCGATGCATGGCAAGCGAAGTCTCTTCCTCGGTATCGCCAAACAAGCTTCTCGAGGTCGTCTTGAGCGTCGGGGCGCTCTTGGCATTGTCGATCAGCTCTTTGACGGTCTCGTTGTTCGCCTTGGCTTTGGTTGCCATGGCGTGGACGGTGAGTTGCTGCGACTCCGAGAGTCCCGACCCGCCGATGATGGCCGCCCGCTCGATCGGGATCTCGCGGTTGACCACCTTCTTGAAGAGATGTTCGGAGAGTCCGGCAATGGCCGAGCCCTGACGCGCAGTGTTTTCCGTCATGGGGATGCCGGCCTTGTGAATCATCTCATGGGAATTGCCGGACTCGCGAAACACCTTGGCCGCGTCGATAGGAGTGCCGCGTCCCTCGGCGATATTGGTAATCGCCCCCTTCATCCGGGCGGTTGCCGCGTCAGGCGCGTCGATGTAGCGTGCCGTGATCTTCTCAACACCGAGGCGATTCGCCAAGTCAAGCCGGTGATGACCGTTGATCACATAGGTCTTGCCGTTGCCCGGATCTCGCCAGACCGAGAGTACGCCCGCCGACTCGGGGTTCCAGTTTTTGACCCCGTGCAGCTCCGCGCTAACCCCATGGGCGCCGGTAGTGTCGAGCTTGTACTGGAACCGCTCGGGATCGAAGGCGATGTGTTTGGTCCCGATCTGCACGACGTCGCCCGCCTTGGCGAACTTCTCGGGTTGTGCCTGGACGTCGGCCGCTCGCTTGTTCTCGGCGATCTTGGCCGCGATCTTGGATCGCAGCTCCGTGTTCTTGACCGGAGCCGAAGTACGGGCCTTCTCGGCCGCGGCCTCGATCTTGCCCGCGAACCCGGGTCGATCGAACATGCTCGTCTGTCCGGGCTTGTCTCCGCGCTTCATATCGAACAGGGCCTTCGTCACGCCGCCGGTGTTCACGAGGCGCTTCGCACCCGTGGCCGATCGCTGGATGAGCGAGAACTTCTCTCCAGGCTTGTGACCGATGGCCGCATGCTCTGCCGCCACGGTTCTGGCGTGGTTGATGGCCCGCGCCTTACCGATGGTCACCGCGCTCCTGGAACCGGGACCGCTGGGGAATAGCCTCCCCTGTCTCCCGATCCAAACATGCTGCCCGTCGTCGAGCGTTACCCAGCCCATGAATACTCCTGACCACAGAACAAACGGGAAAATTCCGTGAGGGGGATTGACTCCGTCAGTCTACGTCCTACAATGACTGACAGAGGGGAGAAAGAGCCGATGACCAAGACCGAGCGAGTGAGCCTGCGGTTGACCGTCGAGACGGTTCAACAGGCCGAAGAGCTGGGGAAGCGATGGACCCATTTCCCGGGGTGCCCAATCTCCCTGGCTGTTGTGATGGCCGAG
>JBKQMU010000163.1:0-4188 GCA_052146555.1 Isosphaeraceae bacterium
GCATGGAGGATGACTCGTTGTACTGTTTGGAGCTCACCGAGAAGGCGTTCCGGTCGCAGGGCCTGGCACTCTCCGAGCCTGTCCGGATTGGCGACTGGGAGTATCTGGCGAGCTTTCCCCTGACCGCTTTCCTGATCCCGCCTGTAACCGGATTGGTGCTGGATCGCCCGATCACACTCGAGCAGCCGGTTTACGTCCCCGGCAACGAGCGGCACGGCCTTTGGGCGTCTCCATTGCTCGAAACCGTGTTCAGCCCGGCCCCGAAGGTGTTCCAGGATGCAGCCCCTGGCGAGCCCGGCCGTCTGAATCTGCGGGGAGATCTGGATCTCCTCGTCTTCACCTTCTGTGAGGTGCGCCGTTCCTACGCCCAGCTACCCGCGCGATTGCTCTGCGACCTAGTCCTTCAGATGAGAGTCCGTGGGCCCCTCCCGGCCGGCGGTCCGGAGCTACGACGGGCGAGCCTGGAAAATGAAGTCACTTGCCGCACGTCGACTCCAGCAAGTTCGTTGAAACGCATCGAAGGTCGTCCGGACCAATGCCGGAGCTCTTCTCGGCAGAGACCTTGAGTCATCGAGTACTTCCGATGAGCAGAGGTCGGCTGGCGAAAGTAATGGTTGCTTGACTTACCAGGGGGGCTGCACTCGGGCCGGGGCAACCAAACGCGCTCTGAGTCTCCCGTTTACTGCAGCGGTGGTGTCGCGAACTTCGCTCTCGGCCGGATTCAGGCGCTCGACGCGCCAGGTCGCCTCGGTCGCTCCATGGTCAGCATAAGGAGTCTGGTGAGGCAAACCCGAAGTCGCATTGCCGTTCAGGCCTGGCCACCGGCGCTTGACCTCGGATCGCCCAGGACCCGGTCCACCAGCGCACCGGCCCCGGTTCCGGATCTGGTCAGGCAACCGAGCAAGCTGAGCATCGGGGCTTCGAGAGGTCGCACCCGCGAGGCCTCGACGATGCGCACGGCCCCGCTCGTAGGCGTGGGCGCGTCGGGTAGGAAGACCGTGCAGAATCCCTGGGGCAGCCGCTCGACGACCAGGGCGAAGGCCCACCCTTCGTCGGTCTCCACCATCGCGGGTTCGGGCCGCGCATCCCCGTCGAGTCCGGGGAAGCTGCCCACCGCCCCTCGCACCATGAGGTACCCCGGTACCCGATAGAGCACGACCCGCTCCAGACGGTCGCTGAGCAGCCGGCCCGGCCTCGTGCCGACGAAGAGGCCTGCGACCAGGAAGACCAGAACAATCGCCACGATCGAGATCAGGTCCTCGGCCAGGATCCCGAACAGGCGATCCTGCGGCAGCAGCCGGGCGACCGGCTGGGAGATGTGGCGAAGCATCTGGTAGCCCTCGCGCGCCAGAACGGCGACGAGCACGATGGGGACGAGGAACAGCGCGCCCTGCACGAGCGTTAGCAGAAAGAATCGGCCGAAACGACGCATGGTCGAATGAGTCTCCGGGTGGGCCTTGAACGCCGATCGCCTTAACCTCGGTCGGGTTCGCAAGCCGTGATCGTGCTTGCCCTGGGTAGGGGATCAGATCGGCACGTCGTGCAAGGCCCCGTCCTTGGTACTGCGCCGCCGCTTGTCGTAAGTCTGCGTGGTGATCACGTGCCGGTGGCCGAGGAGCTGCTTTACCTTGTTGAAAGCCGCGAAAGCAGCTCGTCCTCACGCTTGAGAGGGACTCAGCGGGCTCGCCCAAGGGGCTTGGGCATGGTCTCGACGATTTCCCAGAAGGGGGAGAACCGGCACTTTCCGGCCACGATCACCCCGGAAAACACGGCCTGGCAGCCTCTTCAGCCCGGGAACTGCCAGGGCCAGAACTCAAAGCGGAAATCTCTGTCGGCAGGTCACGGCCCTGTTGCGCCTTATCGCGGCTTCCCTCCCGCTACTCCAGAATGGTCAGCATCAGGAGTCAGGTATTGACTCCGCTGCATGATGAAGCGACGTCACAAGACAGCCGGGCTGCCCCCGGAGTGACGCCCGGCCGCACCGGATGGCTTGACAAATGCTTACCTGCCTCCGGCCGCGCGGTAACCGGCCGCGGCACCCATCAACTGGCCGCCGCCGACACCGCCCTGAGTGAGCCCGTCGGTCCAGGCCGGCGCGCCCCCGCAGGGTGATCGGAGAACCTGTGGACGGTCACCTCCCCGGGCCGAAGCCGCCGGCGCCCAGACCGGGCCGCACCCCTATCCCGGACGCCGGCCCACCGAGGCCGCCCGGGTTGTAGCCTGGCCGGCCGACGTCGTACCCGTAGCCGGGCTGGCCGTAGCCGGGCTGGCCGTAGCCGTACCCACCGGGATAGCCAGCCGTTCCGCCGCCTTGGTCACCCCCACCAGTCGTGACGTAGCCGCCGTCGGCACCGTAGTAGCCCGTGGAGCTCGCGTAGGTGTACCCCTGTTGGTAGCACGGGTCGGGCGCGGGCTGGCAAGCCCGGCGGCGCCGGTGGCACGCCTCCGATGATGTCGTCCACAGGACGACCAGCATCGAGGCGATCAGCAGACTTCTTTTCAGGTTGCGCGTCATGATGTGTTCTCCCTCGGGACCGCGTGCGCTCGCGAGGAAACCACAGCCTCCCTGTGTAACGAGGCGTCACGTAGGCCCCGTACGCGCTAACCTAACGCGCCCAACCCCTAAAATCTAGGCAGTTTCACTGAACAAGCGGCTAACGCCCATAACATCAAGCATGCTCCTAGTTATCACGATTCTGAGGACTCGCTGCCAGCACAAAGAGCCCTGAAGGACGGGAACGGTCCCCCGGGCTCGGCGGCTTGAGTTTGGTTACGCCTCAGTTGGCCACGCCTTCATGAGCCAGAAGATCATGCCGATTTCGGCGACTCGATCTTTGGTCACCGGCGTTGGTAAACCGGCCAGGAAATACCAGTCGTGTCCCAGGTGCGTGCGGATGCCGGGGGTCAGCGTCATGCTCGTCTGGTGACTGTTATTCAGGGAGGTGTTCACCACCATCGAGAGGTAGCAGGTGAAGTCGCCGAAGAGCGGCACATCATGATCGGTCAACGTCTGACCGATGGCGAGCTGGCTGATCAGAGTGTCAACCCCACCGCCTCGGATCGGGATCAAGAGACCGAGCCCGCCCCGGACCACGAAACGGCCTGCGAAATTGCTCCAGAAGCCGAGGGCCGGGGTCAGGGCGGTTTTCCCCGCGAGGGGCTCGTTGCCCGTCGGGGTCAACACCGAGAGCTCGGACGTGAGCGAGAAGTCCTTCGTCTCGTGCAGCAAGACGCGGGGCGTGAACGACATGTCGCCGAAACCTGAGAAGCTCTTCGGCATCGGGGTCACCGGCCGGTTCGGGTCGATGATGGGCAAGCCGGTGACGGCATTGTTGCGGACCACGAAGGGGATATTGATGATCAGCTCCAGGCGACGGCTCAGCGGCGTCAAGAGCGTGTAGGAACCGAGGTAGGCGTTGCCCATCGGGGCTCGGTTGAACCCCTGAGCGAACGTGAAGAACCACAGCCGGTACAGGTTGCCGTCCATGGCATTGATCCAGCCTTGCCGGGGTGCGCGCCGCCCGAACCGTTGGGCGATGGCACCCAGGCCTCGTTCCAGCCTTCGCTGAAGAGCGTCGAGAGCGGCAGTGGTCGCCAGGTGTTCGGATCGGGCTAGCCGAAGATCGACTCGGTGATCGTCTCGATGAGCCCCATCTCGACCCTGGGAGCCGTCGGCTCAGAGCCTTCACCGGCATAGTAGGAAGGAACAGCCGCGATCGGCTGGGCGAAGGTCGGCTGGGCCAACGTCCCCGACCCACCGACGGCCGAGGTGAAATCCAAGGGAGGTGTCGGGCTCGGCAACGAAGGAGTCTGGGCCTGCGCCGAAGCAGCAATAGCCACGGCCAGCGCTATCGCGATGATCAAGACCAGTGGGCCTTGTTGAATTCCTTGGCTTCCTGCCATGGGACTTATCCTTGTCGAGATTTCCGATTGGGGGAAAAGTGAGGGTGCCGGGATCCGCGCGATTCGCTAATTCCTGACGCTGGAGGGCAGATCCGAGCTGCCTCGGCGCGAGATTGTTTCCAGTCATCGGACTGGAGGTAGTGCTTCTTGAGTTCCTTGAACTGAACCGCTTTACGGTGGGCCGACTGCCTGCGGTTTATGGGGATTGAATCGGCCCGGCGCGGTCCTCTTGTCTCGTCCAGACGGTCACTCCGCCGCCCGGGGCAGACGTAGGATGTTCACGGC
>JBKQMU010000164.1:0-38761 GCA_052146555.1 Isosphaeraceae bacterium
GCTTGAACATGCGTGAGCCCTCCATGGCAACGGTGGTGAAATCCAGTACGCCCGAATTTCACCAGGGGAGAGCTTCCCACGCCAGCTCAACTGTCAACTAGCTCACCCGCCCACGAGCCCGAAATGAGACGGTCCCCGAGCACAAACCTTCGCACGAGGCACTGCTCACAGAACTTCACAGCGCAAATAAGCGTATCCGCACCATAGCGGCCCGGGCTCTGGGCGCCACCGGCGACATCGAAGTAATTAAGCCGCTTATCGAGGCCCTCGAGGACCACGCGGCGAGCGTCCGGCTCCAGGCCGTCAAGGCGCTGAATCGATTTCGCGACACGCGTGCCATGGATCTCTTTTTTTTCAACGGTCCGACACGGAGCTAAGAATTCGGGCCTTCTGCCCATGAGTCTTCGCGTTTCTAGCCGCCTTTCGGGCCATTGTTTTTTTTGACCTGCTGGGTGATCCTGCCAATCCGGTCCGAAGTCCTCTTTCAATGGACCTGACTGGACTCGACCTCCTTAAGCGCCGTTCAGTCTCTGGGCCCTGTCGACTCAAGATGATTTCGTGAACTCGCAGATCGGCGGCTAGAACAATCAGAGAAACTTTCGAAGAAGGTTTGATTGTGGCAGAAAGACTTCCTATAATTGCTATTGAGATTCAATCTCAACAGCTGCCCCTCTCCACGCCGATGCTACAAATCGTCCCCGGTGATGATAGCCGGAGAGTCTTCAGAGCTCTGTGACAGAGACTAAAGCATGAATGCACAGAACCAATCATGCACGAATTCGTCCGGAGCTGATCCTGTCCCGCTTTATTGCTTGAGGGCAGGACAGGGTGGATGCGTCTGTGGGGTCGTGGGAACTTGTGATGTGGTCCATCGGCTACGAGAGATGGGTCTGTACGATGGTGCCCAGGTCCAGATGCTCCGGCCAGGCAGTCCTTGCATCATTCGTCTTCACGGTCAGCGGCTCGGCTTTCGCATGGACGACTGTGCTTGCGTGATGGTCCGCATGACTGCTCTGGCTTCGTGACGCAGCCAGGCTCAGTGTCCGCGGCAGAGCCCGCGCGACGATTCTCCTCGGTTTCATGATGTCGCTCGCCGCCCCAAGCAGCACCGGAACGATTGCCTTAATCGGCAATCCGAACACGGGCAAGTCGACCTTGTTCGGTGCTCTTTGCGGCGTTGCGCAGCGGGTTGGCAACTACCCCGGCGTCACGGTCGAGGAAAAACTAGGCGTATTGGTTCACGCGGGCAAGCAGTGGACGCTCATCGACCTGCCCGGAACCTACAGTCTCGCCCCTCGCTCCCCCGATGAGATGGTGGCTGTGGACGTCCTCCTGGGACGAATTGCTCGCGTGCCGACTCCTGACGTCGTGCTCTGCGTGGTCTCGGCTGACAATCTGCAGCGAAACCTGTACTTGATCAGCCAGGTGCTTGAGCTCGGCCGGCCGGTGGTCATCGCGCTTTCCATGGTCGATGCCGCGAACCAGCGCGGCCTCCAGATCGATGTCGATCAGCTCAGCCGTCAGCTCGGCCTTCCCGTGATTCCCATCGGCGCGCATCGCGGCATCGGACTGGAAGAACTGAAGGACGCCCTGACCCAATCGGCGTGTCGCCTGGCCGCGGTGCCCGAGAGTCCTTTTCCCCGGCCCTTCCTCGACGAGGTCGCTCGTCTGGAGGCTCTCCTCTCCCGGACGTTTGCCGACAACGGGCAGAATGGCTGGCCTCGCTATCTGGTCGAACGGCTCTTGCTGGATTCCGGGGGCTACATCGAGCAGCATCTTCCCTCCAGCGACAAGACCGACGTGATCCGCCAGGAACTTCAGTCCGCGCGAGCGCGCCTGGTAGCCCACGGCTGCCCGGTTCCCGGGATCGAGACGATGGCCCGTTACGCCTGGGTCGCCCACGCGACTCAAGGGGTGGTTACGCATCCGGACGAGCATGTGCACGTCACAACCTGGGGAGATCGTCTCGATTCCCTGCTGACGCACGGCCTCTGGGGAACCTTGATCCTCGCCCTCGTGATGCTGCTTCTCTTCAGCGCGGTTTTCAACTGGGCGAGGCTGCCGATGGGGGCAATCGAAGCGGCCGTCGCTGGGCTGTCCGGCCTCATCGAATCCAGGCTGCCGGAGGGTCCCCTCCAAAGCCTGCTCTGCAATGGCATCCTGGGAGGCATCGGCGCGGTCCTCATCTTCGTACCGCAGATCTTCATCCTTTTCTTCTTCCTCGCCGGCCTGGAAGAGTGCGGCTACCTGGCACGCGCCGCGTACCTGATGGACCGGGTGATGGTCCGGGTGGGCCTTTCCGGCAAGTCGTTCATTCCACTACTCTCTTCCTTCGCCTGCGCGATCCCGGGCGTGATGGCCACGCGGGTTATCGAGAACCGTCGCGACCGCCTGACGACGATCTTGATTGCCCCTCTGATGAGCTGTAGCGCCCGGCTGCCTGTCTACACGCTCTTGATCGCGGCGTTCATTCCCGACCGCAAATTTTTGGGCGGCATGATCGGACTTCAGGGGCTGGTCCTGTTTGGTCTTTATCTCCTGGGCATCGTGATCGCGGCTGCGGTGGCACTGGTGCTTAAGCGGACTTTGCTGCGTGGCGGCGCGCCGCCGTTCTTGATGGAGATGCCCTCGTACCAGTGGCCCTCGCCACGAGTCGTGGTGCACCGGATGCTCGAGCGGGGCTGGGATTTCGTGCGCAATGCCGGGACGATCATCTTCGCCGTCTCGGTCGTGATGTGGGCTGCACTCTATTATCCCAGGGTCTCGCCCAGCGTGATCGCTTCCTTGGTCGCCGAGCGGGACGGGCTGCTCCAGCGGCAAGCGGCCGCTCGCGCTTCGGGCGACCGGGCCGACGAGGAGGCAGCGAATTTGAGCCTTATCGCGGTGTCCAACCGCATCGAGGGAACTCAAAAACGGCAGAGCCTGCTAGGACGGTTGGGACGCTTGATCGAGCCGGCGGTCAGGCCGCTGGGCTGGGACTGGCGCATCGGCAGCGCTGTGATCGCCTCGTTCCCCGCGCGTGAGGTCGTCGTGGCGACGCTCGGCGTCATCTTCGACGTCGGCAGCGACGTGAAAGAAGATGCAGGCGCCCGGCGCTTGGGTGCGACACTCGAACGAGCAACCTGGGCCGACTCGTCCCGACCGCTCTTCACGATCCCCGTCGCGCTGTCGATCATGGTTTTCTTTGCCCTCTGCGCTCAGTGCGTCTCGACCCTGGCGGTTATCGGCCGCGAGACCGGCGGCTGGGTCTGGCCGGCATTCACCTTTAGCTACATGACGGCCCTGGCCTACCTGGGCGCCTTCTTGACCTATCACGTCGGCAACCTGCTGGGACTCTAGGGAGGCCAATCCGTGGCGCTTGGCTGGCAAGACCTCGCGGCGCTGGGAATCGTCATTGCCGCGACCGGCTACCTCGCCAATCTGGCGTGGAACGCCGTGGCCCGAAAGCAAGCCAGCGGTTGCGGCACAGGCTGCGGCAAGTGTTCGGGAAAATCAAATGCCGGCCAGGTCCCCGCCGGACAAATTATCTCGATCGGCCTGCCAAAGCGACCCGTGAGGTAAGTTCTCACCTGCGAGAAGCTACCCAATTTCGACACTCGAGCCGGCACGCGGCAAGCGTTCGGCCAGCTCGGCGGCAATGCGCTCGGCCGCTTGCTCGCCGCTCTGGATACATTGGGGCACGCCCACGCCGTGGTAGGCGTTGCCGGCAATCGCCAGACCGGGAAGCTTCGAGACGCTCGATTCAATCGCCGAAACCAAATCGACATGGCCGATCTCGTACTGGGGCATGACGTCGACCCAGCGGCTCACCCGGCGTAGAAGAGGATCGCCCGTGATGCCCAGAAGCGCCGCCAGCTCCCCTGCGGCCAGCGCGCAGAGCGCCCTGTCGTCTTGATCCAAGACTTCGCGCCGGAAGGCTCCACCCAGAAACGCGCGAAAGAGCACCATTCCCTCGGGTGCGCGGCCGGGAAACTTGACGCTCGAAAAGCTGCCCGAGAGGATCGCGCGGTTCTCAACCTTCGGCACCACGAAGCCGAAACCATCCAGCGCATGGGCAATCTGATCGCGGCGATAGGCCAGTGAGACGATCGCACACGAGGTCGATTCGACTCGGAAGAGATTCGCTGCCAGGCCGGAATCGACGTCCGCCAGGAGCGCTGCGGCGGCGCGTACGGGGGTCGCTAGGATCACGGCATCAGCTTCGTAAAGGCGATCTCCTTCTGCCCCATCGGCTTGAACCAGCCAGCGCCCGGAAGCCGCGCGCTTAAGCCGCTGCACCTTGACACCGCAGTGAACAGTACCCTCGGGCAGCTTGCGAAGCAGCGCCTCGACCAGGCTGAACATTCCGCCGCGCAGGCCGGCGAAGAGCCCGTACCGGGCCCCGCTGCCTGTGCCCTCGCCCTGAGCTTGCGCCGACCGCTGGCGGACTGCCGCGCGGATCAGACTGCCGTGGGACGCTTCCATCTGAGGAAATCTCGGCATTGTCGCCTGCACGCTCAGGCGGTGGGGATCTCCTGTGTACATACCGCCGACCAAGGGCTGGATCAAGCGGTCAAATGCCTCTCTGCCGAACCGCCGGGTCGCAAACGAGGCCAAGCTCTCGTCGGCCTGGCTGCCGCGCGGGACCCAGTATTCCAGGCCCATCCGCAGCTTGCCCCGGAGACTCAAAACCGGCGTCGCTAACATCGGCCAGAACCGCGTCGGCGCCATGATCAAGAGTCCGTCGGGAATTGGCTCCAGTTTTCCCCGACAGACGACAAATGCCCGCCGGAACCGGGGATCGGTCGGGATGAGCTCTTCGTCGAGCCCCAGCCGGCGACAGAGGTTCACGCCCTCCGGCACGGCCGTGAGGAAGCTGTCCGCACTCTCCTCGATCAGGAAGCCTTGCTCGGCAGCGGTACGCAGGACTCCGCCGGGGCGGCCACTGGCCTCGAGCACGTCGGCTTTCACCGCCGGATCGAGCTCGCCCAGCCGATGTGCTGTCGAAAGCCCCGTGATGCCGCCTCCGACGATGACCACCCGGGGACGGTCCGAGCTCGGATGCGACTCCCCAGTCGTCTGCTGTGTCATAGTTTCCGGCATGAACCGCACTCGCAAGTCTTACTTCCGCTCGAGGGCCAACCGTTGACAGGGCACGAGCTGTGGATTATATTCTCGATACGTTTGTTCATTGCTGTCAAGGGTGAGCCGTACGCGGTAGGAGGATGCAGGTGGTTGGTCCTGGTGCGGCGACGGTGCGGTCGGAAGGACCCTGGGCAAGTCGCGATTTTAACACGAGCCCGATGATCGTCTTCTATGAGGTCACCCGGGCGTGTGACTTGGTCTGCCGTCATTGCCGGGCCTGCGCCCAGGCGCTGCGGGACCCGAATGAGCTCTCCGGTGAGCTCTCGCTGCGGCTGATCGACCAGATGGTTCGGTTTCCCGTGCGGCCGATGGTGGTACTTACGGGTGGCGACCCGCTGAAGCGTGGAGACATTTTTGAGCTGATCGGTCATGCGGTCAGCCAGGGGCTCGAGACGGCGATCACGCCCTCGCCGACGCCGCTGGTGACGACCGAGGCGATTACCCGGCTCAAAGCCGCGGGAATTCACCGGATGGCCGTGAGCATCGACGGCGCCGATGCGGCAACGCACGACGGCATGCGCGGGGTGGCAGGCAGCTTCGCGCAGACCCAGCGGATCATGGAGGACGCCCGCGCTTTGGCGATACCCCTTCAGGTCAACACGACGCTCAACCCGGACAATTTCGACCAGATCGAGGCGATGGCCGATCTCCTGGCCCGGCATCAGATCGTGCTCTGGTCGGTCTTTTTCATTGTTCCGGTGGGCCGTGCCACGGCCGCCATGCGACTTTCCGCCGCGCAGTACGAGGAAGCCTTCGGGCGGCTTTACACCCAGTCGCTCCGTCAGCCCTACGGGATCAAGACGACCGAGGCGATGCACTATCGCCGTCACGTCGCCCAGAAGCGTGTCCAGACGCGGCCCAATGGGGTGGCGCCCGGCGGCTCTCACCCTCCGCGCTACCTGACCATGGGCGTCAACGACGGCAAGGGCGTGATGTTCGTCAGCCACACGGGGCTGGTTCATCCCAGCGGGTTTATGCCACTGGTCTGCGGTATGTTCCCGTTCAACAATATTGTTGATGTTTACCAGCATTCCCCGATCTTCCAGCGCCTTCGCGATCCCGACAGCTTCGAGGGCAAGTGCGGTTATTGCGAGTATCGCAACCTCTGCGGGGGGAGCCGTGCCCGAGCGTACAACGTCACGGGCAACCCCTACGCGGCCGAACCGGATTGTCTTCATATCCCTGCCCGAGCCGCGGCAACCTCGTGAGCGCTTGACGGCTTGGCCCGTTTCGAAAAGGGAATTTCGGTTTCCCTTTCTCTCACGGTCGTCCGAAGCCCCGATGTTCGGTTCGACTCGGCTCAGCTCAGCCGGCTTGCCCCCGAGGCCGGTCGCAGAATGAGGTAGACCGCGTCGTGCGGGTTCTTCTCGTCGGCAGCCCAGCGTTCCTGGTGAACGATTTGCCAATTCGGCGTCTGCAAGAGCGGAACGGGGAAGTGGACGTCGCCTGGGAAGCGGCCCTCGACAATCGTGAGGTGAATGGTCGGGCCCAGGGGCAGAAACGTCTCATAAGCCTGGCCGCCGCCGATGATCATCGCCTCGGAGCCGCCGGTTGCCGCCGCCAGCTCGAGCGCCTCGTCGCGATCGCGGGCGACGAGGCAGCCCGGGCCAAGGCCCTCCAAATGCCGGCTCAGAACGATGTTCGTTCGCCCCGGCAGGGGCCGTCCCAGCGACTGGTAGGTCTCTCGGCCCATGATGATCGGCTTGCCCCAGGTGAGCTGGCGGAAGTGCTTCAGGTCGCGCGGCAGCTTCCAGGGCAAGGCCCCTTGGTAACCGATCACGCCATCCCGGCTCATCGCCACGACCAGCGAAAGATCCACGGGCAGGTGCTCCAGATATCCACCACCGAGATCACAGAGGGCACAGAGAGAAAAATACGTGAAAGCTTATTTCATTTCTTTTCTCTTCCCCTCCGTGTTCTCTGTGATCTCTGTGGTTCATCCCCCCCTAGACGGCGACCTCACCGGAGAGCGCTGGGTGCGACTGATAACCGACGAGCCTGATCTGCTCGCGCCGGATTGAAGCCAGGTCGCTTACCTCAGGATCGATCTGAATCCGCGGCAGGGGCAAGGGCACTCGCGCAAGCTGGATGTCAACTTGATCGAGATGGTTTGCGTAAATGTGCGCATCTCCAAAGGTATGAATGAATTCGCCGGGGACAAGCCCCGTGACCTGGGCCACCAGAGCGGTGAGCAAAGCGTAGCTGGCGATGTTGAACGGGACACCTAAGAACAGGTCGGCCGACCGCTGGTAAAGCTGGCAGGAGAGCTTCTGGCCGGTAAAATTGAACTGGAAGAGCGTATGACACGGAGGAAGCGCCATCTCGGCGATCTCGGCAGGGTTCCAGGCCGTGACGATCAGGCGCCGGCCAACCGAGGCGGTCGGATCGGCCACGACGGCCTTGATACCCACAATCAGGTTTGCGATCTGGTCGATGCTCCGGCCATCAGGCGCCGGCCAGGACCGCCATTGGCGTCCATAGACCGGTCCTAGCTCGCCGCTGGCGTCAGCCCATTCGTCCCAGATCGTCACGCCATGCTCTTTGAGATAAGCGATGTTCGTCGACCCGCGCAGAAACCAGATCAGCTCGTGAACGATCGCGCCGAAGGGCACTCGCTTGGTGGTGACCAGCGGGAACCCTTGGGCCAGGTCGAAGCGGATCTGGCGGCCGAAGACGGCCAGAGCGTCGATCTTCTCGCCCGTCGAGCGCAGCACGGCGCGGGTCGGCTTTCTCACGCCGTGGTTGCGAACGTCGCGAAGCAGATCGAGGTACGGAGTCATCGGGGGCAGGCAGAGACGTCAAAGTACAGAAGACAGACTACAATTCAGTCCGCCAGGCGCCGGGTCTCCTGTGCCATTTCGAATCCAGGCTCCCGCCGGACCACCGGGGAACTCGCCGCAGCCGGCAAGCTCGCAGCAACCCCGCGTCCCATTGTGAGCTTATCCAGACCGTTCCAGAACACGACTAAAATCGGCGTTCGATCGTGGGGAACGCGCACAGGTTCGTCGTCCAGAAACCAGCGCACCGTCCGGTCGATGCTCTCACGATAGGAGAGAGCCGGAACCCAGCCCAGCTTGGTGCGTGCCTTCTCCGTGCTGTACTCGAGGTAACGCCCCAAGAGCCAGGCGCCATAACGGGTGACGCGCGGCGGTTTCTTGCTCAGAAGAAGCCGTTCGCGGATCTCCAGCGACAGCCCACCGTAAAACGCATACCAGAACGGATAGTGCAACGTGACCCGGGGAGCTCCAAGCGCATCAGCCAGCATGTCAAGGAACTCGCGCTGGGTAATCCGAGAGTGGCTCGTGATGTTGTACGCTTCGCCGACTGAGTTCTTGTCGCGGGCTGCCAGAAGCGACGCGTCGGCGACCACGCCAGCGTACACTGCACTTAAAGGATTGTCGCCTTTGCCGACAATCGACACTCTCTTCCAGCGAAACTCTTGAATTAAGCGCGGTATCGTCGTCCGGTCGCGCTCACCGAAGAGCCAGCTCGGGCGGATCACCGTCAAACGAAGCCCGCTTTGGTCCGCCATCTCCCAGAGCAGCCGCTCGCTTTCCACCTTGCTGCGCGTGTAATAGTCGAGGAACCAGACGTTCTGGCCCAGCGGAGCTGTCTCATCGATGGGCTCGGCCTGGTCCCGGGGATGGCCGTACGCGCTTGTCGAGCTGATGTGGACGAATCGTTCCACTCCAGCTCGCGACGCTGCCCCGGCGATCGTTCGCGTCGCGTCTAGGCAGCCGACTTGAAATTCCTGCCAGCTTCCCCAGTCGCCGACCTTGGCTGCGCAGTGGAACACCCAGGTGGCTCCGTCCACCGCCCGCATGCAAGCATTCGAGTCAGTAAGATCTCCGCGCTGGATCTCAACGCCAAGATGCTCAAGGAACTCGGTCCGGCTGGTGGGACGTACCAAGGCCCGCACCGCGTACCCCTGGGCGATCAGACGTTCGACAAGATGGCTCCCCAAAAGCCCAGTTGCGCCGGTGACCAGAACGCGGTTCCCGCCGTTGACAGAACCCATGAGCCGCCCTGTCTTCCCAAACTTAGAAATCCTCGAATTTGCCTAAGTTTGAGCCTGCCTGATGGTTCCAGTCTGGTCAAGGAAAAGACCCGGACCGAATCTGCCTTTAATTCCAAGGAAAAGGGGATCGTTCCCACTTCGGAACCCAAGCCACTTGTCGTAAACTTCCAGATTGCAGTGTCTTAACGTCGTTTCCTGGGCTTGTTCCGGCTCCTTCTCGCAGTTCCCTCCTTTTCGTGTCCTTTGATGCGACAACAGAACCCAGGCGTTCGACCAGTTCGCGTGATCCACCGGCTTCGCATGGCCGCAGCGCGCTTGAGCGCGGGCTAGATCGGTTCGATTGGGTTGATTATGTTGGTGCCATCGACGGTGACGTCCCCGCTGCCGGGCCAATGTTGGTTCAAGCTGGTATCCCCATTGTGGAGGATGCCGTCTTGTCGCTCTCGGGAGGACGCCGTCTTGTCGTTCTCGGGAGGATACCGTCATGTCGCTCTTTGAAGCGCGAAAGAACCGCGGATCGCGAAATTCCGGCTCCCGTCGCCGCACGGCTTTCACGTTAGAGACGCTCGAAGTCCGCTCGCTCTTAAGTGCGGCTCCCGTCATCCAGTGGGCGATGGCGCCTCAGATCTTTCTTGACCCCAACCATGGCAATGAGCCCGATCTTCCCAACACGCCTGCCTATGTGAACCCGCCCAGTGGATATGGCGTGTTGCTGAACGCCGCGCATTCGACTGGCACTTCGCCCAGGACAACTTTCGCGTGGACGGTGACCAATTCGGTGGGTCAGACAACAGCGCTCTCCGGCGAACATCCCAGCATCAATCTGCCCCAGGGGACTTACACGGTCAAGCTCACGGCGACGGGACTCTCGAAATCGACCAGGCCGCTCTCGGTCACGACCAAGATCCAGGTCAAGGACGTGCTGATCGTCTCGATCGGAGACTCGTACGCCTCGGGCGAAGGGAACCCGGTTGTTCCCGGTGTTTTTTTCCCTGAATGGGCTTACTCGCCGAATCCGGCGATGAATCTCGAGAACGCTGACGCCCACCGCTCCACCATCACTGGCTCCGCGGAGTTCGCGCTGGCGCTACAGCGGTCCAATCCGCACGAGGCTGTCACGTTCGTATCGGTTGCCGCCTCGGGCGCGTCCATTCCGGAGGGACTGCTGGGCCCGATGGCCAGCATCGGCGATTCGAGCTACGTGCTCCAGCCACAGCTCACCGAGCTGAAACAGATCATCGGCAATCGGCACATCGACGTGCTGACCATCAGCGTCGGCGGCGACGATCTCGGCTTTACAACCCTGGTGGAAGATCTGATCGGGAATACGACCCTGGGCACGCCCGTACTCGCGTCGATCCAATCTTTCGTGAACACCGGCCTTAGCGCGCTGCCCGGGCATTATGCCGCTTTGGACCAGGCACTCGAGAGCTTTGACCCCGGGGAGGTGCTGATCACCCCGTACCCTGACCTGACGCGCGACCAGCACGGCAAGGTCGTCGCGGTCAAAGAGCTGGGGATCACGGCAATCAGCAAGGCCGACGCTCAGTTTGCCTCCCAGGACATCATCGCCCCGCTGAACTCGGTCATGGCGGCGGCGGCCGGGTCTTACCACTGGACGCTGGTCCCGGGCATCACCAGCGACTTCCGCACTCACGGTTATCCTTCGACCAACTCGTGGTTCCGGACCCTCGATGAATCGCTGGCGATGGAGGGGAGCCGCGACGGGGTTTTCCATCCCAACGCAGCCGGCCAGCAGGATATCGCCAAACGCCTTCTGGACGCATACCTCGAAAACCTCGACAAGTCCAAATAAAGGGCCCGATCGACCGGCCCAAGATGCAGCCAGCATGATTCCGCCTGGTTTGCATTGTGCGCAGTCGAAAAGTCCGACCGGTTCTAGACTTCTTGACGACGAGATCTGGCACCGAGCCAGTTTGATCCGGCCCGCTTGCAGCGATCGCGCGAGTCCGGCTCACATTTCTTGCCGCCCGGGAGGTCCTGCACGTGTACGCCCTGAAGCGAATTGCGGCCTATGTCATCGATATGGTGCTCGTCATGGGCCCGCTGACAACCCTATTCACCATGGGAGAGAGCTGGCTGCTGCAAGCCTTGCCGGCATCCCTCCATGCCGTCCCGTTACTCTTGATCTTGCCCATTTCCCTTGGTTTTCCCGTGCTGTTTCTGGGCACGCTGACTGGACTGACCGGCCGGTCGCCAGGCAAGTGGATCTTGTTCTTGAAAGTGCAAGACTGCGGCGGCGACCCGCCGGGAGTGGCGCAGGGCATCCTCCGCGAGGTCCTCAAAGCGTTCAGCCTGGGCCTGATGTTTGGCTCGATCTTGGCCCTCCGGGGACTGGTCACGCAGGGCCGAACCTTCTACGACGACTGGCTCGACCTGGAAGTCGAAGACCTTCGGCCCAGCGGCCTGACTCCGACTCAGAAAAAATTCCGGAAGTACATGCGAGAACAGGAGAAACGGCAGAGAAAAAGCTGTCCCCAGAGGTGAGCTCCAAACGCCTGGCGGTCATCCCATCGCAGCTTGCGCAGAGCGCCAGTTTCTTGCCTCTCGCACGTTTCGCGGCAAAATTCGGCCCGACGTTCAGGAAAACGGGGGAGCTTGCCGTCCCGTTCTTGTTGTCAGGGTGTGCTGCGCTGCGTGGAACCATGATCTTCTGCATGCTCGCGACCTTAGCAGCCATCGCACCGTGAGTTTGAGGCCCGCCTTGGCGTGGCAACGACGGATCCTGCCCATAACCTACTGGTGCCACCATGCCGGAAGAAACCATTGATGCTGGTCTGCTCGAGCAGACAAAGAACCAGATTCGGAAACTGGTGGCTGAGATCGCCGACCTGGCCGAATCGGACGTCCAGCCGGCCGAGTTTTACATCGAGTTCTTGAACCGGTCAGTGGCTGCGGTGGCAGCTTCCGGAGGAGCTTTCTGGCTGCTTGACGGCCGGGGCGGGTTGCGGCTTCAGTACCAGGTCGAGTTTGCCCTCACCGGTCTGATGGACGGCCGCGTCAAGACAGCGCCGCACGACGCACTTTTGGGCTGCATGATCCAGGCGTCGCAGGCCCAGATCGTTCCCCCGGGGGCCGTGATCGAAGGCGTGCCGCAGGCGTACAACCCGACGAATCAGGCGCTCATCATCGCTCCTCTCGTCGTCGACAAGCAGGTCGTCGGCCTCCTTGAAATTTTGATGGACCCGACGCGGCGTGCCGCCCAGCAGAAGAGCACGCTACGGTTCGTGGGCGATCTCTGCGACCTGGCCGGCAACTATCTGAAGAACCGCCAGATGCGGCAGATGATGTCGCAGCAGCGGCTCTGGAACCAGCTTGAAGGGTTCACCCATCACGTTCACGGTTCGCTCGACCTGAAGGAAGCGGCCTACGCGGTCGTCAACGACGGCAAGCGTTTGGTCGGCTGCGACCGCCTGAGCGTGGCGATGAAGATCTCCGGCCGGACGATGATCGAGGCGGTCAGCGGTCAGGAGGTCGTCGAGCAGCGATCGAACCTGGTGCGCGACCTGACGAAGCTGTGCAAGGTCGTGATCCGCTCGGGCGAAGACCTCGTCTACACCGGCAACACGGAGGGTTTTGCCCCCGACATCCGCGACGCCCTTGAGGTCTACGTCGATGAGTCGGGGTCCAAGGTCATCGTGGTCACGCTCCTGCACAAGCCTGAGCAGGAAGAGGGCGACGAGCACAAGGAGAAGGTTCCTTTCGGATGCCTGGTGTCCGAGCAGATCGGCGACGAGGTAGCGCCGACGGACATGCACGCGCGAACTGAGGTTGTCTCGCGGCACGCGTCGACTGCCCTCTGGAACGCGCAGGAGCACCATAAGATCTTCCTCAAGCCGGTGCTCAAGGCGATGGGCTCTCCCTGGCGGCTCTTGCGGGGCCGGACCCTGGCCAAGATCGGCGCCGCGGTGGCGGCGATTCTCCTCCTCATAGGCGCGCTCTACTTTGTGCCCTGGTCGCTGACGATCGAGGGCCGCGGGTCGCTCTTGCCCGAGGAGCGCCGCAACGTCTACGCACCCATCGCCGGCACGATCATCGAGGTGCCCTTCGAGCATGCCGATCTGGTCCGCAAAGGCGACGTGATCGCCCGGCTCGAGAGCAAGGACTTGCAGCGAGAGCTCATGAAGCTGATCGCCGAGCGCGACAAGGCCGCAACCCAGAAGCTGATCGCCGAGAAGCAGATCGAGAAGGCGCAGAACTCGCAGTCCGACCAGGACATGGAGTACCAGGTCAAGAGCCAGCTTGCCGAGGCCAGGCTGACGCACCGCAGCGCCTCGGAGCAGATCGAGATCATCCAGGAACAGCTCGAGCAGATGAACATCAAGGCACCGCAAGATGGGATCATCACAACCTGGGAAGTGAAGAAGAACCTGATGGGCCGGCCGGTGGAGATCGGTCACGAGCTGCTGGCCATCGCGGCCATCGGCGGTGATTCCGACTGGGTGCTCGAAGTTGACGTTCCTGACGACGACATGGGCCCGGTGCTGGAGGCGGAGAGCCTACTCGAGGCCGACATCGCCGCCGGTAAGAGACAGCGCGGTGAGGCATTGAAGGCGTACTTCCATCTGGCCACGGAGCCCGAACACCGTTACGAGGGCTACGTGCGGCGGATTGCGGCCAAAGCCGAGACCGTGGAGCAGAAGCACGTCGTGAAGGTAACCGTCGGCTTCGACGAAAACGTGCGGCGGGACATGATCGCGCACAACCCGGAGGGGTTGCACCCTGGGGCCGAAGTCCGGGCGCGGGTCGTCTGCTACGACGCCCGGCTCGCCTATGTGCTGCTCCGCAAGGTCATTCAGGTATGGTACGAGTCGGTGCTCTTCCGCTGGCCGTTCCTCCACGGAAGTCGATGAAGCGGTTCCGAGGCACGAGAAAGTCGAATCGTAGGGTCCGCCAAGGGGGCCCTACATCAAATGGGTCTCGACGTAAAACAAAAAAAGGGGACGGAGCCCCCACGACATCCCCTGTGAACCGCCCGGACGAGCCAGGCGCCCGGTCAGGCCATAACCGGGCGGTTTGGGCAACCTGCAAGATAAACGATTGTGGCGCGGCCGTTCCGCGGTCGACAGGTCACCTGAAGAATTGTGAAGTCGATGTTCGGATCTCGAAGCTGGAGGTTAGAGCCACCATGACCATCCCCAAGACCGCAGCAACCGTGGCCGTCGGATTGCTCACAACGCTCTCCGTCGCCGCGCTGGCCTATGACGACGCCAATACACAGGATCCGCAGAACCCCACCGTGAGCGGGATTGTGCTCGACGAGCTGGCCACAGTCGACTGGATCGAGAAATCCGACGTCGCGGCGCTGCGCGAGGGGGTAATCGAGAGAATGGAGCTGAAGCTTGGCGACCCCGCCCTGGCCAACCAGACGATCGGCTACCTGCACCGCGAAACCGCCCGGTTGACGATGGCCAAGGCCAAGGTTCAGGCCGAGAGCACCGGAGCGATCGAAAAGGGGAAAGCGGCCTCCGAAGTCGCCGCCTCGAAGCTCGCTCGCGACCACCGGCTCAATGAGCGCAAGCCAGGCATGGTCTCGGCCGAGGACATGGCCAAGGACGAAGGCGAGTTCAAAATGGCCGAAGCCCAGATCAAGGAGGCCATGGAGAACCAGAGGTTTGCCAAGGCCGATCTTGACCTGGCCAACCAAGCCCTCGAAGAGCACATCATCAGGTCACCCTTTGACGGTTACGTCATCAAGCGCATGAAGAACCCCGGGGAGAGCGTGCGGGCCAACGAGGCAGTCGTGCAGGTCGGCAAGCTCTCGCGGCTTTGCGCCAACACGTACGTGCCGCTGAAGCATGCCTTCAAGGTCAAGCTCGGGCAGTTGGTCGAGATTCGCCCCAGGGTCGTCTCTTCCGATGAGAGCAAAAGCAAGGACATCGTTCCGGAAGAGGGCAGGGGCGAGATCGAGAGCCTGAAATTCCAGGGCAAAGTCACCTTCGTCGATCCTCAGATCCAGGCCATCGCCGAGACCGCCCGGCGAATCCGGGCCGAGTTCGATAACCCCGACTTCAAGCTGCTGCCGGGGATGAAGGTCCAGATGACGATCTACCTGAGCGACGACGTCGCTGCGCGGACTCCGCGACCGACGCCACGCTGAAAACAGGATCGAGGGACTGGCAGAGATCCTTCATTCTCAGCGAGAAACATTGCGGACCGCCCCCGCTCCCGGCGCGAGAGGGAACAGGGCGAACCTTCCCGAACCGAACTTCCCGAGAGGACTGCCGTCCGATGAGCGCTGCGCCGACACTGACCCCCGTGATGCCCGCAGGACAGGCCGCCGAGCACCTTCGGGTCAAGCTCCGCACGGACCTGGTGGTCCAGCCCCAGTTCTATGAGGGCATGACTCACTATGTGGTCAAAGACCCGCTGGCGCTTAAGTACTTCCGCTTCAAGATCGAGGAGTACTTTCTGCTCCAGCAGTTTGACGGCAAGCAGAACCTCCAGGACGTCAAGAAGGCGTTCGAGCGGAAGTATCGCCCGCAGACCATCTCGATCGAGGATTTGACCCGCTTCGTCGCCCAACTCCACGAGGCGGGCATCATCCTGGTCGACAGCGCCGAGCAGGCCAAGGTCCTCATCCGCCGCCGCCGCAAGAATCGCTGGCGCAAGATCTGGGCCTTCTTGGCCAATATCCTCTTCGTCAAGATCCCGATCATCGACCCCGAGCGCCTGCTCACCTGGATGTACCCCTATTTCCGCTGGATCTACACCCCCTATTTCGTGACCGCCAGCGTAGGGCTGATGCTCTCGGCCATCACTTTGGTGATCAGCCAGTGGGACCTCTTCTACAGCAAGCTGCCCGAGTTCCAGAGCTTCTTCAATTGGTGGACGATCCTCAGCTTCTGGGTCAGCCTGGCGGTCATCAAGATCATCCACGAGTTCGGCCATGGACTGACAGCCAAGCATTTCGGCGGCGAGGTCCACGAGATGGGCATGCTCTTTCTGGTGCTCACGCCGGCCCTCTACTGCGACGTGACCGATAGCTGGCTCCTACCCAACAAGTGGCACCGGATCTGGATCTCGGCGGCGGGAATCTACGTCGAGCTGTTCCTCGCCAGCATCGCCACCTTCGTCTGGTTCTACAGCGAGCCGGGACTTCTGAACAGTTTGTCCATGGCCACCATGTTCATCTGTTCGATCAACACCGTGCTTTTCAACGCTAATCCGCTCTTACGCTATGACGGCTATTACGTGATGGCCGACTGGCTCGAGGTTCCCAACCTGCGGATCAAAAGCACGCAATTCTTCGCTTACCTGGCCCAGGAGAAGGTGCTGGGACTGGAGATCCCTGTTCAGAGCTACATGCCGCGGTCGCGGCGGATCCTCTTTGTGACCTACGCGATTGCCAGCTATCTGTATCGCTGGGTGGTGACCTTCAGCATCATCTACTTCCTCTCGCAGGTGCTCAAGCCGTACAAGCTCCAGTCGATTAGTTACATGCTGGCTTCGGGCGCTTTAGTGCCGCTACTGGGGATGCCCGTCTATCAGGTTGTCAAGTTTCTTAGCACGCCCGGGAGGTTGCGCAAAGTGAAAAAAGCACGTGCGGCCGGGTTCGCAGTGGCTGCCGCCGTCATCATCGCCGGAATCCTCTTGATCCCCACGCCCCTGCGGATCCAGGGAACCCTGGTGCTCACGGCAGCCGAACCCGACGAGGTCTACGCCGAGGTCGAGGGGCAGCTCGTCGATCTCAACGTCCGCGACGGCCAGTGGGTCGCCAAGGACACCGTCATCGCCAAACTGATCAATCACGACAAAGAGAAAGAGCTGGTGCAGAAGCAGGGCGATCAGGCCATCAACTTCTACAAGCATAACTGGTACAACCAGAGCTCGGAGCTTCAAAACCGGGCGATGGCGCGTCAGTACCTCCAGAGTGCTGAGAAGCTCGAGCCGATCATTCAGAAGATCAACGAGCAGATCGGCAAGCTCACCCTCGTGGCCACCCGTAACGGTCAGATCATCGGCGCTCCCCACCCCGAGACGGTCGGTCAGTGGCTCAAGCCGGGCAAGCCGTTCTGCGAGGTCGGCGACTCGCATCATCTAGCCGCGCATCTGATCATCGATCAGTCGGACATCGATTTGATCCAGCCGGGCCGCCGCGCCTGGGTCAAAATCTACGGCCGCGCCGAAGCGACCTACCTGAGCGAGGTCGGCCAGATCGCCAAACGGAACCGCGACGAGATCCCCACCGAGCTCTCCCACGTCGGCGGCGGCGAGATTGCCGGCAAGGCCGACCCCAAGACCGGCGCGGTCAAGCCGCAAACGGCCGTTTACGAGGCGATCATCCCCATCGCCAACCCGAAGCTGACGCTTCAGCCCGGCCTCCGCGGGTTCGCCAAGATCGACGGCGGCACCCATACCTTCGGCTGGTGGCTCTGGCGGCTCTTCCACAAGACTTTCAACTTCCAGCTCTGATCGCGCCTGACGGCAGACGCGAGTCGGCGAGCCCGATCCCCGTCCCGCCGTGATGACGGGCCTTCAGAGTCATAGTCAGTCTCCAGGAGGGTGGCCAGCCCGCAGCGACCCAGGCTAGCCTTGCCATGACCAGAGTGGGGCGGTTGAGGTGCAGCGCTGCCACGGTGGCCCGACCGGCCGGCGTTAGACCAGTGATCGCGCTTCCCGCTGCGGACCAACAAAAGTGCTCGTGCCAATCTTGATGCCTTCGATTAAATAATCGCACGACCTCGCCGGTAATCGGGTCTTCAGCGGCAATCCGACAGCCTTTGGAATCGTTGCACAGCGAACAGGCAAGCCAAAGATTGTCTTCCGTCGTCACACCTCCAAGGGCCTCCGGGATCAGGTGATCCAGTTCCATGGGGGTGCCGACGATGGCCTCAGCGGTCAGGCAATATCCACAACGAAATCGTGCCTGAGCGGCGACCTTGGCCCGAAGTGCTTTCGGGATCCGGGCCCGGCTCATGACGTGGCAGCGAGCCCCGAGACATCGTGGCCCCGCTGCTTCAAGAGAGCTGCGGCACGGGCGCGTAAGAGCATTGACCGCTCATATCGCTCGACAAGTTCCGCGAGCGTGCGGCTCTCAGACTCAGATATCCCCTCTTTTTGACGCTTGATGTGGAGAACCTCGAGCTGATCAGCCTGCTCGTCGGAAATCCTGCTCCGCGCCGCATGCCACAAATCCGTATCGCTCATCTTGTCTAAACGGGCCATGTCTTCAGCAAGCGAGCGGGGAAGGCTCTCATCGGCCGGGACCGCCGTGCTGAGGACTTCCAAGAGTTCCGCTTCCAGCGTTCGTGCGGACACTAAGGCGCGCTCTTGAAGTCGAGCGAAAAGCCGATCGGGCAGGTGAAGCGTCAGGGTGTGAGTCGACACGGATACACCTCTTGTTCACCGGGTATCTTATCACTCCGTCCCCAGAAGTCGCGAGCCCAACCCCACTCAGAGCGAAACTGTTCCATCTCCATGCCCTCACGGCCGCAGTCATCGCGCTGCGATGATTGCGCGCGACGCGGCCGGACTGAAGACCGAGCAGACGGCATAAGTCTGATCCGGCAATTCACCGTGAAGCTTTTTCTCCACCTCATCCGGTGCGATCGCGGCCTGCAGAGGTTGTACCGAGTCAACCCGCTTTGACAGCAGTCGGATCGCTACGCATAGACCTTTTTAGAGACCCACGCCAAGAGCGCACTCGGCGCGGCGGCCATGACCGCGAGCATCCCGCGTCCTTCGATGATCCGCGAACGAAGCCCAACTTCCGACGCGGCGACCTCGGCCTTCGCCAACTTCCCGTGGAAAAACCAGACGCAGCCGAAATGTTGCTCCCAAGGCGCTCTCATCGTAATGGGAAACGCAATTCGGTTTGATCCAGGGCCAAGGGCGAAGTACCGGGGTTGGATCTCCAGAGTCATTCACGACATCCTTAAGTTCCAGCCTTGACCAAGGAGACGATTCATGTGGCCTGAAACGATCGCCAAAACTCGGTTCTTGTCCCGGTTCCTCTCGACGTCCCGGCGCAAGTGTGACTTGAGGCCCGGCATCGAGTTGCTCGATGCCCGCTGGGTGCCCGCCGTAGTGAATCCGGCGATGGTCAACCTGCCGATCCCCAGTACCCTCACACCCCATGCCTGGACACCCGACGCCTCGGGTCTGTACCACACCACCACCAACCTGGCGGCCGAGTGGCAGGGTTATTACCAGCAGATGCTCGCGGGCAATGCCAGCTCGCTCTCACCGGTCCAGCGGCTGGAGGGCAATGCCGAGGCTGTCTTCGAAAACACCGGGCTCAAGAACCTAACCGCCGGACAGCAGGCGGCCGATCGCGAGGACGCTCAGCGCGAGTTCGATGCTATCGCCGCCGCCATGACGCGCAATCAGACGAACCTGGGCATCGCCGCCAGCCAACCTCTAAACGACACTACGTACCTCGCTCTGGAAACGACACTTCAGAACAGCCCCGTGCTGCAGGAACTCGCGGTTGAAGGCCACGGCCTGAACAGCCCTCCGTCATCCCGCTACAACGGATATACTAATGATTTCTAGAACAACGTCGACAACTCGACAATCTACGTCGGCGGCGGACTGAACAACAACGACAAGGCCATAGCCGCCTTCTTCGACGACAACATTCTGACGCACGTTCCGTTTTCGGTTGTCTGGAAGAACGGCAAACTGACGCAGCTCAACCAGAACGGAGACGCCGAGAACTCCCTTAAAGACGCTGTGGCTGCCCTCAATCAGACGATGTTCTTCCACGTCTACACCAGTGCCGATTTCCGCTCGCACTGAGGTCTGAAGCTTCCAGTTTCATCGATGCCGATGACAAACCGGCCCTCGTCTCTTTCGGGAAAGACGAGGGCCGGTGCATAGTGCTTTTTTCCTGGCCGGCGGTTCAAGGGTGCGGGCCAGACTGGATTACTTGAACGATTTCACGAGCTGAGACCAGAAATTGCCCTTCTTCTTGGCCTTGGCGGCCGCGGCTAGCTTCGCTGCAGCCTGCTCCTGCGCATTAGCCTGGGCAGCGGCGGCGGGCGACTGGGTGCCACTGGTCGACGAGGCGGCCGCGCTGGTGGTGCTGGCTGGAGCCGCGGTTGTCGCGGGTGTCGTCGTGGTCGCCGTTGCCGGCGTCGTCGACACCTGGGCGGGCGAGTTGGTCGAAGCGGCTGCGGTCGTTGTCGCCGGTGCTGCGGTCGTTGCCGCCGGTGCTGTGGTCGCTGACGCCGGTGCTGTGGTCGCGGTCGCCGGTGCTGTGGTCGCTGACGCCGGTGCTGTGGTCGCTGACGCCGGTGCTGTGGTCGCTGACGCCGGCACTGTGGTCGTTGTCGCCGGTGCTGTGGTCGCGGTCGCCGCGGTACTTGGAGTTCCGGTCGCGGTGGCCGGGGTGCTCGAAGCTGACGTCGAGGACGTCGATGTGATCGGCGTCACACTGCCGGCTGGGACAAGGTTCTTGGGCGCGGAAGTACTCGGAAGAGCATCGATGATTGCCTGAACGAGACTGTTGAGCGCCGACGAAGTGCCGGAGGTGCCGCTAGTCGAGGGAGCCGTCGTCGCCACCCCGGAGGTGCCGCTAGTCGAGGGAGCCGTCGTCGCCACCCCGGAGGTGCTGCTAGTCGAGGGAGCCGTCGTCGCCACCCCGGAAGTCCCTATCGCTACCGTGGTAGTCCCCGTCGTGGGACTGGTTGTGGCGACTGGCGTCTGCGAACTGGCGGCCGTGGTCGTCGCGCCCGCCGATGAGCCCGACGCCGCCGAAACCGCGGTTCCTTGAGCCGTGGTGGTGGTGTTCGCCGTCGTGCTCGAGGTCGTCGGTGTCGTGGTCGTCAATGCCGCGATGGTTGTCGTCGGGGTCGTAGCCGCGGTTGTGGTCGACGGCGTCGTAGCCGCGGCCGTGGTCGTCGGCGTCGTGCTTGAGCCTGCTACGCCAATGAGCTGAACTTGGGCGACGGATAGAGTCTCTCCGTTGACCGTGGTGGTCTTGGTCACTGGAGATCCGTAGACCGGGGTGATTGATACGGCGCTGTCGAAGAGCGAGAAGAACGGCAGAGCCGAGCCGGGCGATAGGTTCTTGTTGACCTGGAATCTGGCCGGCGAGATATTGCGATACTTCTGGATCGCCGACGGCGGAACGAACATGAACTTGGGTAGCTTGTGCTGCAAGGCCACGATGTTCCGCTGGGCCAGAGGAGCGACGAGGAACCCGTTGGCCGAGGCTCTCTGGCGGTCGACGATCACGTAGGCGTCGGGCTGCGGGAGCAAGGTGTTGGCAAGCATGTGGAACGACGAGATCGGGATGGCGCCCTTGAGCTGACCGTTGGCCAGGTAATCGAAATAATTGAACCGGCGCTGGAGAGCCGCGGGTTGATCCGGGTTCTCGTTGAATGTGACGTTGTTGAGCTCTGACTCAGGCTGCGCGTAGGTGTCGGTACCACCCAGCAGCCTGGCCATGGCACCGGCCTCGGCCAACCCCTTCGAAGCGGCTGTGTCGGTGAAGTTCTGGATCTCCTGGGCCGTGATGAGCCCGTCGTGGTTGGTATCGATCAGGGGGAAGTCGTTGTGCGCCAGCAGGTAGTTGATGGCGATCGTTCCCTCGATCGAGGCGATGGCATTGCCGATGGAAACGCGGGCGTAGTTAGGAGGGCTGGTGCTGCCGGGGAAGTGGTGCTGGCGATCCGTGGTATCGATGAGCGGGGGCGTCGAGAGGGAGCCTGAGTCGTTGACGTCGGCCGCCGGCACCGCGGTATAGGCGAGGATACCGTTGATGCCGTCAGGGTTGTTGTAGGCCGATAGATCCTTGAAAGCATGCGTCCCGAAGCTCAGCGTATTGACCCCGACGGGCGTCGTGAGGTAGGCGTCGGAGGTTACGCCCGAGCTCTGGTTCAGGGAAATCCAGTAATCGAGGGCCGAGGCGACCATGGAGTAAGCACCGGTCACGATGGCCGAGGACATGGAGGTACCGACCTGCGAGAAGGTCATATGGTTGGCGGGGTCGCCCGCCCCGCTGCTGTTGGTGCTGGTTCCACCGGACGTCGTGGTGAGTGAGAACCTTCGCCGGAAGGTCGGCACGTCGATCGCGGGCGCGGCGAAGTCGGTTGTGACGCTACGGTTGACGGCGCCTAGGATGCGATCGTTGTACTGGAGCACGTCGGCTGCGGTGATCGAGGTGACATTGGCCGATACGTTGGTTGTGGACCCTCCCGAGTTGCCAGTGAAGCCGGAGCTCGAATTCGCGCTGCCGCCAATGGTCAGGGCATTGCCAAAGACCAGGACCGGCCCCTCCAGATTGGGGATGACGCCGAGCGGGGGATCGTTCGGGGTCGTCGAGGCACTCTCCGTGAATGGGAACGGATAGGTGCCCGTGACCGAGATGACCTCGTTGAGAACCGCCGGCAGCGACATGCCGTTGACATCTCCCAGCGAGGAGTTGTTGGAATTGTTGAACCCTCCTCCGGTCGTCGTGGTGCTGCCGGTACTGCTAGAGCTGGAGCTGCTACTGCTGGACGACGAACCTTGCGGAGAGCCAAACTGACCGGCGGCCGCGATCGGCGCGATGCCTAGCTTGCGGAACTTGTGAAGCTGGTTCTTAAGCGCGATAACGATCTGGGGATAGTTTCTGTAGGCATCGGCCTCGCTCTGGTAGGTGTTCTGGGTCCCGAAGGCGAAAGTCGAAGCGATCACGCGATCTTGCCGGCCGGGTCGGACCGGGTCGCCAACGAATGGATTCGCGGCGACGTACGCCATGCCCTGGTAGACAGCGTTGGCTGACGTAAGTGCATTGGAAGAGGCACTGAGCGAACTAGAGCTCGAAGTGCTGCTGCTACTGCTGCTACTGCTGCTAGAGGATGACGAGCTCAACGAGACGCTGCCGAAGAAGGGGGCGAAGATCGCCACCGGCTCGATGGTCGCCTGGGGGACGAACTGGGCAATGACGCCGGCCACCGGCGTGCCGTGGCCGTCGAAGGTGTTGCCCAGAACGCTCCCGCTGGAGCCCGTGGTGCTGGTACTGGAAGTGCTGCTCGAGGTTGCGGACGCCAGGTCCTGGTTGCCCGGGCCGCCGGTCCAGATGTTCTTGCCTGTGGAGACGCGGCCCCGGAACGCCGGAACCGTGGCGTCCACGCCGGTATCGACGACGGCGACGGCGCTGTTCTGGCCGTCGTAGGGGACACTCAGCGTGCGCAAGTCGTTCAGCCCGATCAGCGTTCCCGAGGTTGAGTCAGCCAGGCTGGCGGTGGTCTTGAACTGCCATATGGCATCGTTGTCCGAGACCCAGAGGGTCGTGCCGTCGGCCGAGAATGTCAGCGTGAGGCTTGAGTCGTAGAAGCTCGAGGCGTCCGACTGCGTCGCAACGTCGAAGCCCTGAGCGAACGTGTCAACCACGCCTTGGGGCGTGACCCGAATGACGCGGCCACCGAGTAGCGGATCCGCGCTGACAAGCGTGTAGACCAGGACAAGGGGATTGGTCGTGGCGTTGTACGGCGCGCCGGGATTTGTTTTCTGAAGTCCGACGGTCGTCGTTCCCTCAACTGGAACTGTGCCTGTCACGGAAACCCCGGCCGGTATGTCGCCCTCGGCAACCGAGCTCAGGGTGACCGTATCCGACAATCCACTAGCCAGGTCAGTGGCAAAGAGGCTGCCGCCGTAGTTGGGTGGAATCGTGACCGAGACAGTCGTGGTGCTGGTCGACGCACCGCCGGAGGTCGTCGTGCTGGTCGTGCTGCTTGTCAGGGGTACGCTCTGCGAGAAATAACCGTACTGGTCAAAGGAGATGTCCTGGAGCCGCCGCAACTGGGTGCTGACTGCACCCTGCTGATCGAGGGTCAGCGAGGTCCCGGTGGCGGATGCATCGAGGCCCATCAGCAGCTCACCGTTGGAACCCTGGATGCCGCTGGATCCGGGGGTTCCCGGAATGCCTCCGGCAGCGGGCGTTCCGAAATCGGTAAATGCCGAGAAGACCGGCGAGGTATACTCAGCATTGGCTTCCGTCATGCCGACAATAGTCCCGAGGGTCATTCCCGTCTGGCTAACGCCCTTGGGCAGGGTTCCATTGCTGAGGGTCTGACCGGGTGAATACAGGTTGGCGTTGAAGAAGAGGCCGGCAAAGGTGCCATTGGTCGTGCTTTCGCCGCTACCGGCCAGGAGCCCTCGCAGGAATGCTTGATCCTCGGGTCCGGGGACGACCATTGCGGTGGGGCTGATGTTGAACTTCGTGGCCGCCAGACCATCGGTCATGAGCACGAAAGCACCCAGGAATTGACCGCTGGGCGAGATCATGTAGATCGCGTTCTTCGCGGGATCGGAACGGTCGACCGAACTGACGAACATCGTGGGCTGGCCGTTGAAGTTTCCTTCGGGATCGAAGGCGATGTCGTACCAGTTCTTGAAGCCCGTAGGGTCGTTCGGGGCCGCAGCAGTGGCGCCGCCCAGCGAGTTGGCGGCCGGGTTCACGCCGTCCCGCACCAGTGCATTGGGGTCAATCTGATTCATCACGGTATTCAGATCGAAGAACACGCTGGCCTTACCAGTGGCCGTGTCGACTCGGTAAATCACTCCGGGCCGGTTGACCGCCGCTGTATTGCTGCCTCCGCCGCGCGAGATGGCGTATAGCCCGTTGCCGAAAACACCGCCCGGACCGGCCACGACCCGGACGATGTCCCCACCGAAGGAGGACAGCGGGGTCAGCTCGGTGACCGAGGTGATCGGCGCCTGGGACGTTAAGGTGTTGACGGCGGTAGACGTGGTAGACGTGGTGACCGTCACCGTGCCTAAGTCGGCGTTTGTCGTCGGGCTTGTCGCCGCGGTAAAGGTCACCGTGGGCGTAAACACATTCGGCAGGTAGGGAGTCAGCAGGCAGCGATCCTCCAGCGGCAAGGGGATCTCCGTCTTGAACGCGCGAGGACGCTTTGCCAGGCCCCGTGCCCGCGGTCGGGAAGGGTGAGACATTCCATTATCTCCTAACGCTGAACTCGTCCGTCCTGGACCGAGGCCGAGATATCCGGCGATTCACGATATCGGCGCACATGGCGCACGCGGATGAGTCGAAACATCCGGTAATGCCCCTGCACGGGGCATAACCCGCATGCGCGGATCTTTTCTTACCTTCAGAATCGGCCAAGGACCTGACCAGCGATCAGACAAAGCCGCCCAAACTCCAAAAACCGGCAAAAGTGGAACAGTTACTCTCCGGCTCCGGCGGCAAGGCAGGCAGTCGGCTCATTTGGGAGCGGAGATCAGGGTTCAAAGAAGGCTTGGGTTCGCCGTCGAGTGCGATGTGAGGGAACTCGCTGGGCGATGGGTGGGGTGAAGTGAAATGAAAGTACCAGGTGACCGGAGGGCCCGATCGGGACGGATCGCGGCCACCTGGGCGGATCTCAAGTGAAAGCCGGTCGGAAACAAATGTCTCAAGAGAAGAAGGCGGAAATGGAAAGCCTTACTCAACGACTCCCTGAGGGCCAACCCGGCCGGGCTGAGGATACCCAGCTTGGGTGCCGGTAGCACGGCGCCTGACATCCAGCTCGATCGAGCCAAAGGTCCCCTCGTGCCGCTGGATAGTCATGCCCAGGGCCGTCAGAAGGCGCTTTGCGGTATAAAAGTTCATCACGATTCGCTGGTTCGCCTTCACCTCCTGGCGGCCAGCCGCAAATGGTTGTGGGTTCAGGCCGAAGTCCAGGATCACCTCTTCGGGGGTTGCCGTCACCCTGCAAAAATTCGAGTACGACGGGAGGGTGCCGGAATCGTCGACGACCACCTCGGTCTGCACGGCCTGCGGAGGGGGGGTGTGCGAGCTATCGGATTCTTTTTCGCTCATCTCGGGGTCCTGTCACTGGAAAATGGCGCCGCTGGAGGGCCGGGCTCGTAGTACGAGAGGAGAGGCAACAGCGCTCTCTCGATCCCATTGCGCACGAAAAGACGAGCGTAACTCCAAATGTAAGCCGAATTCAAGCCGACTTCTGGGTGAAAGACGACTCAACGAGGCGGTCGAGCATGGCGAGCGTTCGACCTGACGCACCGTGCTGTGCCAGCACGAACGAACGCCCGGCGGCACCGCGGGCCGCCGCGGCTTCGGGGTCATCCAGATCTTCCTGGAGTTTCAGCCTTAGGTCCGCGGCGTCAGTCACGCGGCAGGCGGCGTTGCGCGCGAGGAGCTGTTCAACGGTCTCGCGGAAGTTCGCCGTGTGCGGACCGAAGAGTACCGAGGCACCGTAGGCGGCCGGTTCGATCATGTTCTGGCCACCCCGACCGGCTATCAAACTTCCGCCCACGAAAGCGACATCGGCCAGCCCCCAGACCGCGGCCAGCTCGCCGATCGTATCAATAAGAATGACCGGCGATGGGCTGCCGGAGGATGGCAGAACCGCCGGAACCGGGTCCGCGCCGCTGTCAAGCTGGCTCCGCCTGACCACGGTCTCTCCATTCTCTTCCAGGAACCTCGCGACACTCTCGAACCGCAGGGCGTGACGCGGCACCACGATCAAGCGCAGGCCATGGTGCTGCTGCCGGGCTGCCCGATAGGCGGCCAGCGCGGCGGCTTCCTCGCCTTCCATGGTGCTTCCGGCCACGAAAATCAGATCCGAGTGCGACAGACCCAGCTCCTTGCGAAGCTGGCGTGTCCGGGCATTGTTCCGATCGCTCTCCAGGCCGTCATACTTGACCGAGCCGGTGACGCTGACGCGCTCTTCAGGAATACCCAGCTCCACGAACCGACGCGCATAATCGGCATCTTGCGCCGCCACGACATCGATGCAGCGCAAGGTCGGCCCCAGCGGCCCGCGGATCCGGCGATACCCCCGGTAGCTCCTGCTGCTAAGCCGAGCGTTGATGATGGCCACCTTGGCGCCGGACCGCTTCGCCGCCCGGATTAAGTTGGGCCATAGCTCCAGCTCCACAAGTGCAAGCACGGTGGGACGGATCCGCGCCAGCGCTCGCTGGGTGGCCCAGCTAAAATCGAGAGGCGCATAAAAGGTGATCAGGTCCGGAAAGGTGCGCCGCGCCACCGACAGACCGGTCGTGGTAGTCGTCGAGATGACCACCTCCCAACCTGGCCTGCGGCGGGCCATCTCAGCCACCAGAGGCTGGAGCAAGAGAACCTCGCCGACGCTTACGGCGTGAAACCAGAGACAGGGCCGCTCCCCGATCCGTCGGGGCGCATCACCCCAGAATTTTTCCCACAAACCTTCGCGGTATTTGCCCGATCGGATGACCCGGTACGCCAGCAAGGGAGCAAAGAGCACGAGCGTCGCAGCATAGATCAGGTTCAGGACCAATGGCATTTCGGGGAGTCCTTTCCCGACTCGGGACCGATCGCGATCCAGCAAGATACCAGACCTGTAGCAACAAGCGTGCCTCGACGGCCGCGACGCGGGAACCTGAACGAAGGCGATGCAACTTGCCGCCCGCCTGAGCCCCACACCAAGCCCACAAGCGGATCGCTGAGAGTGCCCTGGCAACGTTGACGTGGCTAATCTAAGCCTTTGTGAGACATCGGCATGAGATGCTCGACCGGAGTGTTCCCGGGTGAATCGAGGAAGCGCACGTGCGCTCGTGCCCAGCCTAGCGCGGTGATCAGGTAGACAAGGAAGAAAGCCTGGACAGAATGGTTAGAATGGGTCAGTCGGGGATTGTTTGCGCATGCAGCAAGCTTTGAACTTTTTTCCCGAGCCGCAGGGACACGGGTCATTTCTACCCACCTTTTTTCCAACGTTCCGCACCGGCTCGCGTTTCTTCTCAGGTGATTGCTGGCTGCCGGAGATGGCTGCGTCCTGGGCCTGGCGGATGCCGCCGGACACGGGGACAGCCGCAGCGGTAAGCTGTGAATCAGCCGCCTGGTGGATGGTCTGGGCTTTCTCGAGCTTCCACCGCGAGCCCAGGTACGAAAGGAACTCGGGGTCGAAATGCTCGACGCGGAAGATAAGGTCGGTGGCCCGGTCGGCGACGCCATTCCACATCTCGCCGAAGATGCGCATACCCTCGCGCTTGTACTCGACCTTGGGGTCGACCTGCGCATAGCCTTGCAGGCCGATCGAGCTGCGCAGGTGGTCCATGGCGCGAAGGTGTTCCATCCAGCTTGCGTCCAGAATCTGGAGCAGGATGACCTTCTCCATCTCGCGCATCTCGGGACGGTGCTTGGCATCCAGCGCGGCTTGGAGGAGCGACCGGACCTCCTCGGGCTGCATCTTGGCCAGGTCAAGAGCCGTGGCCTTCGTGTCGAGGGCTTTGGCAGCCCAGTCGGCAAGCTCGGTTAAGGCCTGTTCGTCGGTGGCGGGGGCGTCTTTTTCCTTCCCCGAAGCCGGCGGATATGCCGCCTCGAGCTTACGCTCGAGCTCGTCGCCGAGGGTGGCGCCCTGGTAATGCTGGTGAGCCAGCGAGAGCAGCAGTTGCTCGAGCTCGGCGCGAAGCAGCGGGCGGATCTCGTCGGTTTCGATGACCGTGTGGAACCGCTGCGTCGCCCAGGCTGCCAGTCCCTCGCGATCAAACCGCGGCGGCATGTGGGCGGATCGGTCGGCCAGGAAACGTGTTAGTGCAATTCGGACGGGAAGCTCGGCCTCTTTCTTCGCATAGTGCTTTCGCGCTTCTTGCTTGAGCTGGCCGATGATCTCGGCGCGGTCATGTCCTTCCCACGACTGGGGGTCGATGGCCAGCCCGAACTTGTGATGGAACCAGCCAGCCAGCGACCGCCGGCCCCAGTCGGCCTCAAGGAATTCGCGGGCCGGAGTCAGGTCGAACTTCTCGATCGAGACCAGAGCTTTCTCGTGCAGGAACTCCTGGAGATCATCGCGGCCGAACTCGAGCTCCTCGCCGTCCTGACGGGCGAATTTCCTCAGGTCTTTTTCCTTGAGAGAGAGCTCGAAGCGGTTGTTGGCCCAGTTGGCCAGAGCCACCCAAGTCCACTCTGACGGATCGGAATCGGCGGGAAGGTTTTCCTCGACGGCCTCGCGTATGGTGTCATAGAGCTGCCGCTCGGCCTTGGCCCGGACAATGTCGGCGCCATCCTCATAGGATGCGCCCTTGAGATCGCGTGGGGCTACCTCGATGCCCAGACGCTGGGAAACCCATTCGGCGAAGCTGGCAGTTCCGTAGTCTTCGGCCAAGAATCGGGCAGCGGCGTCCTTGATCTGGGTATCGATCATCTCCAGGATCTTGTCTTTGGGCGGCGCTCCCTCCAGCAGGCTCTGGCGGAACGAGTAAACGCGCTTTCGCTGCTCGTCCATGACCTCGTCGTACTCGAGCAAGTTCTTGCGAATGTCGAAGTTGCGTTCCTCGACCTTCTTTTGCGCCCCTTCGATGCGGCGCGAGACCATCCTGCTCTCGATGGCCTCGCCCTCTTGCATGCCCAAACGGGTGAGAACGGCCGAGACCCACTCGCCGGCAAACTTCCGCATCAGGTCGTCTTCCAGCGACAGGAAGAACTGCGACGAGCCCGGATCTCCCTGGCGTCCCGACCGGCCGCGAAGCTGGTTGTCGATGCGACGGCTTTCGTGCCGCTCGGTGCCGATGATGTGCAGGCCCCCGAGCGACGCGACTTCGCGTCCCTCGGCCTTCATCTCCGGCTCATACTTGGCCACGGCGGCTTGCCAGACTTCTTTGGGCACATCCAGCCGGGTCTCGAACTTGGGCCGGCCGTCCTCGTCGACCTCGCGCTTCAGGTCGGCCCACGCCATGAACTCGGGGTTGCCTCCCAGAATGATGTCGGTGCCCCGGCCGGCCATATTGGTGGCGATGGTCACGCCCCTCTTGCGGCCGGCCTGGGCGACAATCTCGGCCTCGCGCTCGTGATACTTGGCGTTGAGCACCTGATGCCCAATCCCAAAGCGGCTCAGGTAATCTGACAGCTCTTCCGACTTCTCGATCGAGGTCGTGCCCACGAGGATCGGCCGGCCGGTCTCGTGCACTTCCTTGATTTCATCGAGGATCGCCTGGTTCTTCTCGCGCTCGGTACGGAAGATGACATCGGCGAAGTTTTTGCGCGTCAGCGCCCGGTTGGTCGGAATGGCGATAACGTCCAGGCCATAAACCTTGTAGAACTCGTTCGCCTCGGTCATGGCCGTGCCGGTCATCCCCGCCAGCTTGCGATATAGCTTGAAGAAGTTTTGCAGGGTGATGGTGGCCAGGGTCTGGTTCTCTTCCTTGATCTTCACGCGCTCCTTGGCCTCGACGGCCTGGTGCAGCCCGTCGGACCATTGCCGGCCGATCATCAGCCGGCCGGTGAACTCGTCGACGATGACCACCTCGCCGTTGGGTTGGACCACGTAATCGCGGTCGCGACGATAGAGGTGATGGGCCTTGAGCGCGTTATCGATCAGGTGCGGCCATTCCATATTGCCGGGCGTGTAAAAACTCTCCACGCCGGCCACCTTCTCGGCCTCGCGAATGCCCTCGTCATTGAGATGGCACGTTCGCTCTTTCTCTTTCACCTCGAAGTGCAGCTCGCGCTTCAGCAGGCGGGCGATCCGGTCGGCCTCGGCATACTTCCTCACGTCATCGAAGGCCGGGCCCGAGATGATTAGCGGCGTCCGGGCCTCGTCGATCAAGATGCTGTCGACCTCATCGATGATCGCGTAGTGCAGTTCTCCCTGGCACTGGTACTCCCGGACCGGCTTCATGTTGTCGCGCAGATAGTCGAAGCCGAACTCGTTGTTGGTTCCGTAAGTGATGTCGCAGGCATACATCGCTTGCCGATCCGTCGACTCCATCTCCGACTGGATGGCGCCCACGGTCATGCCCAGGCCGCGGAAGAGTGGGCTCATCCACTCGGCGTCGCGGCGGGCGAGGTAATCATTGACCGTGACGATGTGCACGCCCTTGCCGTCCAGCGCGTTGAGATACGCCGCCAGGGTTGCGACCAGCGTTTTGCCCTCGCCGGTGACCATCTCGGCGATGTCGCCGCCGTGCAGCACCATGCCGCCCATGAGCTGGACGTCGAAATGGCGCATGTTCAGAAACCGCCGGCCCGCCTCGCGCGCGGCCGCGAACGCTTCGGGCAAGAGGTCGTCGATCGTCTCACCGGCAGCCCTCCGGCCGCGGAACTCCTCCGTCTTGGCCTTGAGCTGCTCGTCGGAAAGATCGAGCATCCCCGGTTCCAGTTCATTAATCCGGGCCACCAGCGGCCGCATCGACCGAATACGTCGCTCGTTGGAACTACCGAAAAGCCGCACCAGCCCCTCGGACACGTTCTCCGAAAAGGCCGTGAATGCGTCGGTCGTCTTATCCCAAAGCTCCGTCAGCACTTCCATTGCCGCATGATCCTCGCGGATTGACCCGGGCCAGATGCACTAAGTCGTTTAGAACTCAGATCTTACATCAGAAGGGGAGGCTCCGTCAAGCGAGCCGGCCCCGTTCGCCGGATCGCCAGCCAGATGCTATTACGATGTTCATGGGACGGCCGTTCGGCGATTCCTCGCCGGGGGGCACGTCGCGGTCCAGCCGGCTCCAAAGCACGCCGCTTCGCTCAAGCGGCAGCCCGGTATAACGAGGCTCAGTGGTCTTGCGCCCGATAACGGGAACGCTCAATAGCTTTCAATCTGATCTGCACTGACCCCGAGGCGGCGAGCAAGGACTTCCAGGGTCTTCCCGTGCGGCCTGGTTACCTCGTTTCGCTCGATTCGCGCGATTGTCTTCGGCGTGAGTGGAGCAAAATCAGACTGCTTCATCCCACACTGTAATCGCAGCCTTCGAAGCGCCGCACCGAAAGTTCGCTCGCTTTGCCGTCGTTGTCTGTTGAGTCTTCGGCGATACGCTACATCGAACTCGTAAAGAATGCCGTCGGACGAAGCTTCGTACACTCCGAGTCCGACGGTCAGCCCGTAGTCGCCAAAGGAGAGCTTGTCGAACTCCGCCCTAGTGCCATCGCCTGCTGGCGCGAAGTACGAGAACGGGACGACGTCTGTCGACAGATCTCCACGTACAAGTGTGAGCGTCTCGAGTGCGGAGTCGGCCGCACCGCCGATGAAGCGGTCGGAAGCGTTCTCACTGCTGATCACGGTCATGAGCTCCGGGACGGGGAGCCACGCGTAACCCGGGCTAGCGCCAATGTGGCGTTCAAACAGGGTGGAGAGCGCGGGAACGCTCGCGGGCCGGGGAGCTTCCAGCGTCACCAGCTCACCCATCCGGCGGTCGCGCGGAAGCTGGAGTCCCGCTTTGAGCAGATTCTCCGTCGACTTTTGATTCGCGGAGACGATAACCGTTTTCCTGGACGCTTCCTGCGCGAGAGCTGAAAAGTTGGACCGAGGGCAGACCACGAAGTCGGCGGTGGCCTTCCGCAACGAAGTCCCGATGAGAACGTACCGGATCGGCTGCCCCGGTTGCTTCGACCGAGTTCGATTTATCGTCTTAGGCATCGTGTCCTTCCTCGTCGCCCCACACCCGATTCTCCGGATGCAGCTCGTCCCAGAGGTCGCAGAGGACTTTCCAGTGCTTTTCTAGAATCGCCCACAAATCCGGATCTATTTCTCTCCACTGCCCACCGGGAGGAACCATGAACTCGCCGTCCCGAAGTCCGACCCTCCAGACACGATCTCGGCAGATGAGCGTGAGGTGTGGGGGATCGAGCCTCTCTCGGCTGTAGATCTCCATCTTCCAACCTCGCGTACGGAGTCTCCTGGGCAGCTCAATTGGGTCCGGCATCCCTGTCTCCTCCGGGCCATTATGTCTGTTCTTTGCTCGATTGCAAAGAGGACATTTTAAGGGGGTTGACAAAGGGATAGTGCGAAAGTACTGTCGTTCAGCCCAGGACTTGTGTAGTTGCTGCTCAGCGGAGGTCTGGCCAACCCGTCCGCACCCGAGAGTCCGGATTGCCTGGGAAGCTTCCTTAACGACAGCGCTTTCATCAGAGCAGCACTTTTCCGATCAAAACAAGCCTCGTCCTGAACCTGAACTGCGCCCCAGGCGGCTCGCAAGGCACGGAGGTCATTCCACGGGTCGCCGAGCAGGCCATGTTTTCGTAGAATGCATGAGCCTAAGAACACGCCCGCGGACACAGGCCCGCTCCGACGGCAAGGAAGCGCCGCGTGCTGGTTTTTCCGGAGGCTCACTCGTTGATCGAGAGTGCACAAGCTTCATCGCGGCGGCTGATCTTTCTGGGAACCGGCACATCCACGGGCGTCCCGGTACTCGGATGCGACTGCTCGGTCTGTACCTCGAGCGACCCGCGCAACCAGCGCACCAGGCCCAGTGTGCTCTTCTCGTTTCCGGCTGGCAATCTCCTGATCGACACCACGCCCGAGATGCGAATCCAGCTTCTGCGCGAGCGGGTGCGGCGGGTCCATGCGATCGCCTTCACGCATCACCACGCGGACCATCTCTTCGGCCTGGACGATGCGCGGCTTTTCCCCAAGTGGCTCGGCGGCCCGGTTCCCGTCTATTGCGAGCAACCTACGGAAGACAGCATCAAGCGGGTCTTTTCGTATGCGTTTCACGAGGATAGCGCGCACTGGCCGCCGGGTTTCGTCCCCAAGATCCGGTTCTGCCGGGTCCAGCCTGGGGTGCCCTTTGAGACGCTCGGGCAGCAGATCTTACCGATCCGCCTCCACCATGGTTCTTGGGTCGTGCTCGGCTTCCGGGTCGGCAACCTGGCGTACTGCACCGACGTCAACTATATCCCTGATGAAAGCTGGGGCCTGCTTGAGGGCCTGGATGTCTTGATTCTCGATGCGCTTCGGTTTGCACCCCATCCCACCCATTTCTCACTTTCCGAGGCACTCGAGGCGATTGCCCGGCTGAAACCGCGTCAGACGCTTTTCACCCATATGTCCCATGATTTCGATCACGCGTCGATCGAAGAAATGCTTCGACCGGACGTGCGGCTTGCCTACGACGGCCTGAGCGTGGAATTCTAATCCCCGGCGGTGTAGAGTGCAGGGGGTGATGGGTCGGACGAGGGATCCGGATTGTGCCGGATCCGCCCAGCCATTCGGCCGGCCAAGGCCAGATGTTCGCCCCCAGGAGCAACGTCGCCGATGTCTCCCGACTCCAACTTGGTGCAGCGACTGGAACGTCACGGGCAAAGGCATCTGCTGGCATGGTATAGCAGCCTCTCCGAGTCGCAGCGAGCGAGGCTCACCGCGGAGATCGCGGCCATCGATTTCGACCAGCTCGACGGCCTTTTGGAATCTCTGGTGCATGGTGAAGTGGACGCGGCCGTCGACCCGGAGCGAGTGCGTCCGATCGAGGTCAACCGGCTGCCTCAGACTGACGGTGAGCGGGTGTCGCGGAGGCGGGCGGCGGAGGAGGGCATCAGTGCCCTTGTCGCCGGCGAAGTGGGTTTGATCTTGGTCGCCGGAGGGGCGGGCACCCGATTGGGGTTCGACGGACCCAAGGGGACCTTTCCCATCGGCCCGGTCTCCTCGGCCAGCCTCTTCCAGATTCACGCCGAGAAGATTGTCGCGCTGGGTCGTCGCCATGGTCATCCGCTGCCCCTGTACGTCATGACCAGTCCGGAGAATCACGCGGCGACCGTCGCGTTCTTCGAGGCCAACGGCCGTTTCGGGCTGGACCACGTGCGGTTCTTCGTGCAGGGGCAGATGCCGGCCGTCGACCGATTGACAGGAAAGGTGCTGCTGGCGGAGCGCGACCAGGTCGCCCTCAGCCCCGACGGCCACGGTGGCACGCTGGCCGCACTCGCTGCCCCCGGCGCGGACGGTACGCTCAGTTGCTTGGATGAAATGCGCACCCGGGGAATCCGGACACTCTTCTACTTCCAGGTTGACAATCCCTTAGTCCAGATCGCCGACCCGGTATTCCTCGGCCTGCACCGCCAGGCCGAAGCCGAGATGTCGTTCAAGGTGATCGAGCGGCTCACGCCGGAGGAGAAGCTGGGCGTCGTCGTGAAGGTGGACGATATTCCCCAGGTGATCGAATATTCGGATCTCCCGCCCGAGCTGGCCGGCCGCCGCATACGCGAAGGGTCGCTCGAACTCTGGGCTGGCAGCGTTGCCATCCACGTCTTCGAGCGCGAATTTATCGAGCGTATCGTCGGCCAGCAGCGTCTGCCATTCCACCGGGCCACCAAGAAGGTTCCCTATGTGGACGAATCGGGCGACCTGGTCAAGCCGTCCGAGCCCAACGCCGTGAAGTTCGAGCAGTTTATCTTCGACGCCTTGCCCCACGCCAAGCGTTGGGCTATCGTCGAGACCGATCGGGCGACCGAGTTCGAGCCGCTCAAGAACGCGGTCGGTCCCGATTCACCGGCGACGGTGCATCAGCGGATGAGCGATCTGTTCGGCGATTGGCTGGAGTTCGCCGGGGCGAAAGTTCCCCGCCGCGCTGACGGGTCGATCCCCTTTGGTATCGAGATCAGCCCTCTTTTTGCCCTCGACGCGCAAGAGCTGAAGTCACGGCTCGAGCCTGGGCTCGTCGTCGAGCGGCCTCTCTACCTGCGATGAGACGAGGCTGCCCGCCGTGCGCCGGCGGCAGCCCGCACAAGGATGTCTTACCATGCTTTACGCGATCATCATGGCCGGTGGCAGCGGGACACGATTCTGGCCCAAGAGCCGCCGCAATCGGCCCAAGCAGCTCCTGAAACTTTTTGGCGAGGAGACGATGCTCCAGCAGACCGTGCGGCGGATCGAGCCGCTGGTGCCCAGGGAGCGGATCGTCATCGTCACCGGCGCCGACCAGGCCGACTCAACGCGCACCCAGCTTCCCGACCTGCCCGCGGCGAACATCGTTGCTGAACCCTGTCCGCGTGATACAGCCGCCTGCGTCGGCCTGGCCGCCTGGATCGTCCGCAAGGCGAACCCAGAAGCCACCATGATCGTCATGCCCGCCGATCACGTCGTGCATCCCGCCGCGACGTTCCTCGAGACAGTTCGGGCCGCGACCATGGTGGTCGAGGACGATCCGACTTCGCTTGTCACCTTCGGAATCAAGCCGACCCGACCCGAGACGGGCTACGGCTACATCGAGCGCGGCGAGCTTCTGGAAACGCGCCAGGCAGTCGCCGTCCATCGCGTCGTCCAGTTTCGCGAAAAACCCGACCACGATACCGCGCGCCAGTTTCTGGCCGCCGGCAACTTCGTCTGGAACTCCGGCATCTTCCTCTGGAAGGCCCAGACCATCCTCGATGAACTACAGCGGCACCAGCCCCAGCTTGCCGCGGCCCTGGCAAGGGTAGGCCAGACCCTGGGAACCCCGCGATATGATGCCGTGATCGCCGACGAATACCCTCGGATGGAGCGGGCGCCCATCGATAAGGCCGTCATGGAGAAGGCCGCCAATGTGCTCGTGCTTGAAGTCGGGTACGAATGGAACGACGTCGGCGACTGGCGATCCCTGGCCGACCTGCTGCCTCACGATCAGGAAGGCAACGCGATCCAAGGCGACGTTGTCGCCTGCCAGAGTAATAACTCGATCATCATCTCCGACGACGGCGGCCTGATCGCCACGCTCGGCCTCGACGACGTCGTCGTGGTCCAGTCCGGCAAGGCGACCCTGGTCACCCGCCGCAGCCAGCTCGACAAGCTGAAAGGGCTGGTCGAAAGCCTCGGGAACAAGGGATATGGGGAGTATTTGTGAACTCATGAACACGAACTTACCCAAAGACCTGGAGCGGTTCGTCCAGGCCAAGGTGCGAAGCGGCCGGTTCACCTCCTCCGATGAGGCGATCACCGCGGCCGTGCGTTTGCTCCGGCAGCGGGAAGAAGCCGAAGAAACCCGCGTGCTGGAGGGCATCCGCCAAGGCCTGGAGGACATGCGGGCCGGGCGAGGACGGCCCGCGGAGGAGGTGTTCGAGGATATCCGCCGTGAGTTCAACCTTCCCCCGGACTCATGATCTACCGCATCATCGAGCCCACGGCCGAGCGGGAGATCCGGGCCGCCGTCCGCTGGAAAACCCAACACGCTTCCCCCACCGTCGCAGCATGGTGGTACAACGGCCCGATCACGAAAATCGGCGCGCTCCACCGCCATCCGTCCCGTTGCCCATTGGCAGCGGAGAACGTAGCGGAGGGAAAAAGGGACATTACTGACATCGACCGTTTGAGAAAGGAAGGAGCCTCGGGGACGTGCACGTAAGTGCTTGATGCAAGCGGCTTGGGGGTTAAGGAAGCGCTATTCAATGATGTCCCCTTTTCCCTCCCCTGTTTGTCGCGGTCCCCGCGCGAGTCGGCCGCGGCCAGCCCGCCCGATATCAGTTGCTCGTCGTGAAAGCCTTCCCAATTGCGTCTGCCGCGTGCTGGAGGATCGGTTCCACCCGGCGCGAGATCGCTGGGGTCAAGGCGCTGTTGTAGAAGCTCAGGAAACCATGGATCATTTCCTCCTCCGTGCGGCAGGTCACGGACACGCCGTTGTCGCGGAGCTTTCGAGCGTAGGCGATTCCCTCCTCGCGGAGCGGGTCGCAGCCGGCCACGATGATCAGCGTCGGTGGCAGGACCGCGAGATCGTCGTTCGGCGCTCGGAGGGGTGAGGCGTCCGGGTTAGTCCAGTCATGTGGGTTCGGCAGGTAGAATTTGCGAAAGCTCTCCACGGATTTCTTGGTCAGCAAATAGCCCTGGCCGTATTGATCGTAGGAGGGATAATCCGTGCGGGAGATATCGGTCGAGGGGTAGAAGAGGGCCTGGAAAACGATGCCTATGCCGGCCCGTTTGGCCTTCCGCGCGGTCACCGTGGCCAGGTTCCCGCCGCCGCTGTCGCCGGCCACGGCGATCCGCGCCGGATCGCCGCCGATTTCCTCCGCATTCCGGGCCACCCACTCCATCGCCAAGTACGCGTCCTCGGTGCCGGCGGGGAACGGGTGCTCCGGTGCCAGACGGTAGTCGACCGAGATGACCAGGGCCGGGATCTCGTCGGCCAGGGCTCGGGTGATGCTGTCGTACGAGGCGATGCTCCCCAAGGTCCAGCCGCCGCCGTGGAGGTAAACGAGGATGGGCAACTTTCCGCTCCGGGCGAGCCTCTTGTCCCGGGGGGTATAAATGCGGATGGGGACCTGATGGTTCCTGGCCGGGACACACAAATCGCGGATGCTCTCCACGGAGATCGACTTGAGGACCTTCCTGGCACCGACCACCTCGTTCAGCCACAGCCCGGGGGCCGATTCGGCAGTCATGCTGTCCAAGGCATTCCCGACCTGATTCAAGTCGTTCAGGAAATCGCGAAGTTCCGGAGCCGGCTGATAGGGCGGCCTCCCTGCTGCGCCCATGGACTGCGGCCCGTCGGCCGCCGCGATGGACCACATTGCTCCGACCCATGCCCACGAAATCGTGAGGAACAGTGCGATGAATCTCGGTTTCGCCATGGCTTTTTCTCCTTTAGCGCTTGGTTCGGTTGAGCAGGAGGCCGCTCATGATAGAGTTCCGATGGCAACGGAGCAAGAAACAACGATCTTCCGGGGCAATCCCTTCTCGCGAACGACAGATTCTTGGCAGATTCTTGGTGTCAGTTCTTTTTTCGGGGGATTCTTGGTGTCAGTTCTTTTTTCGCCGAAAAAAGAACTGAAACCAAGAATCCCCCCAATAATCCCCGAAAAAAGAACTGACACCAAGAATCTGTCCGAAAAAAGAACTGACACCAAGAATCTGTCCGAAAAAAGAACTGAAACCAAGAATCCCCCCAATAATCCCCGAAAAAAGAACTGACACCAAGAATCTGTCGTTCGCGAGAAGGGATTGTCCCGGAAGATCGTTGTTTCTTGCTCCGTTGCCATCGGAACTCTATCATGAGCGG
>JBKQMU010000165.1:0-4487 GCA_052146555.1 Isosphaeraceae bacterium
TGGTGGTACGCCAAACCGGCGTTGGTCATTTGCTGGGCCAGCCAATCCCGGCCGTTGAGACCCACATGCATTGTGAATGGAAACCAGCTCTGAAGCCGTGTGTGAGAGTGATCACGATAATCGACGACGGTGTGACCAAGATAATCGATGGTCCATGTCACTGATGGAGCAAGTTCAGGGCGTCTGTTACGTCAATGGCGCTTGATCGTGGGGCTGGTCACACGGCTCGGCTCACTCTCGGAGGACCGTTCCGTTCCCCCTTTCTGGATGGGGAACGGAACGGTCCGGATGATCAGCGGAGACGTTGCCAACCGCCTGTCGTCCGGCCGACCTTGCCGGCCCGCTCGAGTGACTCCAGTACCGTGCCTAAACGCTCGTTCTTGACCGCCAGGGAATCACGCAAGCTCGCTCGCGTAAGCACTCGGCCTTTAGCCAGAAGGTCGAGCACCTGCTCTTCGAGGCCGCGCGCTGCGGCAGCGCCTGGGGCCGCGATGACTTCCAGATGAGTCGTCTCCGCGTCGGTGGCGACCAACTCCAGATGGACCGGCGCCGCTGCCGGCGCCGCCCGATGTTCGCTGGAGAGGATCAGGCGCTGCTCGGCTCGCCGGAGATAGAGGTTCGAGTCGCCAAACGCGTGGATATCGCCCGAGCCACGCAGCTCCTGGCCGGCGGCAGCACCGTCTGCAGCGTTCTTGCGCGTGTGATGCACCAGCAAAACCGAGAGGCCAAGCTCCCGCTGCAATGTGCGGAGATAGCCTAACAGTTCGGCCACGTCACCGGCATGATTCTCGTCGATGCCGTGAAGTCGCACCAAGGGATCCAGCACCAGCAACCGGGGCCGAAGCCGGCGGACCGTCTCCCGCAGCCGCGTGCGGTCTCGATCGTGATCGAGCCGGAGCACCGGGGCGGTGATCACGTGGATTTCCACCTGATCGAGATCAAGACCACGATGTCGGGCCATTCCCTCGATACGCTCGCGCACAGCCCGCAGCGCGTCCTCAGCCAGGTAGACCAGAACCGGTCCCGGCTCTGGCACGGCATACCTGCCCAGACACGGCGTGCCCGTGGCTACAGAGAGGGCCATGTCCAGCCCCAGCCACGTCTTGGCGCATTTCGGAGCGCCGCCGATCACGCCCACCGCGTGGGCGCACCAGAGCTGTTCTACCAGCCAACGCTCCGCGATCTCATCGCTGGGAAGCTCGGCCACACGCACCACCGGAAGCATTTGCTCGCCACTGGTCGCCATCGTCACACCTTCGCTTTCTTCTTCAGCGCGGGGCGTGTGCTCCTCGGCTGATAGACCTCGAGGTAGCACTTCTCATCAAGTTGTCCGATTTCGTGCGCCATGCCATGGGCCAAGAGCTCACCCCCCATGACCATGAGCAGACGGTAGTTGCCCGCGCTGTGGTCGACCAGTGTCTCCAGGAGCTGGGCCGTCATGAGCGAGGCATTGCCGGCCTTGGCCAGCGTGTGCTGAAGCAGCTCCAAGAGCTCTTCGCGGGTGGCGGGCTCGGTGACCAGTCGCGTGCGGATCCTGGTGCCCAAGGGCACCAGATCTTCGTGCCGCAACAGTTCCACCAATCGTCCATCCCCCGAGAGGACCACGGTCAACAGCGACGTGGCATCGAAGTCAGCACTGGAGAGAATCCGCAACTCACTGAGGACGTCGGGGCTCATCTCCTGGGCTTCGTCGATCAAGAGCACCGGGCGAATCCGCGAGGAGGCCACGTGGGCTTTCCACCGCTCGCGGAGCGCTTTGAACCCGCACCAGCGATTGTGCGGCGCCAGCTTCACTGCGAAGATGTCCCCCAGCTCTCGATAGAAGTCGGGGCTCTTCGACTGGGGTCGCTCGATCACACCGACGGTGACATCCCGCAGGGTCGCCAGCCGACCGGCCACAATCCGTAGCGCCACCGATTTGCCTGTGCCTGACTCGCCCGTGATCAGGGCGAATCCCCCCTCCTGGACCAACTGTTCCACGCGCCAGGCAAAATGCTCGATCTTGGGGGTCGCCAGCAGCGCTTCGGGAGGAAGCTCGGGTGAAAACGGGTTCCATTTCAGCCCATACAGCGCCAGCAGTTTCTTGCTATTCATGAGGGTTCTCCGTTGTCTTTCTGGGATGTCTTGGGCAAATAGGCCGGCGGCATGCCCGTGGCCGAGTACTCCTGGAGGATGCGTTTCAGGAGGGGTGGCAGTTCGCTCCCGGCGTGCCGGGACTGCCGCACTGGGGACGGTACGTCAGTGCCACCGGACCCGGTCCCGGCCCGGCGCCCGTCGGCGTTGGCGGCTTTGTCGAGAGGATAGATGGGAGCCAGAATGATTCCGCTGCGGCCGTCGACCAGATCGATCCGGCCAAGGTCCCAGCGGGCGTAACGGACGGTCACTTCGCGGAAGTGACAGTACCTTGCCGGAATCTCGAAGCGCCTCCCCTCCAGTGAGATGGTGCCGTCGCTTTGACGCTGGCTTCTCTTGGTCTCCAGGCGGAACGCATCACGCAGCGCTGCGCTCGAAGGGCTTGAGCGAAGGACATCGGGGGCCTTGGTGAAACGGTCGACCGGCGAACTGCCGGTCTCGCGATGCACGGCGCGGTTGTATTCGATTTCCGCCCACGCCTGGGTTGCCGTGTTCAAGAGCTCGAGCGTCAAGTCGGCCACGCCGTCGAGCATCTTCATGAGCCGTCCCTCGAGCGTGCCCCAGAACGCCTCTTGTTTGCCGTTTTGATAGGGGCTGTAGGGCAGCGTCCGCTCGTGGACGATGCCCAGGCGCAAGAGTCCCTCTGTGACTTCCTCGGCCACCATCGCCGAGCCGTTATCAGTCAAGAGAGCGCGCGGCAGGCCCCGCTTCTGGATCGCCTGGGAGAGCCCGTGGACCAGATCCTCGGCGGTCTCCGAGAGATACCACTGAACGTGGTTGCACAGTCGCGAATGGTCGTCGAGGATGGCCAGGGCGATGGGGCGTTGCCACTGGCCGCCGGGCGTGAGCACCTTGAGCGATCCGTGGTGGAAGTCGAGATGCCAGAGCGCTCCGACGTGGGTGGCTTCATAGCTGCGGATCTCGCGTGTCTGGCGTCTCGTTTCCGCACGCGCCTCGCCAGGTCGTGCGCTGGGTCGGAGCCTGGGCTTGCGCACCAGGCCGCGAGCCTGCATGTAGCGCTTGACCGTGGAATAGGAGGGGAGCCGCCCCAGTGAGGGATCGGCCTTCACTAAAGCGGTGAGGTTGTCGTAGTGCAGTTGATAGCTCCAGTCCGGGTGATCGCGGTACTGGGAACAGAGCCGCTCGGCGAGGGCCGCCGCCAGCGTGATGGTGCCGCAGTCTTTACGTACGGCGCGGCGCAACGAGCCGACGGGGTCGTCGGGCTGGCGGAGCGCCGTGTAGTACCAGCGCGCGATGGTGGCGGCCGCCACGCGGACATCGCGCCCCGTCACAGGATGCGACCAGGTCTTTTCGGCAAGAGAGCGGAACGCTGCCTGGAGCGATCCGCGCGCAGGGGGAGAGCTCAAGAGCGAGCCCACCACGGAGAACCGAAACCGCGCCCACAAGGCACCGGTTGAACAGGGGTGTCTTTGAGTCATCACATCTCCTCACAAGTCGGGTGAAGGAACTGTGACAACCTCTATAAACCGGCTGATCAAGGGCGGCGACGAGCATCTTCTGCGGGTGGAAAGCGATCATCGCGAGACCTCGATTTGCAGGCCGCCAGGGATCGTGATCGGTGAGAGAAACCGCAGGAGGAGCGTCCACCCTTTGCAGATGCGATGGCGGGAGAGGAAGGCATCGACAAGTGAGCAGGGGAGAGAGAGGATCTCCACGACCGGCACCAACCGGGCGCCTGCGACCTTCCAGAATGGCGTCTGAGGAAAGCACTCGCGCCAGAAGACCTGCCAGCGGGCGATAGTCCGACGGTCGGCGCCGAAGCGTGTAAAAAGCTCATGGACGCGGCGTGGCGACGGTCCCTGCCGCATGGCGCTGATCAGGATGACGATGGCACCCAAGTAGACCTTTGGCCCGAGGAATCGCACCGACGGCGGTGTCGATCTCTTCCTGCAGCCGTCGCGGTCGCAGCAGAAGCTCAGTCTGAGGCATTCTTGCTCGGGTAGCTGGACGGGAGTGCCACGTGGCTTCCGGGGGTAGTTGGCCGCGTGCAGGCGTCCGCCGCAAGGACATGCCTTCTTGCGAGTTTCCTCTGCGAGATCTTGGTCGACCGCCCGAAGGAACGACCAAAACCTGGCAGTCCGAGGTAAATCATGATACATGGTCGAGTACTCCGCGCTTGTGGTAAACACGGAGTACACCCCTCGGGAAGCTTGATCCAGTGATCAGGCTCTTCGAGGGGAATTTTCTTGCCAGTATCAGAGAGCTTGCTCAGGAATCGCGGATTTCACATCGATTACCTTGGCCACGCACAGTGGTCGTCGAACCTGTGACATTGGGGTGAAGACTAATACCGAAGAAGAAGCAACAGTCATTTGCACTCTTCGGGGCCACCG
>JBKQMU010000166.1:0-2686 GCA_052146555.1 Isosphaeraceae bacterium
GCAAGCGCGAGACCGCGCTGCGGCAAAGTCTGATTCCCAGCCTACTTTCGGTGCGCCAGCACAACGAAGCGCACGGCAACGCCGATGCCGAGCTCTTCGAGATCGCCGGCGTTTATCTCCCCCGGCCCGACCGTCCCTTGCCCGACGAGCCGACGAGACTGGCCTTCGTCACTGCCGGTGATTTCCGCCAGGCCAAGGGCATCATCGAGGCATTGCTGCAACGCCTGCACATCACCTTACCTTTGACCGCTAGGGTGATTGAGACCCCTCTTTTTTCCCCTGGCCGTGCCGCTAATCTTCTCCTGGGCGAGACTCCGCTGGGCACCATGGGCCAGATCGATCCGGACCAGCTCACGAAGTTCGAGCTCCGCGCAGCTTGCTCGGCGGCCGAGATCGACCTCGACGTGCTGATGGCCCACGCCCAACTGGTGCCGCGCTACGAGCCACTGCCCCCGTTTCCGGCGGTGGTCCGCGACCTGTCGCTAGAGGTCGATCGCGCGCTTCCCTGGGCCGACCTGTCCGCAACCGTGAGGCAGGCGGCTGGGCCGACGCTCACGGCCATCGAATTCCTCGACACCTTCCAGGGAGGTAATCTCCCCGAAGACCGCCAGAGCGTCCATTTCAGCATGACTTTCCGCCATCCCGAGCGAACGTTGACCGGCGAGGAGGTCGATCGCGCGGTCAAGTCGGCAGTCGACGCTTGCGCCGCGAACTTCCAGGCCAGACTGAGGTCGTAAACGCGGCACCCGAAGCGAATGACGGCCACCCGCCGTCTGCCCACTGCCGCCTGCCCATGGCGTGACGCGACATCAGAACAATCCGTGGCGTGATCGATCAGCCTCACGATAACCTGGAAAGGTATGCCAGGCCGGCTTGCCTCTCTTGAGTGCTCGTCGTGAAAGGATTTTCAAGATTCGCGACCTTTAGAGGACCGCACGCGATGAACTCGATCACGCGGATGACGTTCGTTATCGCCCGGACCGGACTGATCATGGCCGCAGGCGTCCTTGCGCAAGGCCGGGGCGATGACGCGACGCCCCGGCACGCGATATTGACCGGCAAGGACGCCCTGGGAGACTGGACCAGCGATGCGCCCGGCGTCCGCCGCAAGATCGTTCCCGGCGATCTGGCCGAGCCCTATGACACCCCCAGCGCGGCCAACCACCCGCACATTGTTCCCCGGCCCGAAGGGGCTTGGCCCAAGGCGCCTGAGGGTTTTGTCGTGACGCTCTGGGCTGAGAAGCTCGTCCAGCCGCGGGTCATCGTCCGCGCTCCCTGCGGCGACATCCTCGTGGCCGAGAGCCAGGCCAACCGCGTGCGACTCTTCCGCGACGCTGACGGCGACGGCAAACCCGAGGTCTCCGAGGTCTTTGCCTCGGGACTGGATCGCCCCTTCGGCATCGCCTTTTACCCGCCCGGGCCAGACCCGCGCTACGTCTACGTCGGCAACACCGGCTCGGTTGTCCGGTTTAGTTATCGCAACGGCCAGGCGCAGGCGCAGGGCCCGGCCGAGACGATCATCGGCAACATCCCCACGGGACACGAGGAGGTCGGCGGCGGCGGCCACTGGACGCGCGACCTCCAGTTCTCGGCCGACGGCAAGACCCTGTTCGTCTCGGTCGGCTCGCGGTCGAACGTCGGTGACGACGCGTCCGAGCACCGTCGTGCCATGATCCTGGCGTTCGATCCAAACGGCAAGAACGAGCGGGTTTATGCCTCGGGCATTCGCAATCCCGTCGGGCTGGCGATTCATCCGATCACCGGAGAGCTCTGGACTTCGGTCAACGAGCGCGACAATCTGGGCGACCACCTGGTGCCCGATTACATCACCCACGTCCAAGAAGGAGGCTTTTACGGCTGGCCGTGGTATTACATCGGCAAGCACCAAGACCCCAGGTACCGAGGTAAGCACCCTGAGCTGAGGTCGAAGGTCATCATTCCAGACGTGCTGATTCAGTCGCACTCAGCCTCACTCGATCTGACCTTCTACGACGGCACTCAGTTTCCGGAAGAATACCGCCATGACATCTTCGCGGCCGAGCACGGCTCGTGGAATCGCTCTCGCCGCACCGGGTACAAGGTCATTCACGTGCCCGTGAAAGACGGCAAGGCGACCGGCGAGTACGAGGACTTCCTGGTCGGTTTCGTGACCCCGGACGGAAATGTCTGGGGCCGACCCGTGGGCGTGGCCGTGGCACCCGACGGCGCCCTGTTCGTCACTGACGACGGCTCGGGAAGCATCTGGCGCGTCAGCTACGCGGGCAAGAAATGAGCCATCATCTCTCCTTCTCCCTCGAGGGAGCGGGGGGAACCCGGGGAACCCGCTTGCGGGTCGCGGGGTCGGGCCGGAGGCCGGTTGAGGGGGGACGCTGACGATCGCCTGAACCTAACCCAAGTTACGGAGTTGCGAGAATTTTCCCCCGATTTTCGTCCAAAAATCGACGTAAGTCCAATTGCGATGGGCTAACCTCGCCGTTTTCACGATGTAGTCAAGACTTCACCTCTTGATTATGCGGTTTTTGATGCGATCATGAGACCCAAAGGAGGCTCGGTCGCATTATGTTTCTCAAACGCTGCGAACGACGGAAAGGCGGCAAGAAGCATACCTACTGGGTCCTCGTTGAGTCCTACCGGACACCCCGCGGGTCGCGACACAGAGTCGTCGCCTATCTCGGTGGTCTGAGCC
>JBKQMU010000167.1:0-20601 GCA_052146555.1 Isosphaeraceae bacterium
TTGCAGCTCGACCATTTCGCGATAGTGGCCGCTGCCGTTCATCAGCTCGGCATGAGTACCGATCTCGGCGATCGCTCCGTCCTCCAGCACGAGAATGCGGTCGGCGTGGCGGATGGTGCTCAGGCGGTGGGCAATGACAAATGAGGTGCGTCCACGAAGCAAGCTGGAAAGACTCTGCTGAATGAGCTGTTCACTCTCGGTATCAAGATTACTCGTCGCTTCATCGAGGATGAAGATACGGGGGTCGGCCAGGACGGCCCGGGCAATGGCCAGGCGCTGGCGCTGGCCTCCACTGAGCCGGACCCCGCGTTCTCCGATCAATGTCTCGTAACGATCAGGCAGTCGTTCGATAAATTCGGCGGCGTTCGCAACGAGGGCGGCGTGCCTGATCCGCGCGCTGGTCGCCCACCGGTCGCCATAGGCGATGTTCTCGGCGATTGTGCCATCAAAGAGGAAGACGTCCTGCTCGACGATCCCGAGAAGCTGGCGATAGCTCTCGACCTCGATGTCGCGTAGGTTCGAGCCATCGAGCCGGATCACGCCGGTCGTTGGATCGTAAAAGCGCGCAATCAGGTTACAGAGGGTCGTCTTGCCCGAGCCGCTACGCCCCACCAGCGCGATCGTCTCACCCGGCTTGATCTCCAGATCGATCTGGCGGAGAACCTCGCGAGTGGTCCCGGGATAGACGAACCCGACCTTCTGCATCGTGACTCGGCCGGCGATCAAGGCCTTGCGAATCGGCCGAAGTCCCGGGCAATCGGCCATCTCTCGGGGCTCTTCCAGGAGGTCAAGCACGCGGTCGAAACCTGACAAATTATTCTGGAGCTGAGTGACGCTAGTGGCCAGCACGCCCATCGGTTCCAGCAGCATGGTCAGGTAAACCAGGAACATCATGAGGTCGCCCAGGGAGAGCCGGCCTCTGAGGACCTCGAGTCCTCCGAAGAGCAAGAGGACGACCGAGGCCATCGGCAGGAAGAATTCCCAGAGCAATTCGATGAGCCGGGACAGCCACCAGACGTGGAGCTCGAGCCGGCACATGAAGTGGTTCGCGCCCATGAACCGGGCCGATTCGCTCTTCTGGCGGCCAAAGGCCCGCACCACACGCATGCCGCCGAAGACTTCGGTGGTCTCGCTGTCGATCTGCTGGCGCTGCTTGCGCAAATCCCGGAACAGCGGCCGGATGCGCCGGTTCCAGATCAGGTCGGAATAGTAAACCCCCGGCACGAGGCACAAAGCCCCACACAGGAGCCGCCAATCGACCCAGGCCAAGACAACAAGCCCGCCCAAGAATTGAACCAGAGCACGCCAGGGATTGTAGATCATGCTGAAGACCAACTCGCCCACGCCTCCGGCATCCTCGCGCAAGAGGCTCGAGGCGCCTCCTGACTTCAGGTAATACACACGGTGCAGGGGAAGTCGCATCGCGTGCTCGTAGACTTTTCGCCGTATCGCCACCTGCACTCGCTTGCTCGTCCGCGTTGCCAGCCAGCGGCTCCAGAGTCCAATCGCGGTGCCCAGGACCGTGATGACCGTGACCGCCGAAACCAGGAGCGAAAGGCGTAGACTCGGGGATGCGGGGATAGCCACGGGGCTCCACGTAGAAACGGCCGGCGGGAGCGGGCGCGCCATCAGTACGTAATCGATGGCGGCCTTCGTCGCCAGCGGCGGAATGAGCTTCAGCATGGTCGCCGCCGACAGGCCCACTAAGGCCAGGGTGATCATTCGCCGATAGCCCTTCAAGATCCTGTAGAGCTCGCGGTAAAGTAGCGCCAGCGATCGATGCCGTCCAGCGCCCGGAGGCTCGTCTGGCGGCCGCTCATCGGACCCGAGGGGCACTTTCGCGTCTTGGCGCGGGTCGACTCCACGCCCGCTGATTCGGCCCTTGATCCTCTGCCGGAAGAGCCGAAGATATTCCGCGAACTGCCTTCGGCTGCCGATCCGTCGGTGAAGTGACAACGCCAGATCCTCTCAGAATCTCCCGGTCGCCGACCATGGACGCGCCCCAGCGTAGCCGCGATTCGACGACCCTTTTTCATTGTAGAGAGTTCGTCGAGTTCGACGAGCCGGGCCTGGCGGATCACATCCAGAGCCAAGAATAGCGGCAAAGAATCGGAACCTTGCGGAAGCTAATCTGGCGGCGCTCAAGAATCCTGGTCTTTGATCTTGCGTACCAGGTCGGTCGTGCTCAGTCCCTCCAGTCGAGGGCAGATCGCGACCTTGCCGCCGTAGGATTCGACGATATCCCGGCCCACAACGGTCTCAGGGGTGTAGTCGCCCCCCTTGACGAGAACGTCAGGTCGAATCGCCTCGATGAGTTTGATTGGGGTATCCTCGTCGAACAGGACGATCATGTCGACGAAGGGATAGAGCGATAGCATATACGCCCGCTGGTCCTGCGACACGTACGGACGCGAGGGACCCTTGTACCGCTGGACAGAAGCGTCGGTATTCAGGCCCAGAACGAGGAATTCGCCTTGGCCGCGCGCGAACTGGAGCAGGTAGGCATGGCCGTAGTGAAGAATATCGAAGCAGCCGTTGGTGAAGACGACCTTACCTCCGGCCTGCTTGACCTCGCGAGCGCGCTGGCGGGCTGAGGCGAAGTCGGCCATCTTCACGAGCCAGTCGGCCGAACCGCTGCTGGCTTCGGCCAGCAGGTGAGCGATGGAAATGGTACCGACGCCAAACTGACGAACCACGGCTCGGCCGGCGAGATTTGCCAGCGCGCAGGCATCAGCCATCTCGATCCCAGAAGCCAGGGCAATGGCGAGGCTGGCGGCAACAGCATCGCCGGCCCCGGTCACATCATAAACCGCGACCGGAACGGTCGGCACGTGCGTGTGCGTCACTGGGCCGCCGGGCTGCCGGCGGCGGAACAGCGAGATGCCCTCTGCCTCGCGGGTAACCGCCAGGGCTGCCTTCGTCTGATCGACAAGCAGGCGCGCGGCGGCTTCGAGACTTTCCAGATCGGTTATGGGCCGCTCGGCAGCGACCGCGGTCTCCTTGAGGTTGGGAGTCAGAACGGTCGAGCCGGCATAGCGGCGGTAGTCACGGCCTGTCGGGTCGACGACCACCGGTACTCCCTTTTGCCTGGCACCCTCCAGCGCCGCGGCGACGACCTCGGGGCAGAGTACCCCCTTGCCATAGTCTTCCAGGATTACCGCGTCGGCCTCTTCCGCCGCCTTGCGGGCGGCCTCGGCCAGACGAGAGCGGACCTCGCCCGTGGGGGTGAGCCGGCGCTCGCGATCGACGCGGAGAAGCTGCTGGTTATGGGCAATGAACCGGGTCTTGACGGTCGTGGAGCGTGCCTGATCGACAACCAGGCTATCGTGGACCAGCGGGTGCGAAGCCAGGAGAGCCTGCAAGTCGACCGCGGACTGATCGTCCCCGACCAGGCCGACCATCTGGACCTTCGACTCCAGGCCGACCACCTTCATTGCCACGTTAGCGGCTCCTCCTGGCATCTGGAACTCGCTCGTGACGTCAAGGACCTGGATGGGAGCTTCGGGGCTGAGCCGGTCCGCGTTGCCCTTGACGTAATGGTCGAGCATCACGTCGCCGATGACCGCGACCCGACAGGGCTTCATTCCCCTGATCAACCCTTCAAGCTTTCGATTGACCGCGCTCATGGGGTTTTCATCCTTCCTTTCCCGCCTGTTCCACGAGCTGACGAATTCCCTCTTCCAGGGATGTCATCGGATGGTCGTACCCAGCGGCTCGCAATCGCGTGATGTCGGACTCCGTGAAGCTCTGATACTTCCCGCGCAACGACTCCGGGAACGGTATGTACTGGATCTCGCCCCGGCCCAAGAGACTGATCACGATGCGGGCGATGTCATTGAAGCTACGGCTCTTTCCTGTGCCCACATTCACGGTCGCCTGTCTGGGCGGTCCCGATGCGAAATGGAGATTGACCGCCACCGCGTCGCCCACGAAGACGAAATCACGCCTCTGCTCGCCAGCGGCAAAGCCATCGGTTCCCTCGAAAAGTCGTGCCAGGCCCGAGCTCCGTACTTGTTGGTAAACTTGCCAGACCATCGAGGCCATTCGTCCCTTGTGCCCCTCACGCGGGCCGTACACATTGAAGTAGCGCAGGCCGACGACGGTCGTCGAGATCCGCGGCATCAAACGCCGCACATACTGATCAAAGAGCAGTTTTGAGTAGGCATAGACGTTCAGCGGTCCCTCGTGTTCGGGCGTCTCGACGCAGCGTGGGGACGAGCCGTAAACCGAAGCACTGGAGGCGTACACGAACGGCACCCCGCGATCGAGAGCCCAGTGGAGCAGCTCCTTCGAATAAGTGAAATTGTTGTCGAGCATGTACCTGCCGTCGCTCTCAGTCGTATCGGCGCAGGCCCCCTGGTGCAGGATTGCGGTGGGTTCCAGTCCGGAAGCGCCGCGTCGGACGAACTCACGGAAGTCGGTGCGGTCCATGTAATCGGCGATCTCGCAGTCCCGGAGGTTGCGGAACTTGTCGCCCTGCGTCAAGTCGTCGACCGCCATGATTTCCCGGATTCCCCGCTCGTTCAGCGCGCGGACCAGATTGCAGCCCACAAATCCAGCGGCTCCAGTCACGATGTGCATGATCCAGCTATCCTGAAATAACCATGAAATTCGGTCAGATCCCGTTCGTGCTAAAGTTGGTCGGTTGCACGGTCACTCGGTTTGGCGGCTTGCCGGCCGAGTTGGAGAACATCTGGCGGCACAGAGCCCGCGGGCTGAAGCGTTTGAGCAGGAAGGGGGAGGATCTCAGCAGGGGGTGATTAATTTGGGGGAACCGGTGATTCAGGTCCTGAAGATCCATCATTTTCCAGGTGCAACCGGCCCGGAGCTTCTCAAAGCCCGCTCGCTCCAGGGCACGGCTCAGACTGCACGGTCCCAACGTATGGAGTTTTGCACCCACTCGAGATGGCCGTGGCCTCTCGTTCATCCGCCTGTCTCCGGAGATGGCTGGATTGTCTCGCGGGGGCGATCAGCGCTGCGGTGCTCGGGCATGACCCGATGCTCCGATAAGCTTCTCGTCCAAGGTTGGCGACGAGTGATTGTACGAGTCTCCAACCGCCATGATTATCGCGTCGACGAGCGCGCGGCGAAGCTTCGGCTGGGGACGTGCCGAAGGAAAGCGATACGTGAGGTCGGTGTGTCCAGCGTCGAGGACGGCCAAGACGGTGCCCAGGTTCGACACTGCCTGGTCTTCCAGGGCAACCAGGCCGTCATTTGGCCCATAATAAGTGCCGAGATACCACGCGGTGATGCGCTGGAGGATGGGATGCCGCGAGGGGCGACTCCGGCTGGTCACGTAGAAGGTCTTTGGTGCAACGACTGCAATTGCTTCCGGGTTCGCCTCCAGGGCTCGTTCCCAGTACTCATGAGAGGGCTTACGACCAAGCGAGGTGATGGCCTGGTGCTTCGACTGCTTCATGAATGAAACGGCCAGGCGACCGACGAGACGGCCGCCAAGCCGGTAAACCAGGGGCATTTCGCGGTCGATCGCCGGCCCATCCCCGGCAACGTAATCAGCGACGCCTGAGCCGCCGAAAGGTCCCTGGATGAGGAACATCGCATGGACACGATCAGCGATGAATGCCGGGTTCTCAATCGCGAACGCTAGCGCGTCGCATGCGCCGCGGCTGTGGGCGATGATCACAAGCTTTTCAGGGCCCAAGGCAGCCAGCTCGATAAGCTTTGCGCGGATTACGGCGGCGTTCTCCGAGACCGTATGAGATGAACTTGGATCGATGACGTGGATAGCGCGGTGAGGCACGCCGCGAGCCCGAAGCTCCTTGATGTTCTGGGCAAGGTAGCCCGGCATGACCCCGACGTGCAGTCCACCGATGAAGACGTAACGGTATCGGCGGGCGTTTTGTGCGGTTTGATGCGGTATCTCCAGCCTGCCCCGGCGCGCGGCATCGAACCAGGTGCGGAATTCTACCGGCGAGACCTCTAGCGGGGCACTGGCCTGGTCAGGACGTGAGGCTGACAGAACGGCGAGGAGAATCAGAAGTCCGGTCATGGGAGATCCCTCGGGGCAAGGAAGAAGGACGGATCGATGATCTCGACCGTCGGAACAGGCATCCTGCCTTCTCTACGACCTTACCCCGGTTCTCCAGCAGCGGCAAGCCGCCGCGACACCTCCCGTGGCAGAGAGCCTTGCACTCCGATCACTCAAATCGGCCTCTTATCCAGCGTTTCCGGATTCGATCGGATCGACCAAGAACGAGCCGATAGCCAGCGACCGCGATCGCCGCGGTACCGGCAAGCACGGGGGCCCTCCACGAGGCAGACGCATCGGACGCTCGGTCAACTACTGGCCATGCTGCGGAAGGCGAGTCCCGACGCTCTTCTTCATAGCTCATGTTGAGTTGTGCAATCGCTAGGTCGAAGTTCTCCACTGAAATTGAGGGCAAGTCCACGGGTGGGGCCGGTTCAGGCTCTGGTACGGGGACCTCTGGTACAGGGGCCTCACGTGCGGGGACCTCTCGTGCAGGAGAGGGTGCCTCAGAGGCCGGCGCCTCAGACGCATCAGGAGCCGCGGGCGCCGCTTCTTCGACCGGCGAAGGCACTGGTGCGGGGGAGGTTGAAATCTCGTCAGTCAGCCCGTTCGGCTCAGACGGCTGGTCAATGTCAAAACTCCGCGATGAGATGCCGGACTCTTGGATCAAGCTCTGTCCCAGTGTGATTGAAGGCGGCAAAGCCTGATCGACGTGAACCGTAGTGGCCTGTAAGACGACCGGCTGGGCTTGCGTCGCAGGTGTCTGTGGCGCGAATGCGAGAATCAACGTGACACTGGTGAGTGTGCTGCTCCCAGAAAGGCTGCTGGTAAGACTCGGAATCGAACCCACCCCCGGTAATCCGGTCGTGATCGACGATCCTCCGCTGCTAGCTGCCCCACCTGTCTGTGAGGCCGTCAGGTCGAAGTGCGACGTCGTCGCCCCGGTATCATTGGCCGTGGTGGCTACGCTTGCCTGCGCTGACGTGTAGGCTCCCGACCCTCCGTTCACGTAAAGCAGCCCGGCGACCACGAGGTCGGCCTGGGGCGATCCCAGGCCGGTGACCAGGTCGTAGCCAGGCGTCGCGAAGTAGCCGTTAAATCCTGTTGTGATGTCGTGGAAGAACGAGCTGGGCAGAGCGTAGAGGTCCGTGATCGCCTGCGTGCCCGAAAGTGTTCCACGGCCGGCCAAGCTCAGGCCCTGGTTGGCGATCGCGATCAGCCCGGCCCACGCCGGCGCCGCGGCGCTTGTACCGCCTACTTGGTACCAGCCCGACTGGCCGCTGTAAGGAACCGAGTCGTAGACGGACACGCCGGAATTCGGGTCGGCATTGAAGGAAACATCCGGAGTGGTCCGCACGCCGTAGTTCAGCCCCACGGCCTGCAAGGCCGCGGTCTGGTAGGCTGGCTCCGTCTCGTAAGAGTACCAGTTCGAGTCATAACCGCTGTAGCCACCGGTGCTCCCGCTCCAGCCTGATTCCGAGCCGTAGCCTCCTCCGGAGGAAAGCGTCAATGTAGTACCACCGACGGCAAGGACATTGGGTGAGACCGACGGGTACATCGGACCGTACCAAGCGCCCGAGTCACCTGAGGAGGCGACGAACGTGACCCCGGTATGGTCTACCGGGGTATTGAAAAGAGGATCTAGGCCCTGCTCACCTTGGAACTCGGGCATTCCCCAGCTCATAGAGACCACACTGACGCCTGGTTGTGATCTGGCGTAGTTGATCGCAGTGAACAAGTCAAAGACGCTATCCGATGGCGCCTCGACCAGCAGAATATTCGCTTCGGGGGCGATGGCGTGAGCCCACTCGACGTCCAGCGAAGTCTCCAGCGCCCAGCCCGCATCAGTTGTGGTGGCGCCTGAATTGCTTACCGCGAAGGAGGGAGGACTGGACAGACCAAACGCATTGTCGAACGCCGCTAAGTCATGCGAGATGTTCGGATCATTATATGCCGTGACGATGGCGATGGTCTGCCCTGCCCCGTTGCCCATGACCTGGCCGCCGGCAAACCGGATCTGGTTGATTCCATAGGCATTTTGAATCTGCTCCGGAGTCAGCCCCGTGGGTCCGGTGGAAACCAATGGGGAAACCTGAATACCTGTAGTTGCTCTGACTGAGTTTGAGTCTGTTGCGGGCGCCGCAGTCGTCGAAAGTAGCTGCCGGCACTCCAGAGCTTCGCAGTTCAACTCGAAGCGATTGCGTGGCCGTGAGTGTGTGCGTGTGCGAAACTCGGGGCATGCACCACTGCGTGTTGTGCTAGGTAATCTCAGGTCACTCATGATGCGCCTCGTCGAAGATGTGAAGCTCAGAGGTCGTGGAGGTTACGGCTCTCTCGAGTGCCGTCGTCTGCGGAATCCCGGCGCCCTAAGTACCCTCCCAAAACACACGCAGGAGTTTCAGAGATGCGCGCGCGGTTTCTCGACCAAAGTACCGAGGGTGACGAACCTTCGTTATCCTATTCACTCAGTGAGTCTATGTGTCACGTCTCGAAAAGTTGCCTGGGCCGGTGGGGGTACGCCTTGTTCTGCTTCCTTTCTGTGCCCCCATGACAGCCAGGATATCTTCATGTCGGCTTCGGTGCAAGCGATGACGGCGGTGTCCATGCAGTCATTAACCACGAATACGTTGTCCGGGACAGTCTCAAGAGGCCTCGGGTCTACCCATGTCATGAGTGCATTTGGCTTCCTCGCAAAGTCGGACTTCTTCCCGGTTGCCGAGTCGCTCGGCGTAACCAGGGCACCAGAGGCTGGTGTAACCTCCTGCTTGGTGGGGCCTGACAGCCTGAGATAGGGGATTTACGCGCTCCCGCTTAGAATCGTTGCACGAAGACAATCGCGCCGGGAATCAACCGGCTGCCGCGGTAGATCACGACGACCATGCTGCCGATATCGCTTACCAGTATCGCCGTCGACTCTGGGAAGCATCGCACCGTTGCTGCGGGCAGTTTCGCATCATGATAAAATCTGTCCAATCCGATCACAACCCGGCTCCATAGCAACCCGAGGACTCGCACGATGAAGCTGGAAGAACGTGGCAAGCACCAGTTCTCGGTGCGGACGATGATGCTCGCCATCGCCGTGGTGTCCATCTTGCTTGCGCCTTTTGCCTGGGTGATGCGCGAGCGGCAGCAACAAAGACAAGTCTTGATGCGCGCGTTGCAGGCCCGCGAGGTCGCACTGCGCTCCGTGGTACTGGAAGAGCAGAGACGCAGCAGTCTGACAATCAGCCGGTGCGAGAACACGACCGCAGGAACGTCTTGGAGCCTTGACCGCGATCCATCCGCCGGAAGCGGGCCAGAATCCATCAAGCGCCTAGAACGAGAAAACGCGGATCTGCGGCGGCAAGTTTCGCTGCTCAGCCGCGAGGTCGATCGGCTCAAGAGCCAGACCAGACCCAGCGACACTCCCGTGCAATGATGTTTCAATCCAGATTTGCTTGGCACTGTGGCGCTCAGGATCCTCGCCTTGGCGAGCTCAGACGACTGGGGGTCGTTCCGAAGACGACCAGGTTACCGCAGAGCTCGACGCGGTCAGCCCCGCCCTTTTCGGTTTCTCGCGCCGATCGAGATCGCCTGCGCAGATTTCGATCTTATTCTTTGGTTCATAAAGATTCAGCTCTTCTGGAGCCTGGAAAGACACTGGAGTACGGCTGTTTAGCAAGTTACCATCCAGGAGGTTCCAGGTAGCACCAGCTGATCTCGCGTTCAAGCAAGCTTGCTGGACTCTGCAAGAATCGAGCGAAAATATGACCAAGAACCGTAATGAAACAGGTGCGGACCTGTTCACGGCAGGGTGGGCCGTGTATCGCGCTGTCCTCGAATCCGACTACCTGTGGCACGGCATGGCCAGCCAAGCACTTGGGAAGTTGATCGAGGAACATTTTGGCGGCGACGTTCCCATCCGTTTTCTCGACCTCGCCTGTGGCGATGCCGAGACCGCCAGTCGCCTGCTCAGCAACCGGCCCGGGGCCAGGTACGTGGGTGTGGATCGTTCGCCGCAGGCCCTAGCTGCCGCGACCGCGCGGGTCGCGAATCTCGGTCCCAGGGCTGAGTTGGTCACCGCGGATTTCGTTGACTTCCTCGAGGTTCGCGACGATCAGTTCGACGTGATCTACGTGGGATTGTCCGCACACCACTTGCGCGAAGCGGACCTACGGCGGCTCTTCGGCGCAATTGTTCGCCGGCTTGCCCCATCCGGGTTATTCGCGGCTTACGAGCCATTCACCTTGCCCGACGAGACGAGAGATGAGCACATCGATCGTCTATGCCAGATCGTGGATCACAATTGGCTCGACATGTCGGCCGAACAACGAGCAGCGTGTAAGACCCACGTTCGCGAAAACGACTATCCGATCGCGCTGAGACAGTGGAACTTACTTGCGTCGGCCGGCGGACTTTGCCATGCCCGCACAGTGCTGAAAACTCCGGACCGCCTGTATCAGCTTGTGGTCCATTCGCTCGCCAACTGATCCGAGCGGAGGGAGAGCAAGAGGACCGCACACGAAGATTCGCTTGCATCTGGCTTGACATTCTCAGCGTCGCCCGGGGGCTTGCGCCGGGTCTCACATGACGAGTCACTTTCCCGAATCACTGAAATTCTTCGGTGGACATCGGCCCATGTGGTTCGAGACCATCGCGATGTGCGGCGGCGGATGCTCCGAGCCAGGCGCCACGGACTGAAGTCCACAGGTGCCTTTCCCCTTTCTTTTTCGGGATTGTTCGACGAAGATCTGATCACCGGGAGGAAACATCCCTGGGGGGCATAAAGCAAGACCGATGGCCAGCTACGATCCACAATTCGACAACGCCGCCAGATTCTCGCCCGAGTATGGAGAACCGCGCTCCCGAGGACGGGGCTGCTTTTTCTATGGCTGCGTTTTCGCCAGTGTCCTCAGCCTGCTCGCGGTCATCGCGCTGGGCGTGACCGCGTTCATCGGCTACCGCTTCGTTAACAGATTTGTCACGGAGTGGACCGCGACCACGCCGGTGGAGCTGCCCAAGGTCCAGATTTCGGAAGACCAGCGTCGCTCGGTGCGGGAAAGGGTCGAGGCTTTCCGCAAAGCTGTAAACGAAGGGACGGCTGCCGAGCCCCTCGTGCTCTCCGGCGACGATCTGAACGCGCTGATCGAGGAGAACCCCAACTTAAAAGGCACGGTCTATGCCCGGATCGAGGGCGACAAGCTCAAGGCCCAGGTCAGCATCCCCCTCGATCGGTTCAAGATCGGCATGGTCCGGGGTCGCTACCTGAATGGAGAGGCCGAGCTGAAGGCTTCTCTCTCGAGCGGATTTCTGGTTGTGAACATGGATACGCTGGAGGTTAACGGCAAGCGTCCACCGGAAAAGTTCCTCGAGGGTCTACGGAAGCAGAACCTGGCCAAGGACGCCTACGACAATCCCAAGAACGCGGAGATGCTCAGGCGGTTCGAAAGCATGACGATCAAGGATGGGAAGATTATTCTCACGCCGCGTCACGAGACAAACCCTCCCGGCCCGACCGGCTCACGCCCTCCGGCGGAGCTTCCACCCCCCTGGAACGATGAGGCTCCGCAGAATGGTCAGGTTCACAAGGCTGCCCCATCACCGAAGTGACCACCCCTGCTCGCCCGCCCGTTTTCGCTCGGTTCCTGACAACTCCGCAGATGAATCCGCAAGGAGGTCTCATGAGATCTGCGATGCGTCCTTTTGCCTGGCTCTCGCTGACGGCTACCCTTCTGACCCTGATCGCTTCAGCCCGGCCCGCCGTCGCCGATTCGCCGCCTCCCACGAAGGTCGCCTCGGTCGAGGGAATCACCGAGTACCGCTTGGCCAACGGGTTTCGCGTGCTGCTCTTTCCTGATTCCTCCAGTCCCAAGGTCACGGTCAACCTGACGGTCTTCGTCGGTTCGCGACACGAGGGCTACGGTGAAACCGGCATGGCACACTTGCTGGAGCACATGGTTTTCAAAGGAACGCCGGACCATCCCGATATCCCTGGCGCCATGAAGGAACGGGGAGCCCAGTTCAATGGCACGACAACGTATGATCGGACCAATTACTTCGAGACCCTCACCGCGACCGACGAGAATCTGGAGTTCGCGATCCGGCTCGAAGCCGACAGGCTGCTCTCAAGCTCGATCAAGGCCGAGGATCTAGCCACAGAGTTCTCGGTAGTCCGCAATGAGTTCGAGATGGGTGAGAACTCTCCTCAAGAAGTCCTCTCGCAGCGGATGGCAGCCGTCGCCTATGAGTGGCACAACTACGGGAAGTCCACCATCGGCAACCGCTCCGATATTGAGCGCGTTCCAGTCGACAATTTGCGAGCTTTCTACAAGCGGTTCTACCAGCCCGACAATGCCATGCTTGTTGTGGCCGGCAAATACGACGAACAGAAGGTCATTGAATATATCAAAAAATATTTTGGATCATTGCCACGCCCCGAGCGAAAGCTACCCTCGACCTACACCGAGGAACCGCCTCAGGACGGCCAGCGCGTGGTGACCCTCCGCCGGGTCGGCGATGTCGGCCTGGTTGGTCTGCTTTATCATATTCCCGCGGGCGCTCACCCCGAATATGCGGCTGTGCAGGTGCTGGCCAGCATTCTGGGGTCGGAACCTTCCGGCCGGCTCTACAAAGCCCTGGTCGAAACCAAGAAAGCCTCCAGTGTCACGGCCCATCCGCAGGGACTGCACGATCCCGGCATGCTCGAGATCATGGCCGAGGTCAACACCAAAGATGCGGTAACCCTCGAGAAGGTCAGGGACGCGATCCTCTCGGTCGAGGCTGAGGTCATCCGCTTGGGTGTTACACAAGAGGAGGTCGATCGTGCCCGCCAGCGAATCCTCAAGGATCGCGAGCTGGCCGCCGCCGATCCGAGCCGGGTTGGCATCATGCTCTCTAACTGGGCGGCGCAGGGTGACTGGCGGCTCTACTTCATTAACCGCGACCGGCTCGAACAAGTTACGCCAGCGCAAGTGAAAGAGGTTGCCGCAAAATACTTGACGGCGAGCAACCGGACCGTCGGTTACTACATTCCCAGCACGAAGCCAGAGCGAACCGAAGTACCCACTGCTCCCAACATCGCCGAGCTAGTCGATCATTATAAGGGGCGCGCCGCCCAGTCCCAGGGCGAGGTGTTCGACACTTCTCCACTGGCCATCGAAGCGCGCATCCTGCGGCCCGAGCCATTCGAGGGAGTCAAGCTGGCCCTGCTGCCCAAGAAAACGCGGGGCGATGCGGTGAACGTGCAGCTGAACCTTCATTACGGCTCGGCGGAAAGTCTCAAGGGCAAGGTCGATGCCGCGGGCTTTCTGCCGGGGCTCTTGCAGCGAGGCACGAAGCACCTGACTCATCAGCAAATCCAGGATGCCCTCGACAAGAACTTTGCCCGCCTGAGTAGCGGCATGGGAGGCGGCGGAGGACGCATACGGCTGGGCTTAAGCGGCAGCTCGCTGGGCACCCTCTCGTTCTCGATCCAGACCAAGCGTGCCAACCTGCCTGCCGTTTTGGAGATTCTCCGGCAAGTCTTGCGTGAACCGAGTCTGCCGGAAAACGAGTTCGAGATCCAGAAGAATGAACGCATGGCCGACCTCGAACAAGACCGGTCCGATCCCTTGCGCCAGGCCGTCACTCATCTCCAGCGCCTCTTATCGCGCTATCCCGCCACCGATGTGCGCTACGTACCCACCGTCGGCGAGGAACTTGATCGCGTGAGAGGCGTCACGGTGGAGCAAGTGCGCAGCGTCTACCTCGAGTTCATGTCGGCCAGCCACGGTGAACTGGCGATCGTCGGTGACTTCGAACCATCGGAGGTTCTCTCGACACTCTCCCGGACATTCGAAGGCTGGAGGAACACGCAGCCCTTTGCGCGCATCGAGCGACCCTACCAGGGGAACCTGGAGGTGGCCCGGGAAACGATTCTCACGCCCGACAAGGCCAACGCCATGTACGTGGCCGGCCAGATCTTGCCCATGAAGGACAGCAACCCCGATTACCCGGCTCTGCTCGCAGGCAATTTCATCCTCGGAGGTGGGGCCATCTCGTCGCGCATTGCCGATCGCCTGCGGCAGAAGGGAGGCCTGTCCTATTCCGCGGCTTCGATATTCTCGGCGAGCCCTCTGGACGCCCGGGCGAGCTTGGTCGTGCTAGCCATCTACAACCCGGTCAATCGGGACAAGGTTGTCGCCGGCGTCGATGAAGAGCTGGCACGGATCCTTCGCGACGGCGTGACCGCCGATGAGCTGAAGCGGGCAAAAGACGGCTATCTCAAGCAGATCGAGGTCACGCGCACCAGTGACAATATGCTTGCGTCCTCGCTGGCTGAGAATCTTTTCGTGGGCCGGACTATGCAGTTCGAGGCCGACCTCGAGGCGAAGATCAAGTCCCTCTCCGTCGACGAAGTCAACACAGTGCTCCGCAAGCACCTCGACCCCAAGCAACTTTCCGTCGTGACCGCCGGCGCTTTCAAGGATGCAAACTAGCGGGTCGTTCGTAATGGTGCAGTTCGTCGCGGGTCGTCAGTTTGAAAGGCGAGCAGCGGAGTGCCCGGCTCGCTGCCTCACCCGGGGGACCGAATTCTGCATCAGCTCGATTCTCTCAAGGACGGAGGAGCGGCTGCGCTGACTAGGCCCGCTGCGCATTCGCCGGCCCCGTTCATTCACGCCACCGACAAGGTCGGCACCACGAACCCAATCATCGACGAAGGCGCGTATCGCTACGAATGCCACCGCAACGGGACCAAACGCCGCAAACTCCAATGAATCCCCGCTCGGATCTCGACAAGGAAAGCCTCGCGTGGTTTCATGTGAATGCGGGAGCGGGGCGCACTCCACTTCTCGCGGCCGTGGCGTTTCTCCGAGAACGCCTTGGCGATATCAAGATCGCCGGACGATGTCGAGTCATCATGCAATCACTTTCAGGGCAGTTGCTGATTGCGTCTCCAACGCTGGCTGATCCCAACTTTGCGCGGGCTGTCGTGCTGGTTGCCGTACACGGTGACGATGGTGCGCTCGGGCTGATTCTCAATCGCGAGCTGGGGATGACACTTGATGACGTCTGGGGTCAGGTCAGTAACGCGCCTTGCGTGCGGTCGGAGAAGGTGCACCACGGGGGCCCAGTCACTGGAACCTTGATGGCCTTGCACGAGAACCGATCACTTGCGAACCTCGTTGTCGCCGACGACATCTATGTCGCCACCGAGCTGAACAGCATGGAGTCTCTGGCCGGTAGCGAGGAGGGCCGGGTCCTTTTCTATCTCGGGCATTCGGGGTGGGGGCCCGGTCAGCTCGAGAACGAGCTAGGCGAAGGATCTTGGTTGCTGCTCCCGGCGACATCCGCCCACGTCTTCGGAGATCTGGATGCGATTGCTCTCTGGAAACTCGCCATGACCGACGCCAGCCGTCGGCAGCTTCAGGCGATCGTGCCCGTCAAGCACATTCCCGAGAACCCGCGCGCCAACTGAACACGACCGACACGATGTGGGGTGAACCGGCTTGCTCCACCGGTGTGATGCGCGTCAGGCTTGCAAGGCCGTGCCAGCCCGCGCGGCCTCATTGACATGGGCGCGAATTCTAGCCATCACGGGAGAAAGATCGTCCCGGGCGGTCACAGCCTCGATGAGAAACGCGCCAGAGCTTGCCTCCGCACGATCCATTGCGGCGGCCAGCTCAGCGGGGGTTGTCACGCGCTGGGCCGTAGCACCCATTGAGGACGCCATGGCCGTGTAGTCCCAGCTTGGCCGTGCGTAGTAAGGTCGCGGCCGATCGATGGCCTCGAGCATTCCGTAGCCGCCGTTGTTGAGCAAGAGCACGATCGGTGAAAGTCCCTGCTGGACCATGGTCGCCAGCTCGGTTCCTGTCATCTGGAAGGCACCGTCGCCCACGATGGCAAAGGGGCGCCTGCTAGGCTCGGCAATGCCCGCCCCCAGCGCACCGGGCACGGCGAAACCCATCGAAGCATAGTAGCCCGCGGCCAGAAAGATCTCCGTTCGCAGCTCCAGCCCGATGAACCAGCTATCGCCCACGTCGGCCGTGAAGCTGTAGCGTGACTTGTCCAGCCGCTCAAGCACTGCCAGGACATCGGCGACTCTCAGCGCAGTGCCGGCTGAGGTGTGCGCTGCCGCTTCGTCGGTGTAAGGCTGGCGCGCCGCGACCGGCGCCCCACCCGGGCAAGGGATCGGCCGGTCGGCAGTCGGAAGGCGCTCCAGCAGTGCCTCGACGACCTGTCTAATCGTCAGTCCATCATAGCGATGGAATCGCACGCGAACTCCGTCGGGATCGATCAGGATGCGCGACTTTGCTTTGATGCGCTCCGTGCCGAAACCCGTGCCCAAGTCGGTGCGAACGACGCCGATTCCCAGAACACAATCTGAATCATCGAGCATGGCTCGGACGGCAGGGTCGCCCAGAGCGCCCATGTAAACGCCGGCGAACTGAGCATGGCTCTCAGGGAACGAGGCCTTGCCCAAGACGTCGGTAGCTACCGGCAGCCGCAGCTTCTCGGCGAGCCGGACGACCAAGTCCGTGAGCTGGTGACGACGCGTCCCTACGCCGACGTACAAAGTCGGCCGGCGCGCCTCAGCCAGCATCGTCCCGATCTCGCTGATCGCCTCGTCAAGTGCCTCGGCCTGCGCCAGCCGCGCCTCGGGCTCCGGGTCGAGTACCAGTCTTGCGGCCGGCGCGGAGACTTCCGCATGGACACGATCTCGCGGAATCTCGAGGTATCCCGGCCGCTTCCGCCGCACCACGTTCTTGAGAACACGATCGATGGTCTCGGGAGCCGACGCCGAATCTTCCAGGATGGCCGCGTCAACGGTCACTTCGCGGAAGATCTGTAGCTGGCTCTCGTAGGTCTTCACCACATGGTGCAGGTGAACCTCGTGATCGCCGCGGCGAAACGACATCTCCGGTCCGCCGCTAACAATCAAGAGCGGTGATTGCTCGGCATAAGCGCAGGCAACGGCATTCAGCGCGTTCAGCGCTCCGGGTCCATAGGTCAGAAGCCCCACGCCCAGCCCGCGCAGGCGTGAGTACGCATCGGCCGCGAATCCGACGCCGGGTTCGTGACAGCAAACCACAGTAGGAAAGCCCAGGGCTTCCTGGACCGCGTAGACGGGAAGGACGAAATCGCCCGGGATGCCAAATGTGTGCCCGACCCCCAGCTCTCGAAGGCGAGCGAATAGATACTCCGTCAGGTTCATCAGCGGGCTTCCCCGTCAGGCTCGGTGGGACATTGAGAATGGACCGGCTATGGTTCAATCACCGGTCATATCATAGCCACACGATGGCTGATGGGAAACCGCGGAAACAATTGGCGGCAAACGGCCCGGTGTCGGTGGGGCGAAGCCGCCCTCAGCGCGAGGAAGACACCGGAGGCTGCAAGATCGCAACGGGAGCATCCCAATCGTCGCCAATCACCGGGCAATCGAGATCCCGGGAAGGTCCCGAGCTGCCAGGTAGAAACGGTTGGCGAAAGGCAAAATTCAGGTTTCTATCGACTTCGATGAATCCGAGCCAGCGCGCGAAGCGTACCTGCCTGTAATACGCATACCAGGCTTTTCGGGCCTTGTCCCTGGTTCGTCGGCTTCGTTGGGCGTCCATGATCGTTCGTCCTGTTCATCATAGCAGAGGGAGGAACGTGCATCATTGCGTGTGGCTGAACCGGTCCTCTCTCTAGAAAGGTAGGCTTTTTTCTCCGGTGCGGTCTGGAATTCGAGCTTTTTTTCTCCGGTAGCCTGGTTAGATTGATGCTCACTTCGCACGATTCGCTGGCGCAGAGTGTTCAGATGTCACTTCGCGCTGGCTTTCGTGACCCTGGGCGTGACTGCCAATTTGCCCTAGAATGCTCCCTGGGCATTGAGATCTCGTCGCGGGCTTTCAGACACGTTCCGCGGGTTGCGGATCGGAATTCGAGGGATGCGCCAACATGAGGGTGAGACCGCGAATTGCACGGTTGGTAGAAATACGACACGTGTGTGTTCTGCTCTTACTTGTGACAACTGGTTGTGGCGGTGGCACTGCTCCCCTGCCCTCCTCGCCGCCGGGCCTGCCGGCTTTGCATCTGAGCAGCCCGGCGTTCACCGAAGGCGGAATGATCCCGAAGGCGTTCACCTGCGACGGTGCGGACAAGTCGCCGCCTTTGCAGTGGTCGGGCATTCCGAAAGCAGCCCGGTCACTGGTCTTGATCTGCGACGATCCGGATGCACCCGCGGGCACCTGGTCGCACTGGGTCGTCTTCAACTTGCCGCCCGATGTCACGTCTCTCGAAGAGGGAATCGCGGCTGAGCTAACTGCGGTGCCCGAGCCGCGTCCTGCCATCAAGCAAGCGCTCCGCACGACCATGCAGGGAAAGAATGATTTCGGCAAGATCGGCTATGGCGGCCCGTGCCCACCAAGCGGAACTCACCGCTATGTCTTCCGGCTTTACGCCCTCGATCGCGGCCTCGACGTTCCCGTAGGGGCAAACCGCGCCCTAGTGCTCAGAGCCATCGAAGGGCACGTCGTCGCCGAAGGGAAACTGACAGCCAAGTACGCGCGGGGGTCGTAAGATGAATCAACAAATCGGGAAAATCGAAGGTCTGGTTCCGTGAATGTACTATTTCTTCATGGTTGGACATCGGTACCCGGCGGTATGAAGCCAACTTACTTGGCCAATGCTGGCCACGCGGTCATCAATCCGGCGCTCCCCGACGACGACTTTGCCGAGGCCGTCCGGATTGCCCAGGTCGAGTTCGACAGGCGCCGACCCGAGGTCGTCGTCGGGTCGTCCCGGGGCGGAGCAGTCGCAATGAACATCGCTTCGGCGTCGGCCAGGCTGATCTTGCTCTGCCCGGCCTGGAAGCGATGGGGCAGCGCGTCGACGGTCAAACCGGGCACCTTGATTCTTCATTCGCCGGCCGATGACGTCGTGCCGTTTGCCGATTCCCAAGAGTTGCTGGCCAAGAGTGGCTTGCCGGCGACCGCCTTGATCGTGGTCGGGACCGATCATCGGCTGGCCGACCCCGAGCCACTCGCCGCGATGCTCGCCGCCGTCGAACAGCCAGGCACGGCCGGGGTGATTCCTCTTCAGCCCTGACCGCGGGCAATCGATCGAAGGCACTCGATCGCTCGATCGACTTCTCCCTCGGTCGTGTAGCAAGCACAGCCCAGACGGACGAGGCCATCGTTTGTCAGGCCGAGCCGTTTAACGAGCGTTTGAGCATAGAAGTTGCCGTGCGAGGCAAAGATTCCTCGCCGGGCCAGCTTCCGGGCGACCTCGATCGCAGGGACGCCCTGGACAGAAAGCGCGAGCGTCGGCGTCCGCTGCGCTGGGGGAGGCGGGCCGTAGAGATGGATGTCGGCAACATCCCGCAAGCTCATCCAGAGTCGCTCGAGGAGCGTGCAGCCCCGGTCATGCAAGGAGTCAAAGACGAACGCCAGTCGCTGCCGGCGAGAGAGCACCCCGGAATCGGCTGGCTCGCTCTTGCCGGTTCCCTCATCATTACTGATGAGTCCGGCCAGGAAATCGACCGTCGCGGCTGCACCCACAATTCCCTCGTGATTCTGGGTGCCCGCCTCCAGCCGCTCGGGCGCCGCCTCAGGGGCCGGCCTGAACTTCGTGATCTCGAGCGTGCCTAGCAGTTCGCGGCGACCAAAGAAGTACACCCACGTGGGGCCCGTTAAATTTGTAAGCCGAACAGGCCAGGAAATCGCAGCCGCAGGCCCGAACGTCGATGAGCTGGTGGGGTGCAAGGCGAACCGCGTCCACAAAAGCTAAGGCCCCGGCTTCATGAGCCATGGCCACGGCCCGCGCGATGTCATTGATCGTCCCTAGAGCGTTCGATGCAGCGCCGAATGTCAGCAGCTTGGTGCGATGCTGGTTCAAGCAGCGATCGAGATCTTCCCAGTCGAGCTGGCCTGTTTCAGGGATCATCCGGGTTTGGCTGATCGTGATTCCCCGATCGCGCTGAAGAGCCCGTCAGGGGTCAATGTTGGCATGGTGATCCATCTCGGTGACGACGATCACATCGCCCGGACCGAGACGGCGGCCAAGGGCCCGCCTGACTCGGAAGGTCGGCGAGGTCATGTTCGCGACGAAGACATTCTCATCGGCCGATGCGCCCAGGAAGTCGCCCATAACCTGCCGCGCTCTGGCCAGTGCGGCGTCGGTCTCGATACTGGTCGGGAATGCCCATCGCGTGTTGGCATTGTGATGCAGCAGATAGTCCGTCATCGCCTCGGCAACCACACACGGCACCTGCGTGCCCCCGGGGCCGTCAAAGTAGGCTACGGGTAAGCCCTCGTGGCGACGCTCAAGCGCTGGAAACGCCGCACGAATCTCGTCGGCTGACACCACGTTGTGTGCCGCGGATCTGTCATTCGAGGGGGGCATTCGGTTACTCTCAAGAAACCTGCGAGTCGGCAACGCCACGAACTTCTGGCTCTCGTCCGGAAGCACGGGCCGATGCCATCGCGTCAAGAAATTGTTGTATTACGGGATGATATCCTGGGATGCCTCGGCTTGCGAGTGACGACAGGGCCAGCGCGCACTTTGAGTAGTCTTGGCAATCTGGGTACTTGCGCCCTGGGCCGGTTATTTGTATACCGTTCTCCGTGTTGCTACATTCACGGCGCACGGAGAACGACCAATGGTAGACAGTC
>JBKQMU010000168.1:0-3187 GCA_052146555.1 Isosphaeraceae bacterium
GACTGTCTACCATTGGTCGTTCTCCGTGCGCCGTGAATGTAGCAACACGGAGAACGGTATACAAATAACCGGCCCAGGGCGCAAGTACCCAGATTGCCAAGACTACTCAAAGTGCGCGCTGGCCCTGAAGGAGGGTGGACTATCGGGAGACATTCGGTATCCCTGGACCCGGCCCATGGAGAATTGTCCTAGCCGGTTACTTATTCCATTCGCTAAATCGAGATATGAATGTTATCCGCCATACTGCCCATGTGCCGAACAGCATCGCAGAAAGAGACTTTCAAACACCCGACTTGCCTGCATCCCCAGCCGTCATTAAGAGCCCGCGAGAATCGTAGGAACAAGTTCGAATAAAGTCAGCATCGGGCGAAAGTTCCTCTGAGCCTGCGCGTGTCAGTCCCGACACACCGCGGGCGATGTGACCAAATGCCCCAGGGCTCTGGCGCTCCGTTGGCCTTTCCGTGGTGTCGCTGTCACTCCACCACAGCCACCCACCGTATGAGCCTGCTGGCGAGGCTCGACCTCGACCGTTAAGATCATCGCGATCCAGGCTCGAAGTCGACCGGGGTAAGATCGCGATGATCGCCGGAAGCCAGGCCGATTCGCGGCCGACGTGGGCATGGCGCTGGGATCGAGAACCGACCTGGCCAAGGCGGTTGCCGACATCGTCATCTCCACCGGTGACCTCGCGGCTGTGCCTCGGGCACTACGGCTGGGCCAGGCCACGCTCACGGCCATCCGCCAGAACCTCTTCTGGGCGTTTGCTTACAACGTCGTGGGGATTCCGCTGGCAGCGCTGGGACTCTTCGGCCGGTTCGGACCCATGATCGCCGCCCTGGCCATGTCGCTCAGCTCGGTCACCGTCGTGACCCGCTCCAGCCTGCTGGCGAGGCTCGAACTGGATAAGTAAGCGAATTAGTGGGGGCGGATTCGCGTCGGTCGATGTGACCGACGCGCATAAGAGCGCAAGTCTATCGGTTCACTTTTCGTCCTCGCCGCGGTAGAATCGCGTCGCGCGGCTTGGGACACTGAGTCCCTGCCGCGCCGCGGACGGACCTTCGGCTCGCCGTAGTTGGAGAATCGTTCAGTGCAACCACACGGAGGGACCTAGACATGGGCGCCTTGGCAGAAGGGTTTGTGGCCTACGCGCAGCCGCTGCTGGATCAGACCGATGGTTCTGAGGAACAGTTGAACAAGGCATTCGCGCTTAGCCAACTCTGCTTTAACCTCGCGCTGTTACCGGATGACCGGCGGGACACGACGCTCAGCGAAGTGCGACCAACCCTCAAGATTGATGACGAGGAATTCGACGCATTCCGGCGTTCCATCGTCGTCCCCATGATCCAGCGACACCAGGAAATGTTCCCTCAGATGCACCGGCGGGGTTCCATTGCCCCTGCGCAGAGTGCCCCCTCACTGCGGGCACACACGAGAAAGCCGGCGCCTGGCGAAAGGTACCCAGGAACCGATCGTTACGCACCGTGTCCCTGTAACAGCGGCGAAAAGTACAAGTTCTGTTGCGGCGCGAGGGGCCGCTGATTCTCGGCCGCGCGCCCGGACCGCTGCAACCAGAAGCACGACGGAATCAGGCCATCCAACTTCGTGTGTCTGAATCAGGAGATTGGCCACGGGCAAGAGCCGTTTGGGGCGTGGTGAGAACCCAACGATTCTCGGCAGCTTCGTCCCCTGTCGCCAAGAGGCGCCTCGGTCCGAGGCCCCACGGCCGAATGTGACCGACGCGCGCAATGACCAAGCTGGCCGACAAACTCATCGATGGTCCGTTTTTCGGTCTCTGATTACCGGACAATCGGTCTCATCCAACTCATCACCACCGGAATCCATTTTCCTCCCTCCGCCTGCGCACCACAGACAACTTGAAGAAGCGGCGAGGGACGAAACTCCACGCCACAGTGTCATGCGACCACCAGATCGAGGGCGCGCCGCATTTCACGCACGTTTGTTTGAGCGCCTCTCCCACGCCAGGTGCAATTCAACCGGGCGCGTGCCGGTTTGCACTTGCCGGGTGTGCGAGGCTGCTGTCCCCTTGATGAAATCGGGAACGGCGCGCAGGCAGGCATCCAGAAACACTAATTCCTCCATGCTGGCGGAACGCGGCATGTGGTGCGGCTCGAGCCGCATCGCCGCCGGCCACGCTTCCGGCGTAGCGATCGGCCAGCCGAGACGTTCGATCAATTGCAGATCGACGGCCGACATGATCTGCGCTTCGTCGTAGCAAACTGCCAACGCACGATTCTCGTCGGGCGTGGCATACCCCCCGAGCATCGCTCGCGTTATCTCCCCGTCGTCGTAGATGCACAATCCCAATTGAACGCCGGTCCGCCCCAGCACAATTGCAAATCGCGTGCCCATGTGTGGATCGTTGCAGCGGATTTCGATCGGTACCTCGCCCGGCACGTGGCTCCAGGGAGCCTTCCGGAAATAATACTCGGCCGCTTCGTAGAACGATTCCATGTGCGCACGCGTCACGTCTTGTCCGTCGGCCAGCGCACACTTTTCCGACCCGTCAAAGCTCCTCGCCAAACGCAGGCAGAAATCGTTGAACTCGCTCAATTCATCAACCAGCCGACAGGCAATGCCGGCAGCTTCCAGCCGCGGCCGCAAGTGGTCGTAGCAGTCCGAATCGGAAACCTCGATCAGCCGGGGCCGGTGCGCCGATTCACCGCCTGGCCGGGCAATCGTGCGGACGAGAAACTCCAGCATCATCTCCGGTGTGGGATCGCCCGGCGTATGGGATGTCGTTAAGGCGATCGACCGGGACTTCTCCAGCACGAGCACGGACCACGGCCGGTACGATCCTTCTTGTTCGTTCATAACCCACGCCGGCGAGCGGATGAAGTCTGCCTGCCAGACCTCATCGGCTTGGGGGAACTCACGGATGTCGAGGTCTTCGGCGGGCGGCAGTGCATGCTTTTCGAGCGCGCGGCCCATCGCTTCTAGCATCTTACCAACCGGCTGGGGATCGTTTAAGTATCGGCAGCGGACCCCGATTTCCGAGAGCAACGGTTTCCAGGCGTCACAGAACTCACGGTGGCACACGACCAACGTGGATGGCCGCGCCGGGTCGCCATCCATCGGACTGAGAAAAGACTGGATCATCTGGTTCCAGACGACGGTTTCGGTCAGCGGCTGGTCGATTACGGTCATCGCCCGGATCTCCTGACCGCCG
>JBKQMU010000169.1:0-48003 GCA_052146555.1 Isosphaeraceae bacterium
GGGGTTCTCGATCACCTCGTTCTGGATCGCATCGACGCGATCATCGAGGAATTCAATGGTCTCGAGCGACTGGTCCACAGCCCTTTCCAGGAGCCGGAAGAGCAGGTGATCGGGCCCGTGCTGGAGCCGGTCTCGGGGGTCGTGCTCGATCGCCTTGCGGTCTTCGTCGAGAAACGAAAGAGGTTCATTGTGATAGGTCACGAGGTACGAGGCGCCCAGGAAGATGTCCAGCTCGTGCAGTTTCAGTCCGTCGCACTCGGGATCGACCGACGTGGAGTGAAAGACGAGGTAGAGATACTCGCCCCAGTCATCAACCTTGGGGACGTGCGACTCACGCAGAGCGTCGTCGACGGCCAAAGCGTGGAAATGGAAGACGTCACGCAGCAGCCCTTCCGCCTTGCTGCTTGCGACTCCGCCAGAATCTTCGATGTCCACCCAGAGGGTGCCTCTTGCCTCGGCGACGACCTCGGGAAGCCGGTCGACGGGCCAGTCGAGATGGATCTGCCCGGCGGAGTCGCGGTAGAAGATCCGGACCGCCGGATCCACGAGAGCGGTGTGCTGTCCGCCCTCTTCGGTCGTGGCCGATCGCGCAGGGGCGGAATCTCCAGCTCCACTCTGGCGCTTAGTCTTACGCTTGCGTTTGGGTTTCAATGCCTGCTTCCGTTTCCGTTTCCACCTGCGCCTGCACGACTGCGCTGGAGCGCCCGGGCGCGCTGAGCACTGAACTGGACCATCTCTTCGACCAAATCGAGCTTGAGCGGCTCGCGGGAATCGGCCGCGATCACGCGGCGGATCGGCGAGTTGGGCTGGCTGAAAAGCTCGGCCGCGCCGCGCGTTTGGATCGGGGCGTTGACAATCCGGATCGCACAAGAGCCGATGGGGACCTTATCGGCTCGAAACGAGCCATCGGCGCCGATCCGCGCCGAGCGAATATCCCCGAGCGCTCCATCGATGGGGATGAACTCAATCCATCCCCCCCGCACCGGTTCCTTCTCTTCGACGACCAAGCCGCTTAAGCTCGTCGAAGCAAAGTGCTCGGGACCGAGCTCCTCGCGGCAGCCATGACCGGCCAAGGTGGTCAGAAAGAGTGCGAGTACAGGGACGAGAATTCTCAGCGTGGATCGGTCAGGACGGATCGCGTTCATGAAACGTGCGCCCTTAACCCGGACAGCCGTAGCGAGCCACCAGATCGAGCGCCTGCTGCAGGACGCGCGCGTCGTCGTCGGTTGCTTGAGCGGTGCCGGCGTCCTCATCGCCTTGCAAGGAAAAGCGGACCACGCGTCCGCCGCGGGCCGAGAAGCCGACGTGAGGCGCGGTGTGGCCTGTCGGCAGGAACAGGCGTCCGCCGGATTGACGCTCGCCGGTGAGCGATCCGAAGCGGCCCAGCAGGATGAGGTCGCCCCCGCCTTGGTTCAGCCCCGCCCGCGGCGCTGCGTCACCGCGGGCGACGATCAAGCCCCCCTTCTGGAAGTAGCCCAGGGCCACACCGCTGTTTCCCAGGATGAGGATCTGCCCCGCGGCCAGACCGCTTCCTGCGCCGTCGGCGGCGTTTCCCCGGCAGATCACCAGCAGCCCCGGCGCATCGAGCCCGGCGGCCAACTCGGGACCAGCGTCGCCATCGACCTCGATGACGGCTTGCCAGGGACCGGACAGGCGGTTCGCCAAGAGCCGCTGCCCCGCAACGCTCTCGAGCCGGATGTGCGGCTGGCCCAGGTTCAACCGCCGAACGAGCTGCGCGTTGATCTGGTGGTAGTCCCGCAGCTCGGGAACCACGATCGGCGAGCCCGCGGCGTGGGTGTCGGCCGGGTCACTTGCCACTGCGCGCCCCGGCCACCTGGGCCGCGGCAGGCTGGGCCGTCCCCTCGTCAGCTTGAGCGCCTGCCTCCTCGAGAAAGCCCTCGTCGCCAGGAACCAGGTGATGGTTAGCCGGCGCGTTCTTCGCCAGGTACTCTTTGAGCGCCGCGACACGGTCGATCAGGTCTTTGCGGCGCGCCTTGAGCTGCCCGGTGGGCGCCCGGACCAGCTCGAGCGCTGCCCGCACCACCGGCCTGGTCGGCTCGAAGACCTTTTCGACGTCGCCCCGCGCAACGCCCGCACCCACATGCAAGAGGCCGCTTTCACGCGCTTCGGGCAGGCCCTCGAAGGTCTGGTAAATCGGACCGATTAAGAGCGTAGTCAGATACTCGGCCTTGGTGACGTTCAGCGGCTTGCCGGTCTCGGAATAGTTAGCGACGATCTGATCGCCCACGTGAGCGGCAAGCTGGGCCGTGGCATGAGCGACCAGGCTGAAATTGTAATTCGAGACCGCCGAGCTGATCTGCATCATGCCCAGTGCCTTGGCCGCCTCGGCCCGGACATCGGACCGCGCCTTTGGATCGGTCAACACCCCCATGACCGCCACGGCCATCTCGGCTGACTTTGGCGCGCTTGGAACAAAACCCTGCCGCAGGTAGCTCAGCGCCTCCAGGGCGCGGAGCCGCACCGGCCAGGGCACGTCCTTGTGTTTGTCGGAGACCAGGTCGGCCATGATCCGCGCTGCTTCGATGTCCTGGCTGGCGCTCAGCCGTACCCCGGAGTTCTTCTTGATCGCCGTGATGCCCCGGATCGCCCACAGCTTCACCCAGATGGTCTGCTGAGGGTTCTTGATCTCGTCCACAAACAGTTTAAACGCATCGGCATTCCCGGTTTGCCCCAGGATGATCATCGCCTGGACCCGGGGCACCAAATGATGCTTCAGAAGCGGGGCCAACGAACGCAGCAGTACGCTATTGTACGTGTTCAAGAACCGGCTGTTCTGCGCTCCCCGCGCCGAGTAAATAGGCTCGATCAGGTTTGTGGTCGCCTGCTCAATGGCCTGAGCCGCGGGTGTGGCACGAGTGGAACCGGGGGGCGGGTCGATCAGAGCCTGGATGTTCTTGGAGTCGGTGAGCTGGGCGACCATGCCGTCGACGAATCGCTGGATCAGCGTCCGGTCGACCGCGGCATTGGTGTCGCCAGCCATCGTCCGGACCGCCTCCAGATCGTCGGGCATCGGGGCCCGGTTGCCAATCGGCCGGTACTTCTTGGGGTTCAGCAGCTCTTCAGCGTTGGGGTCCTTGAAGATCTCGACCGGTGAGACCTTCTGGGTTTGGGACGGGTCCGCGGGAGCCTCGCCGGCTGCCTGATCCGCACCTTTCTTTTCATCTTTGGCGGGCGTCTCATCGTCGGCCGCGGGAACCTCTCCCTTCGTGCTGGCAGCCGGTATCTGGCCCGCTCCGACGCCTTTCTGCTGGGTCGCTGGCTCGCCGGGCGGCTGGACAAAGGCGTGGGACTGAGCCTGGAAAATTTCGGTCCAGCGAAGTCCCGGGCTCACGACCAAGGCCAGGCCAAGCAACAGGGAACCTGACGGGAAAACAGACTCAGGCCGCCCACCTGGCGGGAGGACCTTGACCATGTCGGCAAACCTCGTGCAAGCCCCCCGGACCACCCACGAACCCGGAAATCGGCAGCGGATGCACACCACGATTCTTCGCTAGCTCAATACCGTGATCTTCCACGAGCTCGCCCGATCCTGGCAAGAGCTGGACGGATCGGAGTCGATCGGCCAGAGAAAGAATTCGGTGCCTATGATGCGTGATCGGCGAGGTGGATTCCGCGCTACCGGGTCGCTCGTCGCCGCCGGGTTTTGGGTCCGAAGCCTTCAACTCATCTTCAAACGACTCAAACACTTCCAGCAATAAACCACGAACCAGATTACCTCCTCGCGGGGACTCTGTCAAGTCGCCGCGGCATGCCGATAAGTCGCAAGAGCGGCGTTTTCGCCGTCTCTTTCCGGCTCGCTCCAGAGCCCCCGAACGGGACCTTCCACCACACCTTCCCGACCGAACAAGAGGGTCCCTCGCGCTATCCGCCTGCCGCGCGACCCAGTAAGATGATGAGGCGGGTCGGCCGAATCGGCATGCTCGTATCCGGACGTCATGGAAATCGACATCCCTCCAGGAGCCAGGCGCTACGATGATCGAGCGGAACTACCTGTTCCCCGGCGTGATCGAGATGAACTACCAAGCGCGCAGGCGGATGGGCGTGAACGTCTATCTCATCGGCGACGGCGCATCATATATCTTGATCGACGTCGGCTTTCTCGCCGAGCTCTCGGAAGTGCTGGAGCTGATTCGCCAGATGGACTACAGCCTGTCGGCATGCAAGCTGATCGTGGCCACGCATGCCGACGTGGACCATGCTCAGGGACTGGCGCGGGCGCGGGAGATCCTCAAGTGCCCCGTCGCCGCCCATCCCAAGAGCGTCGCGGCGATCGAGCAGGGCGACGAGATCGTCACCTACGCCCGGATCGACGCGCAGGGCATCAACATTCCCATGCCCCGGTGCAAGGTCGACCAGACGCTCGACGAGGGCGACACGATCCAAATCGGCGATCGGACGCTGGAAGTCTGGAGCACCCCGGGCCACACCGCCGGCCAACTCGCCTTTCGCATGGGAAACTTGCTCTTCTCGGGCGACAACATCTTCCGCGACGGCTGCGTCGGGGTGATCGACGCGCACCACGGCTCGAACCTGCCCGACTTTATCGCCAGCCTGAAGCGCATTCGCCAGAGCGATGTCGAAGTGTTACTCCCCTCCCACGGCCCGATCTTCCGCAAGAACGACGCCCTCTTGGACGCCACGATCGCGCGGCTCGAATCCTACACCCACATGGCTGACTTCGGCACCTGCGCCGTCGACTGGCCACTACTGGACCAGTGGGAAGAAGAGCTGGCCGAGGGGACGCTGCACCTCTGAGAACTGGCACGCCTACTCGACTTGCTTGAGCAATCGATCCCGCCACCGCCGCACACTCATCACGTCGAACCGCTCACCGTCGAAGGCGATTTGCCGCACGGCTTTCCCGCCCGCACTCTCTCGTTTGAGATAAGTGCTCACGTCCATCCAACGGATTTCGCCGTCGGACGTGCGGATGACGAGCATCACGGAATAAGCGTGCTGCTGCCAGTAACCGGCCCATCGCGGTTTCTTGATCCGGAATACCTCGGCGTCATCGCGCTCGCGTTTCCTGAGGTAAGAGTCGCCCGACTTGAGCTGGACGTACAGGCGCTTACCCGAGGCGCGTCCTTCGTCGTCCTTGAATTCGATCTCGCCATCAATTCCGTGGTCGCTGTTGGTGTAGCCGCGATAGATTTGTCCGGCCTCAGCCACGATAAACCCGGTGTGATGCACGGCCATCAGCTCCCGGCTTTCGTTGTCGATGACAGCCTGAGTCTGAATCTTCATTTGGTATGCAGCCGCGATAGGTCGGGTTGCCGGGTCGCCGGGTGGTTCGGACGGGGTTTGATCCAGCCTGGAGGGGAGACCTTGATCGTCCCTCAAGAGCGCGTTGGCTATGGCGACATAGTCGATGCCACTCTGATCGGCCGGGGCCGGTTTGATTTCAGCTCGGCAGCCGTAAAGCATCCACGGGCGCGTTTTCATCGCTTTTCGGTACGGTTCGAGGGCGGCCAAGTCGGGGGGCAGTTCCCTCGCGTTCAAACCCAACTCCTGAATGACGTAGGCGGGAGAGACTTCGCGGAATTCCTCTGTGTGTGGGTCTTCATGCCATGGGTCGTAACTCTCGATGTGCTCCACCCATCGTCCCTCGGCTGTGAGGTAAAGCCATGAGTCAACCACCCCAGTCTGGGGGAAATCTGGAGTATCGCGGTCTTGGGAGAAGAGCGGGAACTGGCGGGGGCAGGCGTCCAGGTCAAGCCGGACTTCCCCGAGGCCATCCAGGGGGCGGTAGTAAACGACATGAGACATGGCGGGTTCCCTTGTGAGAACGGGCCGGACCAAGGGAGAGGCGGAGAGGGCGCGCTGGCCGTCGGGACTCCACGCCACGCTTGTGACGTCGGCGGTGTGATCGAGGGACATGACCCTGACTTCCAGCCGTTCCCGCGTGGACTGCTCGTCTGGCGATAGCTTGGGCTTGCGGCAGGCTTCGAGGAGCTTCGGGTACTCCTGATCGCGGTGCTCGGGCAGCCAGTTGATATAAGAAAACTGCGCCAGGGAGCCCTTGATGGGAGCGTCGTCGAGCCGCAAGGGAACGAAGCGGCGATCCTTGTTGAGCGGGTCGCGAAACCGGAACGTGTAGCTCTCCAGCCGCGGCCAGTCGGCATCGTACGCGCGTGCCGACATGCAGAGCACCAGCACGCGGGAGCGTTCCAGCCCCTCATCGATTCTTGCCGGGATGCTATCGCCGGCCCTGATCTCCCATACATCGAACCAGACCTTCAGCTTGTCTTTCTTCAGACGCTGGGCAACGTCACGAACGACCTCCTTGTCCTTGGAACTATAGCTGAGAAAAACGTCATACTCGTCGATGGGCCGAGACATGGTCAGGTACCGTCATCGGTTTGGAATTGCTTGGCTGCCTCCAAAGATACGGTCAATTCTTCGCCACGTCTCCTGACTTTGCCACCACTACTGGGCACTGACCTCGGTTTTCAGGGTCCAGCCAGGCCGCGTCGCTTTTGTCGCCGACGAAGCTCTTGATTCCGACCTCGCGAATCATCCGGTCGTCGACCTTCGTAAGCTGCGTGTAGCGGGGGTGGTGCGCTTCCTTGTAGGGGTCGTTGTGGCGGGCGTTGTAGCAGCAGATCATGCTCCAGCGCGGCTTGTCGGACGTGTTGCGATCGGATCGGTGCAAAAGGTTGGGATGGTAAAACAGAGCGTCGCCGGGATTCATTTCGACATAAATTAGAGGTAGGCGTTTGAGGATTTCCGCGACCCGCTGACGATCGGCGCCGGCGTGCGGACCGGCCAGCACGTGCTCGATCCGGCCCAGGAGATGGGACCGCTCGATGACCTGCAAGCAGCCGTTCTCCTTGGTGGACGGATCGGCGGCAATGAAGACGCTCACCAGGTCGGGAAAGAGAACGCCATCTTGATACCAGTAACCGTAATCCTGGTGCCATGTCCAGGCGCCGCCGATCTTCGCGTCTTTCATGATGATTTTTGAGTGATAATGATAAACCTCGTCATCGAGGATCTGCTCGCTCGCCTCGACGATCCGCCGGCAGCGCGCGAACATGCCGTAGATTCCTTCGCCTGGGTGATTCCAGAGCAAGAGCCGCACCCGGCCCCCTTCGCCGTCGTCCTTGCCGAAGGCGTGTTCGCCGAGCGCCCGTTCTTGCCGGGCCGTGCGGAGTAATGAGCCGATCTCATCGGCATTAAACATCGCGGGAACAAGCAGGTAGCCATCACGGTGGTAGCAAGCGACCTGCTCAGGTGAAAGGGGGCCGGCTCGCATGGGAAAGTCTCCGTCATCAACGAGACAGGGGCTGAGAATCGGCCAGCCCGAAGAGGATCTTGCGGGCATTGTCGCGATAAAACTTGGACAGAACCTCGTCGGGGAGGAAAGCGCCGTAGATCATCCAGAACCCCTGGCGGTGATGACCTGCGGTCGGATCAAAGGATTCATCATCGGTCTGGAGGAAGCGAAAGTACATACGGTAGGCGCTTCGGTTGGGAGGCGTGTCGCTGCCGAAGAGGACCCGGTCCTGATACTTGATCAAGAACCGCCGCGCGGAATACGGCTGACGGCCCAGCTCCGAGATCCGCGCGCCCAGGTCGACAACCATGTTGGGATGGCGATCGAGCCAACCAGCTAGCTCGGCCAGGTCCTCGCCGTCGTTGGCCAGATGGGCGCAGATGAACGTCGTCCGGGGATGGCGCTCGATCACCCGCAGGCGCTGGGCGTGGAGCTGGGAGCGACTCGGAAAATCCTTGCCGTAAAAGAGCCAGTCGGGGTGGTCGTTCAGTTCATGCCAGCGCTCGTTCTTGGCATCCAGCGGCGTGAAAAACGCGCCCGGATCACCTGTGTGAATCAAGACCGGGCGATGGTAAGCGCCGCAAAGCTCCCAGAGCGGGTCGATCCGAGGATCATCGACGCGGATCAGCCGGCCACTGCCGTCGCGATGGCCCAGGCCGAGGGCCTTGTGGATCTTCAGCCCCTTGGCGCCAGCCTTGAAACCCGCCTCCAGCCGCTTGAGCTCGCGATCGGTCCAGCCCGGCTCGTCGATGCCCTGGAAATCAATGAGCGCAAAGGTCAAGAACCGGCCGGGGTGCGCCCGATCGAGCGCAGCCAGCGTCTCTTCCAGGTGCTTGTCCCAGCCGCCGTCCAGGTTCACCACCGTCTGGACGCCCGCTGCGTCCATTTCCTCGAGGTAATCCCGCACGCGCTCTGGCGCCAGGAACCCACTGCCGCCGCCGAGGTGATTGTGCACGTCGATGGCTGGAAACCTGGCGCGCTCGACCGCCGTGGTCTTCGTCACCAGCATCGATCGCGGCTGCCAGTCGCGCAGCTTCAGCTCGCGGATGTCGCCGGACTCCTGGCCGCGGGTCATCGACGGGGCGGCCAGAAGACATAGCATAACACACGATTTCACACTTATGATGTTTCTAAGACTCATTGTTAGTGTGTCCCCTCGTGTGTGACATCGAACCTCGACCGCCTGCCTGGCCTGTTTTGTGCCCTCTGGATATGAAATGTGGTACCACATTTCCCCAGCGGTGATAAGTTCGTCCAGTGCGGCAAGGTCGGCTGCGCGGGCCGATCCGGCCGGTCCGAGAGGCGGGCCCTACGTTGGTATCGCCAAAACACCCGAGGGAGCTTCTATACCTCCAGCCCGACCGCGCGCATCAGTGCCAGCGCGTTGGAGTGCTCGACGACGCCCGGGCGCATCTTGTAGTCGAAATGCATCTGGCCGTTTGAGAATTGATCCTCGAAGTGGACGTTGAGGGCCTGGGAACCCAGGCCGGTGACGATCTCCGCCAGCGCCAGGTCGTGCGTCGTGACCAGTCCGATCGCTCCTCGCGCGAGCAGGCCACGCAAAACGGACTCGGCACCGATGCGGCGGTCGTGCGAGTTCGTGCCGTGAAAGAGCTCGTCGAAGAGAAAGAGTAAGGGCAGCGGGCCGGCCGACAGGTCGACAACCTGACGCACCCGAGTGATCTCAGCATAGAACCGTGATTTGCCGGCCTGGAGTGAGTCCTGGATACGCAGCGTCGCGCCCAGGGCATGGGGCGAGATTCGCAACCGACGGGCACGGACCGGGGCCCCAGACTGGGCCAGCACCGAGGCCACGCCCACTGCGCGCAGAAGCGTACTCTTGCCCGACATGTTCGAGCCGCTGACCACCAGCGCCCGCACTGAGCCTCCCAAGCTCACGTCGTTGGGCACGCATTCGGAAACGGGTATCAAGGGATGGCCCAGCCCCTCGGCCTCGAACCGGCCGTCCCCCGGTTCGATCTCGGGGAAGGGATCGCCCGGGTTCTCGGCCGCGTAAGCCGCCAGCGCGGTGAGGGCCTCGAACTGACCGACCGCGGACAGCCAGCCGGCGATGGCCGGACCCTCCGCCCCGCGCCAGCCGTCGATGACGATCGCAATCTGCGTCCGCCACAAGAGCACCGCGGCTAAGGGCGTGAAGAACTGGTTCTTCTCGGTTTGCAGCAGGTGAACCCACCGCGCCAGGCGTCGAATCTGGACCGACGCCGGCTGTCCCTCGGCCTCGATTGCCTGGCGGAGCCGCACAAGCAAAGGCGAAGTGCACGGCTCGCATTCGATGCGATCGAGCAACTCTCCCAGGAGCACCAGATCGTGCGAGCGCTCGGCCACCGCCCCGAGCACCCGCCGCACCCGCGAGGACAGAGCAATGGCAAAGGCGGCCTCGGCCGAGAAGACCGCGAGCATGGGCTGAATTCCGGTCTCGAAGAACGCCCAGCCGATCACCGCGGAGATCCCCACCGCAGCGAGCAAGAAGGCCGCGACCCGCAGCGCCCGGCTCTGCAAAAGCCGCGGAGCCTTGCCCCAGTCCGAGAGCGCCTGGGGGTCGATTCCCGACCGGACGTCCGAGCCGAGCAGCTCGATGTCCTCACGTAGATCGAGCCGGGGCCGAAGCTCGATCACCGCCTGGTGGCGGTCGCGCAGGGCCTGGATATCGGCCGGTTCGAGCAGCCAGCGCGCCAGGGTCTCCTGGCCGGCACGGGTCCGCGCGGTGCAAAGCCGCTCGAACAGCGAGCCCTTGCCAAAGAGGTCCAGATCGGCGGCGTAAGGATGGTTCGGATCCTGGAAATCGAGACCTTCGTCTCCCGTTCCGGCCCAGCGGTCATCGAGCCGAGCCAGGCCGTTCTCGTAGAAGCCGATCGTCCGCTTCGCACGCTGACCCCGCCGCCGCACTGGCTCGTGCACGAGCACCAGAACGGCAAACGCGAGCACCGCAGGCAAGAGCCAAAGCGGCCCTGGCCAGTGCACCCGGAAGACCAAGAACGCCAGCACCCCCGCGGCACAGAAGACGAAGAGACGCAGGTTGGCAACGAGCCCATCGAGCCGGCTCCAGCGGTCGCTGTCCCGCCGCGCAGCCTCCAGCCGACGCTGGTACTCGCCGCGCAGGTCACCCTCGACCGGCACACGCTCGTCTGCCTGCTGCACGTCTTGACTCGTCGCTTTGCGCGGAATGTAGGAAAATGGTAATTTAGCCAAGCCCACGCCCACGCTCAAGACCCGGGCGACTATCTTGGGCGGATCGATTCTCGAAGGGTTCCGGCCACTCAAGGCAACCCCCTCGCCCTCCGGCCCACTGGCGGAGGACTCCAAGCGGGATCGGCTTGCGCATGCGCAGTGCCCAAGCGGCGCCGACTCCCGGTGCAGTACGGTCCCACAGGGGCATCTTCCGGCAAATTACTTCGAGCGAACGGACTTGGCGGTCGATTTCGTATGCTGTCGCACACCGCCGGATTGCCGCTAATGATCGAGCGTTTTCTTCCAACCTTCCCCACGGCTCCAATGGTGCACGATCAGAATGACGGCACCATGAGCACAGTGATCGACACTTGGGGGCTGGACTTGTGATGGCTTCATGGGCACAGCCCAAATCTTTTGCGCGACGTGAATTTCTTAACACCCACCGGGGTCGGTCGTCCTGTAAAATACGATCATCGCATTTCCCAATTTTCTCTGATCAGTGACGAACGAAGACTCGAAGGAGACGTCATGGCTAGTGAGAGAACCGATCAGGGTCCCTCGAATCCGAGACAGGGCGTGGTTCCGTCGGGAGGTGCATCGCGGGGACGCGGTGCCGCCGATTTCGGTCAGTCGCTCGAAATGATGTCGGGCCTGTGGACGTCCTGGATGGAACGGTACTTTGGTGCTGCCCAGAACTGGATCGAGGCTGACAAGCCCTGGTGGAAGGTGACACCCGACGAGCTCACCGGCAGCATGCTGGCTGGCGGCATGAAGCAGGTCAACGATCTTCTGGCCAAGGACCCGCTGCTGGCCTACGTCGACCAGATGTGGAACGCCAATCCGATGCGCACGGTTGTGCCGATCGATTGGGCGGAGATCACCCGTGCGCTGCGAACCGTCTGGCTCCTCTCCCTGCGGAAGCCCAAGAACGCCCTCAGCTCGAGCCTCGACCTGACCACGTCGCTCGCCCGTACGACAATGGATGTATGGAAAGAGGCATCCCAGCGGTTCTTGGGCCAAGCCGACAGCAACCAATCCCAAAAATCGGCTGCCCCTCAGTCCGACAAGCGGTTCGCGGCGCCGGAATGGCAAGGAAACCCGATCTACCGCACGATGAAGGAACTTTACCTGCTGGCCTCCGACTGGCTGCTGAAGCAGGGCGAGATCGAAGGCTTGGATGAGGCGGAGCGGCTGCGCTTGAACTTCCACCTCCGCCAGTTCGTCGATGCCATGAGCCCGACGCTGCTGCTTTTGTCCAATCCCGACGCCGTGCGCCGAGCTTTCGAGACCGGCGGAGCCAGCGTCGCCGAAGGGGCGCGTAACCTGCTCAGCGATCTCAAGGAAGGCCGTCTCAGCATCGTCGATCTGACGGCTTTCGCGCCCGGGCGCAATCTCGCACTGACGCCGGGCAAGGTGGTCTACCGCAACCGTTTGATCGAGCTGATCCAGTACTCGCCGACGACCCCGACTGTGCGCCAAACCCCGCTCTTGATCGTGCCGCACTGGATCAACAAGTATTACATCCTCGACATGCAGCCGAAGAACAGCATGGTCCGGTACCTGGTGGAGCAGGGCTTCACCGTCTTCATCATCTCCTGGAAGAATCCTGACGAGACGATGGCCGAGATCACGATCGAGGATTACATGGACTTAGGCCCGCTCGCCGCCAGCGGCATCGTCCGCGAGATCACGGGCTGCGACACGATGAATGTCATGGGCTATTGCATCGGCGGCACGCTCTTGACCCTGACGCTGGCCTGGCTGGCCGCTCGCAATGAGCGTCCGTTCAACTCGGCGACCTTCATGGTCTCGCTCCAAGACTTCTCAAGGGTCGGTGACACGGCAGTCTTCATCACCGAACCGGCCATCGACTACATTGAGCAGCAGGTTTTGGAGCGCGGCTATCTCGACAGTCGGGAGATGGCCAACATGTTCAGCCTGCTGCGAGCCAACGACCTGATCTGGGCCAGCGTCGTCAACAACTACCTGATGGGTAACAAGCCACCGGCCTTCGACCTGCTGTACTGGAACAGCGACGGCACCCGGATGGCCGGGGCGGCCCATAGCTGGTATCTGCGCAATACCTACTTCGAAAACAACCTGATCCAGCCCGGCAAGGTGATCTTCAAGGGAGAACCGATCGACCTCAGTCGCATTCAAGTGGACTCCTACGCGGTCGGTGCGGAGAAGGACCACATCGTACCGTGGGACGCCGCCTGGCGCATCACCCAGCTCTTCGGCGGCGAGGTGCGTTTCGTGCAGGCTTCCAGCGGTCATATCGCGGGAATCGTCAACCCACCCGGCGGCAAGGGGACCTACTGGGTCTCTGGTCCCGGCCCGAAGGTGACCAACCCGCAAGACTGGCTGAAATCCGCAACCCGCCACGACGGAAGCTGGTGGACCGACTGGACCGCCTGGCTCAACGAGCGGTCCGGCGGCATGATTGAACCACCCTCAATGGGTAGCGCTGCCCATCCTCCGATCGGCGATGCGCCTGGGAGCTATGTGCTGGAGAAATAACACCGAACGACGTCTGTTCCGCGTGCCTTCAATTGATGGGACACCATGCTCAACAGATCACCAGGTACCCGCTACTGGCGAGAAGTTGAGCATGGTGTCCCCGAAACCGGCGGACTAATCCTAGGTCTCGGCGATTGTAAGCTCGGTGCGCTCACCCTGGGTTCGCGCGAGGGTGGATAAGGTTTCTACCGAAGCGGTAACGGGTTTGGTGATTTCGCCAGTTCCAGTTTTCAATGCGATCTGAACGTCTCGGGCCATGACATTCAGCGAACGGTGATCATTGTAGGTGATGACCGTTCGTTTACCAAATGGCCCGGCATCCATGGTGGTGATCGAAGCAACCTCGGCGAGCTCTTCCTTGGTGAACCCGACAACGAGCGGGCCGCCTGGCTGGAACAGGTCCTGATCATTGCGCGTGGTCAGATACCTCGTGTAGTCATTAATGCCTCCCATGGCATCGGCTGCATCCACATGGATCGCAACTTGTCCGTCGGAGTGTAATTCCAACATGGCATCGCGCTGGCCGCGGATACCCTTGATTGCCACGGTTTTGGCGTGGCCTCCGTCACCGACCTCGAATATCGTATTCAGTTGCTGGCCGCCGGCGTACTCGTAGCCCGGCAACTGGGCGCTTTTTTCCGTGAGCTCGATCTCCATGAAGAAGGCGGTGTTCACGACCTCTTCTGTGGGCATTGCGGCGGAAACGTGACGAAACTGAGGCTCAACCGGTTCGGGTTCCTGTTGCGTCTCGGGCGGGGCGGTGTTCACGGCCTCTTCTGTGGGCATTGCGGCGGACACGTCTGGCGACGGCGGCTCAGCCGGTTCGGGTTCCTGTTGCGTCTCGTACTCAAGACTACGCATTCGGCTCAAAACGGACGTGGCGTTACGAATCATATCCTCGGTTATTTCATCGGGTTTCAGCAGTCTGACCCAATATTGGTCCTGTTGATTGGGGCCCTGGTCATGCTCAACCTTAGAGTACCCTTGTTCTCCGCCCAGCGCACCCGCGACCTCGTACGCGTGTTCAGAGCCCCGGAAAGGTTTCTTCAAGTACACAGCCTGTTCGGATTGCGATTCGTACTGCGCGAAGACTTCCTGGCTGCCCCTACTTTGTAGCCCGTCGTTGATGCGGGTCAGGGACGCCTCGATCGTCTCCTTGTCAGGCGAACTCATGGCAGCATCTCCCTGAAAATGCAAAAATCTCTGTCACCCCCACACAATTAGAATATGGGGGTAGCTCGGCTGGTCAAGCAAAATCGCCTGCCGGCTCTGAGGTCTCCCCAAGTCGAGGACACAATGCGTAATTTTCGGACATCTGTATAGTGTCCCGTGAAATCCAGCCAGCCAGCCTGGCTGATCGAGGGGTCCGGAGGCATGACCGATCCGCCCCACCGGGTAGCGCTGCCCATCCTCCGCTCAGCGATGCGCCTGGGAGCTATGTAATGGTGTAATAACTCCAGACTACGACCGTTCCGCTTACGCGCCACCACAGCCGCCGGGTCGCCAGCCCGCAGCTCTTCAGACCTGAAGGATCATCGCCCCGCTTCAGCGGTCGCCGAGATCGCCGCAGCTGGGTGGCTGTGGTGGAGCAAAGCGACACCACAGTAAAGCCGTCGCCACGGACCTAAGCCATACTCGCTGGGGCATTGCTGCCCCAGCCACCCGCCCACGCTGCTCTTCTGGGTCGTCGTGCTCGTGAGGTCGACTTTGCAAACCGTCAGGATCGGTCCGCACTGGAACGAAGACTCACCGCCCCGCTTCCGCGGTCGCCTCGATCGCCGCGACTGCTGAAGCTTCTACAACACGCGTCCCGACGGGCTCGGCTCGAATCTCGGGAACCGCAAAGTGCGCGCTTTCCAGGCCCAAAGCCGCCACCGCCTGGTAGACCGCCGCGGCGGTGAAAAAGGCAAAAAGCGCAGCCGGCTGGAACCGACTCGCCCCATCCCAGCCTAGAGCGCTTCCAGAGAGCGGTACGAGCCCCACTGCGAGTCCCGCCAGCCAGGCGAAAAGGCCGGGAGCATGAACGCGCTGGCGAATGCCTCTCCATGCAAAACGCTGGCGGAAGGCGTCGGAAACCATGGCGCCGGCGGCCGATGCGAAAAAGGCCCCCATGAGTCCGAAGATCAACTCGATGCGACCTGCCCACGACGTCGCCACCAGCACGAACACCAAGAGCCCGGCAAGCCAGGTCCAAACGCTCCGGCGTAACGCTGGCCAGCGCGCCTTGAGTCGTCGCGTGCAAATCCAGGCCGCAGTACAGGCTGGGGCGACCGTGACCAGCCCGAAGAGCATCAGAATCAGGCCGCCGATCACCCCGCCAATCCCCTCGAAGATCGCCCAGTGAAAGGAACGCGGCACGCAGTGGATGCTCGCTTCGGCTGCGGCGCTGCCGATGTGCCGTATCGCTCCCTGCACCGTCAACAGCGCCATGGCCAGACACCACGACCCAGCCAGCACGATCGAGATCCAACCGCCGATCCGGACATCGCGGCGATGGGCCGCAGTCATTCCCCACTCGACGGACAAGAGGCCCGAAAGCGCAAATCCGCCGAAGACGAGCTGGACGACATGGGCCAGGTTCAGCCAGTGCCACGTCTCGAACACTGTGCCACCGCTGTCCCGCACCGTCCCTGCCGAGGTTCCTCCCGAGTGGGCCAGCCAGGCGGTCGCGCCCAAGAGGACGAGGGCCACCGGTGTGTAAACTTGAAGGAGGGCGAAAATTACCCCGGAGAGCCGCAGCAGGCTGGCCATGCCGGTGATGAAGATCCAGAAGAGCGTCGTTACCAGCACGACGGGACTTTCCAGAACGACCGGACCGAGATGAACAGGCGCCAAAGCCGAAGCATCGATCAAGCGACAGGCGAGGAGCCCCAAAAGGGTCATCCGGATGGCCGTCCAGAGCGAGACGGCCCAGAAGACCAGCGTGCCGGCCGCCACACCCAGCCCGGTGATCCACTCCGACCCGCTTGTGCCGAAAGTCGATGCGGCCACCACCGTCAGCCGCTGCCTCGCGCTCAAGCCCCAGAGAGCCAGCGGGCCGTAGAGCAACAGATGACAGGCCAGAACCGACAGCAACGCGGCCGCCATGACCCCGAGCGTCTGGGCCGGGCCGGCCGGATCTGTTCCCAACCGGTCCAGAAGCGGAACCCAGATGAAGACACTGGCAAACGCCGGGCCGATCGTCCAGAGCCAGCCCCTGCGCGGCAGGGATGGACCGGTCAAGTCGGCCCAGAGCACCGGCGGCAAGCCCCCCTCCGCGTCGGCCTTCGGTACGGAATTGGCACTCACGGGACGACCAAGCCCTCCAGCCGTTACTCGAGGCACAACATGATCGATCGGTCTGGGATCGCCTGTGATGCCTATCCCACACCGGGGCAAAGACGAATCGAGCCGGGACACGGAATCATACCATACGAGCAAAGGCAGGTTGTAGCATGACGTACACGCCCGACGGCCATGGAAAACGCCGCCGGCTAGCGCGACGGCACAGGCACGAACACGTGCACGCGGACGGGGATGCGGATGGGCAGCGTGCCGAATCCAGGCGGATCGGCTCGGCCAACAAGCTAGCCGGCCGGAATTGGCGCCTTGTCCGCGTCGCGTGCTACGCCTGGGCAGCTCCTACAACCATGGTTGGGCTCGTGACTGGGGTGTTAACAGTCGGAACCGGCGGCCGCGCCCAGCACCGCCGCGGCGCGCTCGAGTTTCATGGCGGGTTTGCCCGCTGGTTAGGGGGCCGTGTCGGGTTCGACGCCATGACGCTCGGACATGTGATTTTAGGCCGTAGCGCAGCCGCGCTGGATGAGTTGCGTGACCATGAGCAAGCCCACGTCCGCCAGGCCGAGATTTGGGGCCCGGCGTTCATTCCGGCCTATCTGGCCGCCAGCCTTCTGGCGTGGTATCGCGGCGGGCACTACTATCTCGACAACTATTTTGAGTTCGACGCCCGCCGCGCCTGCGGCGAAGAAACTGGTAAATGGAAAATCTCAGCTTCCAGATTCGCTTACCGAAAACCCTCGCGCAAGGAAAGAGCCCCGTCCATGCCGCAAACGCCGCACATCGAACGCCACTTCACCGCCAGTGAGAAGGTTCGCGACGTGGTAATCGGTATGTCCGACGGACTGACCGTCCCCTTTGCGCTGGCGGCCGGGCTCTCCGGATCGCCGCTGGCCAGTAGCGCCATCGTGGTGACCGCGGGGCTGGCCGAGGTCGCGGCCGGGTCGATCGCCATGGGACTGGGCGGCTATCTCGCGGCCCGCAGCGACGCCGAGCACTTCGCCCATGAAAAATTACGCGAAGAGCGCGAGGTGCAGACCGTTCCCGACGTCGAGGAAGTCGAGGTCGCCGAGGTTTTCCAGAAATATGGCCTCTCGAACGACGAAATCGAGCCGATCTTGCGGGCCTTCCGTAATAACCACCCCGCCTGGATCGACTTCATGATGCGGTTCGAGCTCGGTCTGGAAGAGCCAGACCCGAGCCGGGCGTTTTCGAGCGCCTTGACCATCGCCGGGGCCTACATCGCCGGCGGCTTGATTCCGCTGGTTCCGTACATGCTGATTCCATCAACCCACGCGGCGCTCAGAGCGTCGGTCGTGGTGACGCTCCTGGCCCTGCTGGTCTTCGGCTACGTCAAGGGCCGCTTCACCGGCACGCGGCCCATTCGCAGCGCCCTTCAGACAATGTCGATCGGAGGCCTGGCCGCGACCGCCGCGTTCCTGATCGCCCGAGTGTTTGCGTGAGGAGTAGTGGGCAGTAGGCAGGACCGTCCACGCTTCACGCCGCGGCCTTTTTCTCCGCCACCAGACGGGTAATCTGGCCGATCGAGTCCAGATGCTCTACCCCCGCCTCGTGCGCCTCGACCGTGATGCCGAAACGCTCTTCAAGAAAAACAACCAGCTTCAGCGTGGTGATCGAATCGAGAATTCCTCCCGTGATCAATGGCGTCCCCTCAGTCAGCTCGGCGGGATCCTCGCCCGGCAGAAATTCACTCAAGATGTAACCGTGAACGGCTTTGGCAATCTCTTCCATGACAGCCTCTAGTCATCGACGTCAGGTCCAAGTCCGGGGCGCGCGGCGTCCACCGCGGCGCGGCACGGTACGATTTTCCCGTTCTTCGGTCAATCTCGACTTTTTCTCCAGCCGCATGGCGAAGTTTGCCGAATCCGTAGAGTAATACCGTCCCGTCGGAGACAATCCGGCCACGGTCTGGACGCGTCGGGCTGAGCGCCGCTCTTCTCGCCGGACCAAACACAAGTCTCAAGGTGGCAAGTTCATGATTGCAAGGATGCTATCAGCCACTTGCCGGCGTTGTCATGTCCTGGTCGCCATACTCTGTCTTTCGCTCCTGCATGGCTGCGCTGGTACCGGCCGGAAACACGAGGCCCGGCGTGTTCCGGAGCGGGGCTGGATCGATCCGGAGCAAGCGCGCGAGCTGGACAAGACGACGATGCCGCGCTATGTGGTCGAGCCCCCGGACGAGCTCGAGGTTGCGATCAAGCCCACCCCGCCCGACTGGAACTTAGGGACGGTGACGGTGCAGCAAGACGGGTACATCGATCTCGGATTCCTGGGCGACGTTTACGTCGTCGGTTCGACGCTGGAAGAGATCGAATGGAAGATCGCCGCCGGACTTCGTATGGCCGCTGCTCAGCAGAACCAGAAGCTTGACCAGCCGTGCAGGGTCTCGGTTCGGCTAGCGAGCGTCCAGAGCAAGCATTATTACGTGATGGGTGCAGTGGCCCACGAGGGACCAGTCCCGATCAAGGGCAACGAGACCGTGCTGGATGCAATCTTGCAAGCCGGGCTGAAATCCAACAGCCTTCCTGAGAAGGCGTATCTGGTCCGGCCGCATCCGCCGGGTCAGTGCGACCAGGTGCTGCGCATTGACTGGTGCGGCATTCGCGAACGGGGCGACACCCTGACGAACTATCAGCTTTTCCCTGGCGACCGGGTCATTGTTCCCGGCACCAAGCCGCCGGGCTTGATCGCCACGCTGCTGGGGCAGTGATCCTACACAGTTGCCCGACTACGCCAGAATGGTCCCCGGGTGGCTGGGGCAGAATGCGCCAATTGGCATAGCCAAGGGCCCAGTCGACAGCCTTACTGTGGTGTCGCTTCGCTTCACCACAACCACCCGGCTTCCCTTCCGAGCAAGGTCGCGCGTTTCACACCGCGGCGGTGCCGACTGAAGGCTCCGCCGCGGCCTGATCGACCTGGACGGTCAGATCCTTGAGTTCGAGCTGAACTTCCCTGCGGCCGTTCCATTCATTGATACAGGGATGAAAGACAATCGAGCAGATCGTGCCAGGCTCGAGAGCCCGCGTCTTCTCGGCCATGTTCCAGCCGATGGCCTTGTGCTGGGTGTTGCCCTGCAAGAGGCGAAGCTGCACGTGATTTTTCTGCTCGCCCACCAGCCGCGGCGAACCGACCACCTGTACTCCCGTGGCCAGAAGGAGCGGCCGCGGGTTGCCAATCCCGTAGGGCTCGAGCTTCTCGACTTCCTCGACCACGCTCAGGGTGAGGACGCCCAATGGCACCTCGGCGTCGATGAACAGCTTTTTCTGAAGTTGCTCCGGCTCGAGTGTCTTGCGGCAATGCTCCTCGAACCGCCCTGCGAAGATCGGGAAATGGCTCTCGGTGAGCTTCAGCCCCGCGGCCGCGGCGTGGCCGCCAAAAGCGAGAAGCCCCTCGGAGCAATCTCGAATCGCCTCGTAAAGGTTGAAGCCGGGAACCGACCGAGCCGAGCCCTGCGCGAACTCGTCGCCGAAGGCCACAATCACCGCCGGGCGATTGTAGATTTCAACCAAGCGGCTGGCCACGATGCCGATCACGCCGGCATGCCAGCCCTTCTTGCCCAGAACGATGGCGCCGCGATCTCCGAGCCCACCCCGCTCGCGGATCATCTCCTGCGCCTCCTGGACGATCGCGCGCTCGAGCTCTTGGCGGCGGGCATTGACCAAATCTAGCTCGGTGGCGATCTCGAAGGCCTCTGCTTCGTCGTCGGTGGTCAGCATTTCCACGGCGCGCATGGCCCGTTCCAGCCGGCCAGCCGCGTTGATCCGCGGGGCCAGGCTGAAGCCGACCATCCCGGTCGTCAGCCGCGACTTGTCCAGGCAGCCGGAGACCTTAAGTAATGCGTACAGGCCAGGCATGGGGGCCGCCTTGATGCCGGCAAGGCCATGGCGCACGAGAATGCGGTTCTCGCCCACCAAGGGGACCACGTCGGCAACTGTCGCCAGGGCGACCAGTCCCAGCGCCCGGATCAGGAAATCGCGCAGGTGCGGCGAGGCTTTCTTGCCGTCACCAAAGCTCTTGCAGATCTGCCAGGCAAGCTTGAACGCCACGCCCGCGCCGCAGAGATCGCCGCAGGGATATCTGCTGCCAGGAAGTCGAGGATGCACGAGCACGTCGGCCGCCGGCAGCTCCTGTCCGATCGTGTGGTGATCGGTGACAATCAGCTCGACGCCCAGCTCGCGCGCCAGCTCCGCCTCGGCCACGGCCGAGATGCCGCAATCGACCGTGATGAGGAGCGGCTCCTGGAGCGACCCGGCCAGTCGCCGCATGGCCTCAGCGCTTAAGCCGTAACCCTCCTCGACCCGGTGCGGAATGTAATAATGCACGTGGCGGGCGCCGGCCAAGCGCAGGCAGGCCCAGAGCAGACTGGTTCCACAGACGCCGTCGACGTCATAATCACCGTAGATGACGATCGGCCGCTCCGCCGCGATGGCGCGGACGATTCGGTCGGCCGCGGTGACCACCCCGGGTAGTGTTTCCGGGTCGTTCAGGTTCCCGAGTTTTGCCTGCAGAAATGCCTGCGCTGCCTCGGGCTCATCGATGCCGCGGTTGAGCAGGAGCTGCGCGACCAAAGGCGAGATCCGGGCCGAGCGAGCAAGAGCCGCAATTCGCCCCGAATCAAACGGCAAAAGCCGCCATCGCGCTGCGGCCACGGGCAAGTCCTCGCTTTGCTCTTGATCATCCACGTTTCCACGGAGCATCTATGATCTAACAGCCCGGCCCCTAGAGCAAGGAAACTTGAGTGCTGGAGGGAGAATTCCAAGTCGAGCGGTCGGGGCCGAATCTGGGGGGTGAAATAAGGTTTTAAGGGTCAAAAGTCCTCCGGGTACCCCTTTTGACCCTTTTTTACTTATTTCACCCTGGGGTCAGGGGAGCGCCGCGGCGAACCAGCGTTCGGCGGGGCGTCCGGCGGTGGCGGAGATTTCTTGGCGGATGAGTTGGAAGCGGAGGAGCAGTCCCAGCGCCCGTGCCAGCGTCGCGGCGCTGATGTTGTGCGGCGTGACGCCGCGGCGAATCTCGGTGCGGGTCATTCCCTGGGCGTTTTGCCGGAGGGCCTCCAAGATCGCGTCGGCGGCGCGATCGCCCACCGCCGCGCCGAAGAGGAGGGCGGCCGACTGATCGCAATAGTGCCACAGCGCCAGCGCGGCGTGCAGGTGGGTATCGGCGATCTCCGCGGAGCGGTCCAGGGCCGCGTAGAGCAGCGCCAGCCGCAGGACGTGGGCCTCAGCGCGGGCGGTGATGGCCCCCCAGAGCCCGGGGCGATCCTCGGTCAGACGGCCATAGCTGCTTTCCCAGAGCGTCAGGCCCGTGCTCGTCCAGCCCGCCTCCCCTGCCGTGCGGGCGAGCTGGGCCGCCACGGCCAGGCGGCTGCCCAGGCGGCTGATGGATGCCTCCTCCAGCGGCGCGGGACGGGGCAGGATCTTGGACCGCTTGACGGCCGCCCAGAGGATCCGGTTGCCCAGGCCGCCGAAGACTTCGACGTCCGAGAGATACTTGGCCAATTCGTGCTGGGTGATATGCCCGGCCAGGCTCAGATGCGCCATGGTGGCCTTCAGGGGGCTCTGTCTGGTCATGGTGCGCAAGTCATCACCGTCCCAGCCCAAGCGCAGCACCCCCGAGAGGGTGTTGCCCTCGCGGGCCAAGACCCGCAGCACCCGACCGAACTCCCCCTCGACGATCAGGAGCCGCTTGTCCGCAACGCCGCGGTCGCCGCTGGCGGGCCCGCCGGTCTGGGTGTCGCAATCGGTGATCGGGTCCCGGACTTCCCAGATCAGGCCCTCGCCACTGGAGAGCCCACTGCCGATCTTGCGCTCGGCCCACACCGGATCGATGTGCACCAAAAAAGCCCGGACCTGGCGCCAGGCGGTCCCCTTGCGGGCGCGGGACGTCTCGCCGACGGTCACCACGTATTCGTTGGCGTGGTGGCGATGAGCATCGGCCAGGACGTTCAGCCCCCGGCCGATGGCGTTGCCAAAGCCGACCAAGAGTTGCAACAGCAGAGCCGCCGGATCGGCCTCGGTGGCTGGCTCAATAAGCCGGACCACCTCACCGGCTAAGCCACCGAAGGCGACCTCCGCTGGCGGCTTGGGCCACCGGGGCGGGACGATGGGGACTTCCCCAGCCATCGCGTCGGCAGGCCTCCGCGCCGGCCTGCGGGCCCCCGTCTCCTGGGCAAACTCCTCCTGTGCCTGAATATTCAGATCCTCCAGCCGCAGTCCCAAAGCCGCCACGATCGCCTCGGTCGTGCACCCCGGCTCGCCCTGGCCGCCCCCCCCAGAACAGCACACAAACACCGGCCCGCGGGCCGCGAATTGTTGAATCACCAGGCTCTTCTCCGGGCCCTGATGAACCGGGCAACGCGCGATATGGTGACCCATTTCCGTCCGCTCCGGCGCGCAGCCGGCCGCTTGCAGGACGCTTAAGACCCGGTCCACATGCCCCATCGCCTGTGCTTTCATCGGTTGCTCTCATCGATCCTATGGCTCTTCCGTAAGGTTCAACCCACTCCAGCGCCAATCGCGGGAGGGGCGGAAATGGCCACGTAGAAGGGATATCTTCTCTAGTTTACGCTATTGCTGATCCCATCCATGCTGGACAATCGGCAAATTATCCCGTATACGGGATTACGCCGGCGATGATCGGGGAAAGGAGGGCCCGGGCAAAGCGCGCGGGGACCCCAGGGTGAAATAAGTAAAAAAGGGTCGAAAGGGGTATCCGGGGACTTTTGACACTTAAAACCTTATTTCACCCTCGCTCGGTACGCGCACCTGGGTGGCTGGGGCTAAGCGAAGCGATGCCCCAGAGCCCAGGCCAGCGCGCTGGGGCGTCGCGGACTCCGCCCCAGCCACCCGACCGCGAGCTGGGAGCGATGGCCGCGGTGCTCGGGGTGTTCCTGGTGGTTCTCGGTGTGCTAAAATTTCGCCTGGCGCGGGCCGCGTGGGTGATTTTCCTCATCGAAAGAGCGTCATGGCTGATCCGTCACTACGGAAAACTCCTCTTTTCGACTGGCACCAGTCACATGGTGGCCGGATCGTCGAGTTCGGCGGCTGGCTCATGCCGGTGCAATATTCGACGATCGTGCAGGAGCATCAGGCGGTGCGCAAGCGCGTCGGGGCCTTCGACATCAGTCATATGGGCCGACTGACGTTCGACGGCCCGGGCATGCTCGACTGGCTCGAGCGAGTCACCACCAACCATGTCGCGAAGCTCTCACTAGACCAAATTCAATACAGCTTGATGGCCAACGACGCCGGGGGGCTGATTGACGACATCCTCGTCTATCGTCGTCACCAGTACGGCTATTACCTTGTCTGCAACGCGTCGAACCGATCAGCCGTGGTGGAGCGCCTGGAAAGCCATCGTCAAGGTGCCGAAGGTGACTTTCACGACCGGACGCTGGATACGGCCATGATCGCGGTGCAAGGGCCGCGGGCTCTGGCCGTCTTGCAGCCGCTCTTCGACCAGCCGCTGGAACCGGTGAAGTATTATCATCTGACCACGGGACGGCTGCTTTCCGACGTGACGGCCGTGATCAGCCGGACGGGCTATACCGGCGAGGACGGCTACGAGCTGATCATACCGGCACAAGAGGCCGAGCGCATCTGGCGAGCGATCCTGGTGACAGGCCAGGCCGAGGGCATCTTACCGTGTGGACTTGGCGCCCGTGACACCCTCCGGTTCGAGGCCGCGATGCCGCTTTACGGCCACGAGCTGTCGGCGGCGACCAACCCGTTCGCTGCCGGCATCGGGTGGGCTGTGAAGCTCGAGAAGGGCGAGTTTTTGGGGCGATCCGCGCTTCAGGCCTGGAAGCAGAACCCGGGGCAAACGCGCATTGGCCTGCGGCTGGCGGGCAAGCGGATTGCGCGGCAGGGAGCGGCCGTGCTTGATGCCGGCCGCGGCGTCGGCACGGTCACCTCGGGGACCTTCGCCCCGACGCTCCAGGCAAGCCTGGCCATGGCCGCAGTCGAGCCCACCGCCGCAGCCCTCGGCAAGACGCTGGAAGTCGACGTCCGCGGCCAGGTTGAGCCAGCCACGGTCGTCCCGCTGCCGTTTTATCGCCGCAAACCCTAGACCAAGGGATGAATCGGGACGACGACAGATTGTGGATTGCGGATTTCAAATTACAGAATACAAAGGACATGTTTCGGGTACCTGATTCAAGGACTAGCGCTCATGGACCCAGCGAAGCTCCGGTTCTCTCCGACTCATGAGTGGGTGTATGTTGACGGCACGACCGCGACGGTGGGCATTTCGCGTTTTGCCGTCGATCAGCTCACCGACTTGATTGCAATCGAGCTGCCCCCGGTGGGAACTCGTCTGGCCGCGGGCAAGAGCTTCGGGGAGATCGAGAGCGTCAAGGCCGTGAGCGATCTGTACGCGCCGATCGCCGGCGAGGTCATCGAGGTCAACACGGCCGTGGCGGAGAACCTCGAGCTTCTGGCCGAAGACCCCTACGGCGAGGCCTGGTTGATCAAGCTGCGGGTCGATGATCCCTCCGCGACGTCGGCGCTCTTGGATCATGCCGCCTACGAACGCAAAGTGGCCGAGGAAGCCCACTGAGGCGGCTCTTTTGCGCTTTGCATAGAGCTTTCGAGAAGAGCTGCCGCTACCATGCCTTCTCCCCAGGGGAGAAGGTGCCCCGTAGGGGCGGATGAGGGGTCTTCGGTGTTTGCCCTGGCCTGTGACCGCCCCTCATCCGGCCTTCGGCCACCTTCTCCCGGCGGGAGAAGGAATGAGGGCCTCGGCCTCTCCGTAGATCAGCAGCAGGGCGCACTGCCCGGCCGCACGGGATCAAGCGAACATGCCCTTGTGTCTCTTCCTCCTCTGGCTGTTTCGGTTCTTTTTGTCTACAACGGAATACTGTCACGGTCGCGGTGCGATCGTTGTGCGTTGCTGGTTCGCTTGCGGACCTTGGTTTTCGGACTTGCGCCCTCATGGCCTACATCGCCAACACTCCGGACGACATCCGCGCCATGCTCGAATCGATCGGGCTGAACTCGCTCGAACAGCTCTTTGCCATGGTGCCGCCGGAATTCCGGCTGAATCGGCCGCTGGATATCCCGCCCGCGCTGGCCGAGCTCGAGCTGACCGATCACGTGGCGGGCTTGCTCGCGCAAAACCAGGGGGCCGACCAGCGGGTCTGTTTTCTCGGGGCAGGGGCTTATGACCATTTCATTCCGGCGGTGGTCGATAACCTCGCCTCGCGCGGTGAGTTTTACACGTCCTACACACCCTATCAGGCCGAGGCCAGCCAGGGGACGCTGCAGGCGACGTTCGAGTATCAGACGCTGATCACCCAGCTTACGGGGATGGACGTTTCCAATGCCAGCCTCTACGACGGCGGCTCGGCCGTCTCCGAGGCGCTTCTGATGGCCCTGTCCATCACCCGCCGGTTCGGACGCGTCATCATCCCCGAGACCGTTCATCCCGAATACCGCCAGATCGCCGCCACTTTTCTCGCGCATCTGGAGCCGAAGCTCGTGACGGTTGCCGCGCGTGGCGGAGTGACCGAGTATGAGGCCTTAGCGAGCGCTCTTTCCGACGAGACCGCGGCGGTCGTGCTCCAGTATCCCAATTTCTTCGGTCAGCTTGAAGACATCGAGTCGCTGGTGAAATTGGTCCACGACCGCGGGGCCCTGGCGATCGTCAGCGTCGATCCGATCAGCCTGGGGCTGTTGCGCCGGCCGGGCCATTATGGCGCGGATATCGTCGTGGCGGAGGGGCAGTGCCTGGGCAACCCGATCTCTTACGGCGGTCCTTACCTGGGTATCATGGCCTGCCGCGAGGACTACATCCGGAAGATGCCCGGCCGCATCGTCGGCCAGACCACCGACCGCCGCGGCACGCGATGCTGGGTCCTGACCTTGCAAACGCGCGAGCAGCACATTCGCCGCGAGAAGGCGACCTCGAACATTTGCACCAATCAGGGCCTGCTCGCGCTGCGTGCCAGCATTTACTTGGCAGCGATGGGACCCTCCGGGCTGCACCAGGCCGCGGAGCTCTCGACCCGCAAGGCTCACTACGCCGCGGAGGCGCTCTCGAGTGTGCCGGGACTTTCAATAGCCTTTGCCGGCCCTTTCTTCAAGGAATTCGTGGTTCGATCCCAGAAAGACCCGGTCGCCGTGCTCGAGCACGTCGGCCGCCAGGGTTATCACGGGGGCATTGCGCTAAAGCGATGGTATCCCGATCTGGCCGACTGCATCCTGATCGCCGTCACCGAGAAGCGCACTCGCGCCCAGATCGACGGCCTGGCGGCTGCCTATGCCCACGCCTTGCGTCAGGTTTGAGCGGAAGTTTTGGGGATGGAGGCGGCTGGCTGGGTCACGCGGAGGGGAACCAAGCATGTCGATCAACACTCGTCCGATGACCGCTCTCGAATTCCTCATGATGCCCGATGACGGGATGCTCCACGAGCTGATTCGTGGGGAGGTCACCACGATGCCTCTGCCAGGCGGACGACACGGAAAAATCGCGGCCGAGATCGGCCGCTTGCTGGCCAATTTCGTGAAGACGCATCGCCTGGGAGACATCTACGCGGCCGAAACGGGTTTCCTCATCGAGCGAAACCCCGATACGGTCCGTGGACCTGACGTCTCGTTCGTGCGCCAGGAGAGGCTCGCCGAAATCAAGGACCCCGAGCGGCACGTTCCCTTCGCCCCCGACCTTGCCGTGGAGGTCCTTTCCCCCAGCGATCGTCCCGCGGAGGTTGCCGAGAAGGTTGCCGCCTGGCTTTCGGCTGGTGCTCGCATCGTCTGGGTCGTCGAGCCCAGCGACCGGACCGTCACAGTTCATGTGGGTGATCTGCCGCCGCGGACGCTTGGCGCCAGCGATTTCCTGGACGGTGGCGATTGTCTGCCCGGCTTCACGTGCGCGGTGGCCGATCTTTTCGATTGACATGGGAGTTCATGGTTTCCGATGTACAAACTCGACCCGCCCCGCCTGCTCTTCGAATCCAGCCGCCCCGGCCGCCGCACGGCGATCTTCGCGGAATGCGACGTTCCGCAGCGGCCGCTTGACGACCTGATTCCCTCCGCTCACCAGGCGGCGTCGGGCCCTCCTTTGCCTGAGCTCAGCGAGCTCGACGTCGTCCGGCATTACACGAACCTCTCGGCGTTGAACATGGCGATCGACGCCAATTTCTACCCGCTGGGCTCGTGCACAATGAAGTACAACCCCAAGCGGAACGAACGGCTGGCGAGCTTGCCGGGGCTCTCGGCCCAGCATCCCTATCAGTCCGAGGAAACTCTCCAGGGACTGCTGGCCATCCTCCACGAGCTGCAGCTCTACTTGGCCGAGATCGCCGGGCTGCACGCAGTCAGCTTGCAGCCGGCCGCGGGCGCCCATGGCGAGCTCACCGCGCTTTTGGTCGCGGCGGCACACTTCCGCGAGCAGGGGCAAAAGCGGACGGAAGTCCTCGTGCCCGACAGTGCCCACGGGACCAACCCGGCCTCAGCCCATCTGGCTGGGTTCGAGGCAGTCACGATCAAGAGTAACGGCAGTGGCGTCGTCGACATGAGCGACCTTGCCGCCCGGCTCAGCGAGCGAACCGCCGTGTTCATGATCACCAACCCCAATACAGTAGGGCTTTTCGACCCTCAAATCGGCCAAATTGCCCAGATGGTCCACGACCAAGGCGCACTTCTCTATCTCGACGGCGCCAACATGAACGCGATTCTGGGGGCGGTGCGTCCCGGCGACATGGGAGTGGACCTAATGCATTACAACCCGCACAAGACGTTTTCCGGCCCGCATGGCGGCGGCGGCCCGGGCGCAGGGCCGATTGCCGTGCGCGATCATCTGGCACCTTACTTGCCTGTGCCTTTGGTTGGCCGCCGGTCCGACGGCTCGTACTTCCTCGATTGCGACCGGCCTCGGACCATCGGCCGCGTGCGTTCGTTCTTCGGCAATACCGGCGTCCTGTTCCGCGCCTATTGCTACATCCGCAGCCAGGGTCCCGAGGGACTCAAGCGTGTGGCCGAGCATGCCGTGCTCAACGCCAACTACGTGCTCTCGCTGGTCAAAGACATCTATCCGGTGCCATTTGGGAGCCGCTGCATGCACGAGTTCGTCGCGTCCGCTCGCACGCTGGCCAAAGAGCGAGGCATCCGCGCGATGGACATCGGAAAGCGGCTGATCGACTTCAACTTCCACGCGCCAACGGTCTATTTCCCGCTCATCGTTGCCGAAGCGCTCATGATTGAGCCGACCGAGACCGAGAGTCGCGAGACACTCGACGCGTTCGCCCGGGCTCTCCGCCAGATCGCCACCGAAGACCCCGGGCTTTTGCATGAAGCGCCTCATTCGACTCCGGTGAGCCGCCCGGACGAGGTCAAGGCCGCCAAGACCCCCGTGCTGAAGTGGCGGCCCGACGGATTCTGATCAGGACCCTGCGCCTGGCCGGCCGGCCGAGCTTTCGTGGCGAGGAGAACACCCATGAGTCAAGACTTTGACGACCTCGGCCCCCTCCCGCCGCGTGCACCGGGGCCGCGAGACCGTCCCCGGCCTGGAGGCAAAAGCGGCGATCGGGAGGAGTCGACGTTCCGGCCTAACCCGGGAGGGTCCGCGCCGGGATCTGGATCCGGCCCGAGGTCCGGTGAAGCGTCTGCGGGGCGAAGAAGGTCCTCCAGGCCGGTCTCTGATTCCACATCGACTCGAGACACCGAGCGTCTGGCGCCGGGAGCCAAGTTCTTCGAGCGGATCTTCTTCGGCCGCGTCAGCTCGGGGCAGCTCGCCCAGTTTTGCCGCCAGTTTGCCTCGTACTTGCACGCCGGCGTCGATTACAGCCGAGCACTGGCGGGCCTCGAGAAGCAGTTTGCCCTCTCGCCCTTGGCCCCGGCAATTGGCCGGCTCGCGGTGGCTATCAAGAGTGGATCGACGCTCGAAGAGGCCATGGCCCGCGAGCCTCAGGCCTTCGGCACCATGTTCCTGAGCATGATCCGCGCGGCTGAGGCGCGCGGCGGCGTGCCTGAGACGCTGCGGATGATGGGCCATCATTACGAAGCACGCCAGCGATTGATCCGCCAGGCGCGCTCGGCGATGATCTATCCGGTCATCGTGCTGCTCATCGCCGGCGGTGTCATTGCGCTTATCACTTATGTCTTGCTGCCGATGTTCGCCAGCTTGCTGCGCGACTTCAACAAGAAGGCCCAGCTTCCCTGGCCCAGCCGCGCGCTACTGGCCTTCAGCGACTTCATGCAAGGCACAGGCTGGTGGCTCGTACCCGTTGTTGTTGTCGCCGCGCCTTTCTTACTCTTGCGGTTCTACAAGACAGCAGCCGGTAAAGCCCTGATCGACCGGGTCATCCTCCGCTTGCCCGTCTTCGGATCGCTCTTCCGGAAGCTGGATACCAGCCGTTTTGCGCGCACGCTCTCGACGCTCCTGGACGCCGGACTGGATTACGGCACGTCCATCAACTTGACGGCCGACGTGCTGTCGATGAACCCGATGCGGCAGGCTGTCCGCGACACCCGGCCGAGCGTCTTAAACGGCCGAGAACTGAGTGTCGCGCTGGCGCCCAGCGGTGAGTTCCCCTCCGACGTCATCGCCGTGCTCCAATCGGGCGAGGAAACCGGCCGGATTCCCGAGTCACTCATCCACCTGGCCGACGACTACGAAGAGCAGGTCTCGCTCATGGTCAAGAACATGGGCCAGCTCATCCAGCCGATCTTGATCATGTTTCTGGGTGGAATCGTTTTGTTCATCATCCTGGCTGTCCTCTTGCCCTACCTCCAGCTCATCACGACCATTGCTCATTAGCCAGGGATGTAAACTACCGCCAGATCCGGAACCGGAAACGTAAGCGATAGTCCCGCGAGAGCAGATCGCGGAATGCAAATTTCAGATCGCAGAATCGCGCGGGTCCCGTGGTCCGTTTCTTCCCTCGCCGGCTCATTCCGGCTGGATACCTAACTCACGCAGCTTTGCCGCCAGCCGCTCGGCACGCTCGTGCTCGGCATCGGCACGGGCGGCCTCGGCTGATGCGCGCTGGCGCTCCGCCTCGCGCTCCTCAAAAAGCTCCTGGTACGTTGTAAAAGGCCGACCATCCGGTCCGATGATCTTGAGACTGTCCGGGCCGTCGCCAGGTTCGAACCGAATCCCCAGGCGAGGGCTCGTGTAGCCACTGATCTCGGCAATCTCGATCAACCCTTCCTCGCTCCGCCGCCAGCCTTCCAGCGTTCCGCGATCGGGGTCGTAGAAATAGATCTCATCGACGCCGTATTGCTTGTAAAACTCATACTTGCGGATCATCTCGCCGTAACGATTGCCGGGCGAAAGGACCTCGAAGACCACCTGAGGCGCGATGCCCGCTTCTTCCCACTGCCGGTAGGAGTCCCGATGACCCTTGGGCCGGCCGAAGACGACCATGGCGTCAGGTGCGATGCGGATTTTCGGCTCTCCTTCCACCGGATACCACAGCATATCGCCCGCGACAAAAACGTCAGGATCGTTCCGGAAGAGCGCATCGAGCCCTTCCTTGATGGTCACGATCCACTGAAACTGGAGCGAGTTTTCCGCCATGGGCTGCCCGTCGTCCTCCGGGTACAACGGGTACAAAATGACGGCTGCGCGTGGGGATGTGACCGTACTCATGATGGGGCAGGCCTCCCATAGCACTCCTGAGTCAATCGACTCGCCTATTCTCGTCCAAAGCGAGCCGCGCGACAAGACATGGTCACTCACCCTTCCTTACGCCCGTACATCCCTCACAACCCCTCGTTCTTGCCTTTGGGCGTGATCTTTCCCAACCCGCCCGTTTGGTGCAACGTCCTCTCCGGCACTCTGGATCGTTCCTGTCGCGGAGCGAAGTGACACGAAGAGTGATGCTTTCGTAACTCACACAAAGGAGGGCGCGTAAAACAAACAACGACCCGACAGGCGGCTAGAAACGCGGAGGATTCTGCAGGTAATCCCTGACTTCCTAGCCCATTGTCGGGTCATTGAAAACAAAGAGCCGGAAAGGGCACCTAGGGTGGAGTGAAGGGATGCCTCAGGGGACGCCAGTGCCGGAAGGGTCGGGGTGGACGCCAGAGCTAGAGCCAGAGCGATAGCATCGGCCAGTTCGTGAGGAGCGATGAGCCGACGTCGGCAAGGAAGCCGGTGAGGGTGCTGATCACATCCCCCTGACCCCCACTTTGCAGGGGGGCGAAGCGTGGGGGAGATGACCGAGCCGCAAGCAAGTGCGGCGGCCGATGGGTGCGTACCGCGGGCGTCCTTATGCGTGCTCTTGCGAGGCCCATTCCATGAGGAAATCGAGGTGCTCCTTGTGATCCGCGTCGACGCCGATGATGGTCGCCAGACGAATGATCCTCTGGATCCACTTCTGCTCGACCTCGTCGAACTTGTCTAAAGGCGAGTTCTCGATCGTGGCGGCCCAGAAGTGCAGCTCAGCGGCGACGATGTCATGAATCGTTCGCTCCTTGGCGAGGATCTTGTCGCGAACCTCCGGGGGAAGGTCCACCTTCTTGCGGAGTTCGGGATTGAGGTCGCGAATCTGCTCGAGGGCCCGGTCCACGCTTGCCATGTGCCGCTCGATTCGCATCTGCAAAGGAAACTTTAGCTCGGGCTCCGGCTTGGGCGCGGCAGCCGGCGCAGGCGCAAGAAGAGGTTCTTGCGACTTCACGTCGGTCCGGCCCGTTGCCGGTGCATGGGACTCGAAGAGATCGAGTACCGCGCGCGCGCCGTCGCGGAACTTCGCGAGGTGCCGCAAGATCACCTGGTAGGTGAGCTTCTGTGTCGGCGCCTCCGGCGGTGCGGGCGTGCCGGGGACCTCCGTCGCAATCGTCGTGGCAGATTTGCTCGCGTCCTGATCCGACCCGATTGTGCCCGGGCTCATGGTTGCCTCGCTGTCTTTTCCCGTGGCGCCGTTCCCGAAATGTTTTTGCCACCTTAACGTCAGCTTGTACAGAAAGGCAACCCGGTTCGATTTTCGCGACCCGTTACCCGCTCGCCCGTTGCCTACCCTCGAGCAGCCGGAAAGTTGCTCCGATTGTTGTAGAATGGGCTCGCCAAGTGACGTGGCCCTACTGAAACCGAGACGCGGCCCACCATGTTCGGAACCGAAGCATTGCCCGCCATCTCGACAATCCCCGCGATGAGCGTCACGGAGCAGGCAGTTCGCCTCGGGCCCGAGCCCCAGAGCGGTCATGGTAATCGCCGTGGCGAATTCCACGTGGATATCAAGAACCCCGATTCGTGGTGCATCTTCGACCTGCCTGCGCCCTCATAGGTCTGCGGGATCCGGATGCGGTTCACGCTCGAAAGCCCGGACGGGACCCCATCTCGGTTTCGCTTGGCCTGGCAACGGCCCGGCCAGGAGACCTACCCGGCCGACCAGCAATATTCCAACTGGAACTTCTATGGCGGCAAGGACCAGATTACGACCATCTGGATCGACGACATCGTGACGCGAATCCGGATTCAGCCTGACAACCGTCCCTGCCGGTTCACGGTTTCCGAGCTGACGCTCTTGCTTTCGCCCCAAGCCGAGAGGGTGCGGCCGTGAGGCCACGCGGAGGCGAGCGTGATGCCGCCGCTTGACGGGTCCTGAGTCGTTCTCCGATGATGATATTGGATGGACGAGTGACGGAATGCCCCCTGCATCATCAGGCGAGCGTTCTTGCCAAATCGCGGCATGCCTTCGCTCGCTCTCTCTTGGGAGACGGTCCCGCCCAGCTCGAGAACTTCGGAGGCCGAGACATGCCCGATCTGGAAGAACTCATTCAGGCGCTCACGGAGCTTGACCCGGCCACGCTGCAAAATGTGATCAACTCGGCGTTCGAGCGCCGCCGTGATCTGGCAGATAGGGCCGAATTGGCTAGGCCGGACCTTGGGACGACGCCGAGCCAGTTTGCTAAGTGGCTTGCACTTAGGCACATGGAAACGGATGCGGCGATCGAGCGGGTTGTCTACCTTCCAGCAGGCGCCCCGGCTGGCGAAATTCGACTGCTGGAGGTTAACCGGTTCCTTCATCCTCCGGAGGATGACTTGATCGAACCTCTCGATTTCACTCCCGAGAGCTTCAACCTCCCCTTCACCGTGCTAGTCGCCGATGTGACACGAGACCAGTGGGAGCGGATTCAGCGCGACGTGGGTCTTCTACCAAAAGGTTGGGACCTCAAGGATAGTCAGACCTTCACGAGGAGCTAGCCGTGCCTCTGAATACGGCGCAGCGCCTCTTTCTTGACCAGGCTCGATCCGATTATGAAATTTACAAATGCTTGGCTAAACAGAACGCCTGCCATCGCTTGCATTACCCCCAGATGTGCACGGAAAAGCTGGCCAAGGCCTACATGTGGCGAGGAGGCGTCTCTCCGGGACTGAAACACGACAAGTTTGAGCCTTTCATTCGGGCCCTGTCGCTACGGAGCGACTTTCACGAAATGTTCGGCTATCGACACCCGCGAGGATTCAACGATCGGAAAGATTCGATCTTCACTCTGGCCCTGCGACTTCAGAATCTTGCCCCAGGAGGAGGAAACAATGGTCCCAATCCCGAGTATCCCTGGCCACCGAACATGCCGACAACCGGACCGCTGAGTTACACTTTTCTTGAATGGCTGGATTGGAACGAAACAACTGCCGGGCGCCGCCTGAAGTATTTCGTCGAGAACGCACTGAAAAACTTCGAGACTCTATTCCCGTAGAATTGGCCGCTTGCGAGAATCCCCAAGAGTCTCCAATTGATCACCCCGGGAGCCAGTCGTGCCGGCCGGAACGAAACCACCCATCAAGATTGGCAACGGCGCGGGGTTCTGGGGCGACAACCTCGACGCTCCGGTCCGTTTGGCCGAAAGTGGCGCGGTGGACGTCTTGACGCTCGAGTATCTCGCCGAGCTCACTCTGGCGATTCTCGCCCACAAGCGGTCACGGAACCCCGCGGCGGGCTTCATTGACGACTTTCCGGGGACCCTGGAGCGGCTCGTTCCCAGCCTGCGCGCCCAGGAGGGCCTGCGAATCATCACCAATGCAGGCGGGCTAAACCCGGAGGCCTGTGCCGTGGCATGCGGCAAGGTCCTGGAAGCCGCTGGGATGGGCGAGCTGCCAATCGCCGTCGTCCGGGGCGACGACGTGCTGGACCAACTACTTGAGTGGCAAGAAAGCGGCATTGCGCTTGATCACATCGAGACTGGTGAGCCGCTTTCAGCCGTGGCCGACCGGATGCAGAGCGCCAATGTGTATCTCGGCGCGCGCCCCATCACGGACAGCCTGGACGCGGGGGCGCAGCTCGTGCTCACCGGCCGCGTGGCCGACGCATCGCTCTGCTTGGGTCCCGCGGCGCATCAGCACAGGTGGTCGTGGACCGACTACGATCTCCTGGCCGGCGCGAGCGTTGCCGGACACGCGATCGAATGTGGCGCCCAGGCCACCGGCGGCCTCTGGCACGCCTGGGCCGATCTACCCGATCTGGCTGGCATCGGCTATCCGATTGCCGAGGTCGCCAGTGACGGCTCCTCGATCATTACCAAGCCAGAAGGGAGTGGGGGCGCTGTCACGGTGGGGACGGTCACCGAGCAACTGCTCTATGAGATTGACGATCCCGCGCGGTACCGCACGCCGGATGTCGACGTCGATTTTACCACGCTCTCGGTCGCGGAGCAGGGGCCCGATCGGGTCGAGATCCAGGGAGCCACGGGACGGGCACCGTCGGATCGACTCAAGCTCGCGATCGTCTATCGCGACGGCTGGACAGCCACTGGCTCGCTCGGCGTCGTCGGCCGCGATGCCGAGAAGAAGGCACGCGCCGCCGGCGCGCTGGTGCTACAGCGAGTGGCCCGCGCGGGGTTCACATTCGCTGAATCACTGGTGGAATGCCTGGGCGCTGGTGACATCGTGCCGCAGGTCATCCGACCGCGTGAGAGCCCCAGCGAAGTGATCCTGCGCGTGAGCGTACGCCACGAAGACCGCGCGGCCGTCGAGCGGTTCTGCCGCGAGTTAGCACCCCTGGCCACCTCCGGTCCGCCGGGAATCGTTGGCTACGCGTCGGGACGGCCCGTGCCCCGGCCGGCTCTGGGCTACTGGCCGGCGCTCTTGCCGCGGTCGCTCGTCTGCCCGATGGTGGAGATCAACGCGGCCTCGGCCTGGGCCGCGGCCCGCGTCACACAAGGGCCGGAGACTTGCTCCCTGGGAGGCACCGTCTAAAGATGGGCGCAGACAAGCAATCTGTGCGGCTGGGGGAACTGGCGCACGCGCGAAGCGGCGACAAGGGAAACACCGCCAACATCGGCGTGGTCGCAAATGACGACGCCAGCTACGCGCTGTTGCGAGCGCACCTGACCGATGCAGCCGTGGCCGACTTCCTGCGTGGGCTGGGCATCGGCAAAGTCCGGCGGTACGAGCTGCCTCGGCTGCGCGCCTTCAACTTCGTGATCGAAAAGGCCTTAGGCGGCGGGGCGAGCCGATCGCTCCGACTGGACACCCAGGGTAAGGCGCTGGGCGTGGCTCTTCTGGAACTGTGTTTGAGTGTCCCGGAGGGCGATCGCCCGGTCGTCCCGGAGGACGATTGCCCGACCCTCCCGGAGGACGATTGCCCGACCAGCGCCGCGGAGGGCCGAGCATGACCATGATAGACTCAATCGCCAGTGTGCTTCGCTCTGACGACGGTCCGGTGGCCATTTTGACGCTCAACCGCCCCGACCGGCGCAACGCGCTTTGCCGCGCCCTCATGCGTGAGCTTGAGGATCACCTCGACCGCGCCTGCCACGACCCCAAGATCCGCGCACTGGTGTTGACCGGAGCCGGGACGGTCTTCTGCGCGGGCATGGACTTAAGAGAAGCGGCATGTGAGCGGGGCAACTCGGAGGCCGAACAGCACGCGGTGGTCACCTTGCAGGAATATGCCGACCTGGTCCAGACTCTGCACACGCTGCCCAAGCCGACTCTCGCCGCGCTCAACGGCGATGCTCTGGCGGGGGGCGCGGGGCTCATGGCCGCCTGCGACTTCGTGATCGCCTCGAGCACCGCCCGCATCGGTTATCCCGAGGTGCTCCGAGGCCTGGTTCCGGCGATCGTCATGCACGACCTGACCCGCTGCTTGGGCGACCGCCGCGCCCGCCAGCTTGTGCTGGCAGGTGAGCTGATCACCGCGCGTCAGGCGCACGAGTGGGGGCTGCTCAGCCAGGTCACAGCCCCGGAAGACTGTCTGGCCGAAGCCATCCGCATCGGCAAGAAAAGCATTCACCTTGCACCGCAGGCGGTCGCGACCATCAAGCGCCTCTTGGATGAGGCTCAGAACCGGCCCCAAAGCTTGCGCGGGGCCGCGGCCGTCAGCGCTGCAATCCGCGTTTCCGAGGAAGCCCAGGAAGGCATGCAGGCGTTCCTCGAAAAGCGCCCCCCGCGCTGGGCTGAACCGCACGCGTGAGCTTGCCCAGCCGCACACGTGAGTTTCTTGCAGAGGAACTAGCCAATGCCCGATGCCCCCGACGGAACGCTTCCTTGGGTAAGCGGGAAGACAATCGGCTCTGTCCTGAAACGCACCGTCGCGGCGCAGCCTGACCGCGATGCGCTCGTCTTCCCCGCGCTGGGACTGCGGTGGTCGTGGAGCGAGCTGGACCGCCGGGTAGATACAGTCGCCCGGGCGCTTATGGCGCTCGGCATTCAGGCCGGTGATCACGTGGGCATATGGGCGATGAATTGTCCGGAATGGGTCGTGACCCAGTTTGCCGTCGCCCGCACCGGCGCGGTCCTCGTGAACGTCAACCCCGGCTACCGGCTCTACGAGCTGGAAGACGCCCTGCGAATGGCGGACGTGAGGACGCTCGTTGTGGGCCGAACGTTCAAGAGCTCAGATTTCGTTGGAATGGTCCATGCGGTTTGCCCTGAGGCCGCGACCGCCAACGACACCGGCTGGTCCTGCGCAGCGCTGCCGGAACTCAAGCGACTGATCGCGCTGGGCGATCGGCCTGGGCCGGGCTGGCTCTGCTGGAACGATCTGGTGACCGGGCCGGCGTGCTCGCTGGAAGACTTGAGGTCGCGCGAAACCGCCGTGTCATCCCGCGACGTTGTCAACATCCAGTTCACCTCCGGCACGACGGGTCTTCCCAAGGGGGCGATGCTCTCGCACGCGAACTTGCTCCTCAATTCGTACTACGTCGGCCAGCGGCTGCGGTACTCGGCGGAGGATCGCGTCTGCGTGCCGGTACCGTTTTACCACTGCTTTGGCTGCGTGCTGGGGACCATCGTCTGCGTCGTCTACGGCTCGACGATTGTCGTACCGGCGCCGGCGCCGGACGCAGGCGCGACGCTCGCAGCGCTGGCCGCCGAGCGCTGCACCTCGGTTTATGGCGTGCCGACGATCTTCGTCTCATTGCTCGGGCATCCGACATTTGACACGCTCGACCTCTCGCACCTGCGGACCGGCATCATGTCGGGCGCACCCTGCCCGGTGCCGCTCATGGAAGAGGTGGAGAGCCGCATGGGCATGCGTGAGATCTGCATCGGCTACGGCCAGACGGAAGCCTCTCCGATCATCACGTTCACGTCGGTGGATGACCCGATCGAGGTTCGCTGCGGGACCGTCGGCCGGCCGATCACGGGGGTCGAGGTCAAGCTGGTCGATCCGGCCGCCAGCACACAAGCACCACGGGGTGAGGACGGCGAATTGTGTACCCGCGGCCACAATGTGATGGCCGGCTATTACAACAACCCCACGGCTACGGCGAAGGCGATCGACGCGGAGGGCTGGCTGCACACCGGTGATATGGCCCGCTGCCGCGAGGACGGCAACTACCGCATCGTCGGCCGTTGCAAGGAACTCATCAACCGGGGCGGCGAGAAGATCTATCCACCCGAGGTCGAGGAGTTCCTCCATCATCATCCCGACGTCGCCGAGGCCGCCGTGGCCGGTCTGCCGGACGCGAAATACGGCGAGATCGTGGCCGCTTGGATCGTCCCGCGCGAAGACGCTGTACTCACTGCCGACGCCATTCGCGCCTATTGCCAGGGAAAGATCACCCACTTCAAGATTCCCGAGTACGTCGCGATCGTGAAGTCGCTGCCGCGAACCGCGACCTACAAGGTCAAGAAGCACGTGCTCCGCCAGCAGGCCATCGCCGAGCTGGGACTGGGTTCCGTCGCCGCGACGGAAACGGCATGAGGCGCAGGGCTGTTTATTTCTCTTCTCCGGGACCCTCATCCGCTGCGCGGCACCTTCTTTCGGCGGGAGAAAGAGAGATTCTCGGCACGGATGGCAGGATTACATGCTCGCACTCAAGATGTCTTCGCGGCTGAGCTTGTAAACATAAATGGAATGCCCGATCCGCGCCACGGGCGTGAACTTTCGGAAATAGCCGAAGGCGTCGTTCTCGGCCCTCCAAGCGGACTCCCAGGCCAACGGCGAGCTGTCGTAAAGGCGCCAGCGCAGACCGGAAACGAGACTGGCGCTTACGGCATAATAGCCGGGAACCAGCCGCCTGGCCGGTCCGATCAGCGGAGGCGCATGATCACTGGAATCCTCCATGATCGGCCGCATCGTGCCCGGTGCGGCCGGCGGCAGAAACCAGTCCAGCGGATCGCCCCGGTACGCGAAGATCGTCGGATTGATCTGCCCGAAGTAGGCCAGTCCGATGGGCTGCCCCGGCGCATGATCACGACACCACTGGCGCAGGCCGATCAGATCTTGCCCCCAGTCGAGGTTACTGTCGATCAAGCGCGGCGGCACGCGGTCCGGACCCCCGGAGATCCAGTTGAAGTAGGCTAAATAGTGAGGGTAAATCCAGAGCGTCGCGGCCAAGGTCAGCCCCAGGCACCCGGCCACCATTGCCTGGCCCAGCCGCCGAAATCTCGGGGTCAGATCCGTGACCCACGGAACCACCTTGCCCGCGGCAATAAACACGTAGGGAGCGATCGGCAGAACATACCGCAAGCCAAGGTTGATGTCGGTGAGGAGGCTCATTGTGAAAAGCACGACGACCGGCACGGTCCCGAGGCAGATTTCATCGGCCCAGGCTTCCCATGACCGGCGCCGTACGAGCAGCAGAAACGACAGAATCACCAGCAGCCAGATTCCTTCGGGCACCTTGTAACACAGCGTGCACAAGTAATAATACCACCAGCCAGAGTCGCGCACCACTCCGTTCAAGTAAACCGGGTAACCGAGCACACCAATGTCGGCTGAGTCAAGCTCCCGGCGAGCCCGTTTGACATCATTCGCCAGTAGGGCTTCGCTGGCGCGGACAAGGCGCTCGGGAAGGCCCTCCGACTCGACCTTTTGTTCGTCGAAGCCTAGCAGGTAATGCTCGGGCAAAGGGGACGGCAAGCGCTCCAGCATCGTGCCCCGGAACCGGTTCTGACGAAACGGCCAGAGCCTCGCGTAAAGCTCGTTCCTGGACGCAGGCGCAGTTCGGATGCCCTGCGCGACGGGCCGGGTGAGTGCCCCGGAGGCGAACTCGAAGCGGCCCAGGGGAATGCCGACGCCCTCGAAAAGATAGCCCGAGTCGATCGTCAGGATTGAGAGCACCACGATGAATAGACCGTGCGCAAGACCGCGCGTGGCATGCCGAAGCACGACGGTGCGCTCTCGGGTCGCCACTGTTTCCACGATCCAAAGAAACGGCCAGACGGCATAGAGCAGGAGCATGCTGAACTTGGAAAGCTGCGCGAGCCCCAAGACGACGCCCGCGCCTGTGGCCCGTAGCCACGATGGCCGCCGCAGATAGAGCCAGAAACCATACGTTGCCAGCACGCCCATCGCCGTGGCGCCCAGATCGGTCGTGACCAGCCGCGAGTGCGCCAGGATGTTGGGGCAGAAGCACCAGAGCGAAAGGCTCAAGAGGCCACCGGCCCTCCCATAAAGTTGATGCGACCAGAGGAACACCACCAACCCGCCTAAGACCGAGAACAGCGGCATGGTCATCCGCGCCAGGCGAAAGAGTTCGAAGTAGCGATCCGTGTTGAAGCGGGCGAAAGTCTGAGAGAACGTTGGCGGAGAGGGTTCAGGCGCCGTCCAGCTTGCCTGCTGATAGACCGGAGCCATGACCGGATCAGACAGCACGACCGGAAGCGCCGCGATGAGCTTCACCAAAGGCGGATTGTGGTGGTAAAGGCGAAACGTCTTTTTCTGCCAGTAGGTCACGCCCGCCGGCAAGTGCATCACTTCGTCGACGGTTGGGTTTTCAACGATCAAGCTCCGCTCGGCCAGCGCGAGGTGAAGAGTCAAGATGCCGCCAAGCAGTAGCACCGTGACACGCCAGCTCAGCGTGCCGCGGTCGCCGAGGCTCGACTTCGAGTGCGGTCTGCTTGCGCGTTGCATACAGTTCTCAAGAAAGGCGGTCGTGATCCATATCCATCACGCGTGATGCGCCACCAGCTCAGTGATCGCGCGGAACGTACCGTGAAGATCACGGTAGAGCGAGCGATAGATCGCGTAGGCTCGATCGTAGAAGGCTTTGGCCTTGGGATCAACGGCCGTGGATTCGACGCTCCGGATGGTGGCGTCGCAAGCTTCGGGCACCGAGGCGAACCCGCCGGTTCCCACCTGGGCCAACAGTGCCGCGCCAAAGGCCGGACCCTCCGTCGAGTTCATGGTATGCACGTTGGTGCCGTAAATGTCGGCCTGGATTTGTCGCCAGAGCGGATTGCGGGCACCACCGCCGGAAAGGCGAACCTGGTCGATGCCCACGCCCATCTCACGGATCACTTCCAGGCTGTCGCGCATTGCAAACGTGGCTCCCTCGAGCACGGCCCGGATCAAATGCGGCCGGCCGTGGCGAATGGTCAGTCCAATCCAGCCCCCTTTGGCGTCGGGGTCGAAGTGCGGGGTCCGCTCGCCGGTCAGATAGGGCAAGAAAAAGAGCCCCTCAGCGCCGGGGCCGACGATGGCCGCCTCAGCGCTGAGCAAGTAATAAGGATCGACATTCTGCTCCCTTGCCCGAGCCACTTCGGCCTTGCCTAGCTCGTTGCGAAACCACTGGAAGCTGCCCCCGGCCGAGAGCACGACGCCCATCAGGTGCCAGGCGCCCGGCACCGCATGGCAGCCGCGCTGGAGCCGGCCCAGGGGGTCGAAACCAAGCTCGTCGGCATGGGCGAAGACCACGCCCGAGGTCCCCATCGTGGCCGAGACCACCCCCTGGCGAACGATCCCGTTACCCACCGCACCTGCCGGCTGATCGCCGCCGCCTCCAACAACCGGCGTGCCTTTGAGAAGTCCAGTCGCTCGCGCCGCGGCGTCGCTCACCTGGGCCGAGACTACGGGACTCTCGTAACAGGGCGGAAGCAGGTCCGCGTCGATCTCGAGCTTGCTCAAAAGCTCGCGGCTCCAGCGCCGGTTGGCGACATCGAGCATGAGCGTTCCCGAGGCGTCGCTGACCTCGGTGGCAAACGTGCCGGTGAGACAAAAGCGAATATAGTCCTTGGGCAAGAGCACCTGGCGGACCCGATCCCAGTCTCTTGGCTCGTGTTTGCGCACCCAGAGGAGCTTGGGTGCCGTGAAACCCGTCACCGCAGGGTTGGCCACCATCCGCACCAGAGCTTCGCGGCCGCCGGCTTTTTCCTCGATTTCGCGGCACTCCGCAGCCGTTCGCTGATCGTTCCAGAGCAAGGCCGGCCGGATCACCGCGCCAGCCTCATCCAGAAACACCGATCCGTGCATCTGTCCGGAAAGGCCGATGCCGGCGACGTCGGCCGGCTGGAACTTCCCCGCAGCCAGCACCCGCCCGATCGTGTGGACCGTTGCGCGCCACCAGAGTGCAGGGTCTTGCTCGGACCAGCCCGGATGAGGGTGCGAGCAAGGGTACTCGGCCGAGGCTGAGGCCAGAATTGTTCCCGTCTGGTCGATCGCCAGGGTCTTGGTTGCCGAGGTGCCGATGTCAATGCCCAGCGTGATACTCACGGCGTGATCTCCCAGCGCACTACGTAGTTCACGATTCGAGCCTCGCCCCCCAGTCGCAGCCGACACGCCTTGAAGATATTGACGTCACGCGACTCCCAAGGATTGTACCCCGCTCGGCAGCTCCAGGCACGGCGCCAGGGACATACAAACGAAAGTGGCGGGACAGACGTCACACCCAGCGCCTGACGATCTGGTCCCAAACGGATCGGTATCGTACATTAGAAAGCCAGAGTCGCTTTGGCGTCCTTGTGAGGGTCGCGTGCATGCCACTGGTTACGCAACAAATCCCGATACCACCCGAGCAGCCGGACGACACCTACAGGTTCACCATCGCCCAGTTCGATCGGATGGTTCAAAACGGGGCACTCGATGAGGATGATCCCGTCGAGCTACTGGACGGAATCGTGGTTCGCAAAATGCCCAAGAGCCCGAGACACCGCGTGAGTGTGAGAAAGACCCTCCGCGCCCTGGAGCGAGTCATGCCCGAGGCCTGGCATGTCGAGAAAGCAGAACCGATCGTAATCCCGCCGGATGGAAAGCCAGAACCCGATGTCGCGGTGATCCGGCGCGAGCTCGAGTTTGACGCCACGCGGGATGCGCCGGCGGATTTGTGCTGCCTTGTGGTCGAGGTCGCCGAAACGAAGCTTGCCCGAGCGCGGACCCAGAAGCTTTCCATGTACGCCCGAGCCATGATTCCCGTCTACTGGATTGTCAACCTCGGAGGAGGAACACCCCCGGGGTCGGGGCTGGTTGAGGTTTACACCGACCCTGACGAGGCGGGTAACTACCGGACCCGCGCGGAATACAAACCTGACGATGCGGTTCCGGTCCTTGTTGCCGCAGTGCAAGTCGGCACGATTGACGTCTCTGATCTTCTCCCGTGAGGACCGCGCACGAAGCGAGCCACCCGCGAGGTCACCATGCCGTCTCCTTTCCCCGGAATGAACCCGTATTTCGAGCAGGCGGCCCACTGGCTCGACTTCCACACCGAGTTCCTCTCCGCCGTTCGGAGACTTCTGGCACCCCAGATCGCTCCCAAGTATATCGTTCAGCTTGAAGAGCATATCTATATCCACGATCTGCCACCGGAACCGCGTCAGCGGTTAAGGACAGCGGACCTATCGGTGGCAAAGTCAGGTGGGGGTGGACATGCCGCATGGGCTGTGGAGCTGATAGAGGCACCGGCAAAGGTCATGCTTCCCGAGCAGACCGTCGAGGAAGTTCCGTACCTCGAAGTGCGCGACCGCCAGGGGCGCGAGCTGGTGACGGTCATCGAGCTTTTGAGCCCGTCGAACAAGCGGCCGGGCAACGACCGAGAGGCCTACCTCGCCAAGCGCAGGGAGCTGCTCCGCAGCCCGGCTCACCTGGTCGAGATCGACCTCTTGCGGGGATGGCCACCAATGCCACAGGAAGGTCGGCCGGCGTGCGACTATTCGGTGCTGGTGAGCCGGGCCGAGAAGAGGCGAGAGGCAGACCTCTGGCCCGTCGGTTTGCGTGATCGGCTACCGAAGGTTCCGATCCCGCTGCGTTCTCCGGACGAAGCCGCACCCGTCGACCTTCAAGAGGCAATCCACCGTGCTTACGACGGCCCCGGCTACGAACACTTCATTTACAGTGGGGAGCCGGAGCCCCCCCTCGATCCTGCCGACGCGGCCTGGGCGCGACAGATTGCGGATGCGGCGTGGAGTTCCTTGGCCTCATGACTGGCGGCAAGGCAGCGCGCAACGGCGGGCTTTCCAGCTCTCGACTTCGCGCAGGTATTGAGTCGGCCGTTCCACGACCACATCCAGCTTATCGGCGTAGATGTGACCAGAATGGCCGTCGAGAGACAGGATGGCTCCTGCGTCGAGGAGCTGATCTCCGATGTGGCAGCCCCTGCCGGTCTCGCGGACCACGAGTTCTCTGCAGCCGACAATGCAGACCTTGTTGAGCTGGCGCGCGACGACCGCCGCGTGCGCGGTGCGGCCGCCGCGTCCAGTAAGAATTCCGGTCGCCGCGGCCAGCCCGGTGATGTCTTCGGTCGAGATGTCGTTCCGGATGAGAATCGGCGAGCCACCGGCCTCGGCCAGCCGTACCGCCGCCTCCGGATCAAAAACCGCCGCACCGACGGCCACACCGGGACTTGCCGGGATTCCAGTCCCAATCGGCCGGCACCCCGCAGCCGCGACCAGGCGGACCTGCTGGATTGAGGGCAAGTCGAACTCAGCCACCCGGTCCAGCGCCATGGCCTCGTCGATGAGGCCTTCGGCGACCTGCTCACAGATGATGCGGAGGCCCGCCCAGGCCGTCCGCTTGGCGTTGCGCGACTGAAGCAAAAAGAGCCGCCCCTCCTGAAGCGTAAATTCGAAGTCCTGCGCATCGGGGAACAAAAGCTCCAGCCGGCGTTTGACCTGTCGTAGGGGGCCGAGGACTTCTGGCATGTTTTCCTGGATGCCGGCGACGCCCTGGACCGGACAGCGGGCCGGAGACCACATCCTCGCCCTGAGCATTCGGCAGGAAATCCAAGTAAAGCTCGTTCTCGCCTGTGGCCGGGTTCCTGGTGAAGCCCATACCTGATCCCGAAGTGGCACCCATGTTGCCGAAGACCATCGCCTGGATCGTGACGGCCGTGCCGGCGAGGTCGCCCAAGCCGTGCAACCGACGGTACTCGGTGGCCCTCGGGCTCTGCCAGGACCGGTGGACCGCCTCGACAGCCCCCGACAACTGGGCCATGGGGTCCGGGGGAAAGGCCTCGCCAATCTCGGCCTCGTACTGGTCTTGCAAATCCCGGACTAGGCCTTTCAAGGCCGCCACGCCGAGCTCGTTCATGGCTGGCACGCCCTCACGCTGCAAGTATCCTCCCACAATGTGCTCGAGCCGGCTCGTCGGCATGCTCCGGGCGACTTCGGCGTAGGCCTGGATCAGGCGGCGATAGGAGTCCCAGGCATGCCGGGGGTTACCGGTCATCCGGATCAAAGCGGGCAGCGTTCGGTCTGTCAAACCGATATTCAGGATCGTATCCAGCATTCCGGGCATTGACACCGCAGCCCCGGAACGAACCGCCAGCAGCAGCGGCCGCCGGTCGCCCCCGAAGCAGAGCCCGGTCACTTTCTCAACCTCCCGAATGCCTGCGCGAAGCAGCTCGCCAGAACCCTCCGGCAACTGCTGTCCGCTCAGATAGTAAGTCCGGCACAAGGAAGTGGGCAGGACGAAGCCAGGTGGCACTGGGAGCCCGGCCTCCGCCATGCGGATCAGGTTCGCGCCCTTGTTGCCGACGACCTCTGCGGTCGCTCCCCGGCGGCTCGTCCCCGCGCAACCGAAAACATGGAGCTCGCTGCAAGCGACATCCGGTGTCATCGCTTCCGCCTCCTCACCGGCGCAAAACTTCTCCCAGGATGTAGTCGCGCAGGACCATGGCCGAGCGCAGGAGGGCGTCGGCGACCTCCTCAAGATTGTCAGCGATCCCGTGGACAAGGTGCCACTGCTTGTAGTCGCCCGCGAAGCTCAGGACGCCAGCCTGGGCGCGGCGATGAGCCTCATCGGTCTGATGTTCCACCGTCAAGGTGCGGTCCACCGCCTCCAGGAAATCGGCAACCTGCTCGCGCGGGCTGCCGCGATGCAAGCGGCGAGCGTTCTCCACGGCCTTGAGATACTCCTGAGCGCCCTGCAGCACCAGTCCCGCCAGGTCGTTCAGCGGCACGGGCATTCCCACCGCCACTTCGTCCGGCAGCAGGCTCATCCAGTAGATGGCCTCTTCTAGCCCATCGGCACTGTCGTCTGCGGTCACCAGCAGGTCGAGAACCGGACCCGGAGCATCCCCACGACCGCGCGCCGTTCGGCAGCGATTGACCAGCTCATCGGCGCGATGTTCCCATTTCCGGGCGCGGAGCACAACCCGCTGAACCAGGTCCCGATCTCGGGCCGGGCCAATCGCCAGCAGCATGTCTCGGGCCGCCAAGGCCAGCTCCACGACCAGCGAGGCATGTTGAGCCGCCATTTCCAGCAATCCCTGGTGGACCGTGTCAATATAGTGCCGCAACTCGGCCGTGACCTCGTCGCGAATCAGGAACTCCGACCGGCCCGTCTGCAGTCCTTCTGTCGCCGTCTGCAAGGTGAACTTCAGGAACTCGGCCGTCCGCTCCGCACCCAGCACGTCGGAGAGCTGACCGCCGGGGGGCAGCACTTCACTCGTTGCAAGCGGCGGTCGGCTCGGAGGGTCCGCGGACTGGGTCACGCGGCCAAGCTCGGTCTCGAATCCCTTGCGCAGCTCCTCCAACCGCTGCGAATCGCACCAGTCCCAAAAGGTCTGCCGGGCTTCCTCGAACAACGCCCGGTGGCTCGCCAGGAGCCTTTGCCACGTTTCTTCCTCTGCCGAATCGGTGGCGGCTTCGAGCAGCCGCGCCAGGCGATTGATCGACGTCGCGAGGTCGTTGATCACCCCCAGCCGGTCCTGTATGGCCTCGATGGCCGGATAAAGCTTCGTCCGGAACTCCTCCGAAAACGCGCCGGCGAGGAGCTCCATGGCATATCGCAGTTGCTTGCCGCGAATGCGGAACTGGTGCAAGGCCGTGTCGTCGGTGCGGTCGGAAGGAACGGCCGCGAGGAACTGGTCTACGAGTGGGCGCAGGCGATCCGGGGCCCAGTCACCAAACGGGCTCGATGCAGCCCCGCTGCTGTCCTCGTCCCGGGACTGCAGCCGCTGCAAGAGCTTTTCACTGCGCCGGACGAAACTCTGGCCTCGGCTCAGCCGCTCCTCAGCGGTAACGACCGCTTCCTGCTTTTCCGAGCGCTCGGCACGCAGTTCCTCGAGCCAGAGACTCGACGCATCGCAGGATCGCTCCGTCCTCAGCCGCTCGATGAGCACATCGCAGTCACGCGCATCGCTGGCAGCCCGGCGAACCCGTTTGAGCTGCTTTTTCATCCACGCACAACGCCGGCGCGGTAACAGGTCCTCGTAGAGATCGAGCGCCGCGCTCGCGCGGCGTGCCCAGACGCGAAGCTGGTGGACGTACTCGATGTTCTCCTCGGCCTTTCGAGCCGCCAAGGGGAGCACTTGAAAAACCGCTCCCAGCCGGTTCTGGAGCGATCGCATGGCGACATCACCGGTTCGATCGCCAGCGGTCGCCCCGTTGATCCACTTCTCCGGTAATACGTCCTTCATCGATTCACCTGCCTCTCCCCGGTTCGCGCTTTCCGGAAGACGACGGGTTGGTGCTCTTGAGCCTCACCCGGTCAGAAAGCGCTCGGGCTAACCCGGCTGGTGACGACTTGAGAAACTTACTTGAGAGTTTGGTAGAGGAACAAGTAGGCCCCGATTCGTCGATTCCCAAGAAGGGGCAAGAACCGGTGGCTCCGCCTTTCGTTTCACCTAACCTTCATTATGGACCTGCTGGTCCACCAAGTGCTAGGCCATGTCGTCCGCCATGCCCAGGGTTCCCGGTGCCGGGCCCGGCGCGATAGCTCAAGGCTACTTGTATATTTATAACATCAAAATCGAAATCGACCCGCTGCATCTCGCCGTCGGAGATCCGGTCAAGGCCCGCGCGAAGCTGGTCGTCGATGGCCAGCCGCACAGCGTCCCGCACGGCTTCCTCGCGGTCCACAGGGCCGAAGAGGTCCGGTTGCTGCTTCACATCAGTAATGAATTTTTCATACCAGCCGGGGAACGACCAGCTCTCGACGACCGCCGCTGCGATCATGGGTGCAAGCATTCTCGTGGACGTGTGGTATACTTTAGATGGAGGACTATTGCTTGGGCGTCGTCGAATCTAACCCTGAAACAAGCGTGATGAGAGGCTACTTGGGACCTCACTCCTGGATTTAAGGGCTTTTGTTGAAGGCGCTTGCGATGGGCTTGTCGTTTTCGTGTGAGCGCTACTCCGAATTCCATCGTCCTGTT
>JBKQMU010000170.1:0-32351 GCA_052146555.1 Isosphaeraceae bacterium
AAACGATCGGAACCATTCTCGTGATCGTGAATGAGCCCCTCCACGAATTCGCAAAACGCCTGGGCCGCTTCGTCGGAATCGGGCCCGCTGAATTCCAGCTCGACCAGATCGCCGGCGCCCGCAACCAGGGTCATCAGATCGAGGATGCTCTTCCCATCGACCACGCAGCCATCCCAGAGAACATGGACCTTGGACTGGAACTGCTGAGCACACTGAACCAGCCGATTGGCCTCCCTAAGACGGAGGACCAAGTCACTCGTGATTTTCAGCCGTCGCCGCAAAAGCCCAGGCATCGTAAGCGTTCCTCCATGCCCTGTCGTAGCTGGCGCGTGCTCTACCGCCAGCCCCCCATTCTACACGTGAGAGATTTGACAAATCCAATTCCCTAAAGAAAATCAATGTTTGACGTGTCGTTATGACTCTTCATCTCGAATTCACGATGAACCATGCCCGGTTGCTTGATTCGCCTAGACGATGCCGGCACCCTGTGCGAGCGGTCTCGCACAAGAGTGGCGTCATGGAATCACTGACGGTCCGAGCTTCGGGTCCCTGGCCTATTCGGTCTCGAAGGAACCCAGTGGCCCTTCGGCAGAGGGGTCGATCGGTCGCCCGGCTTCCGGATAGTTGCCCAGCTGGAGAATGCGAATCGCCCGATAATCGGCGACGGCTCCCTTGATGAATGTGTCGCTGTAGCCGATGGCATCAGCCGCGTCAACGGCCGCCGTGAAGGCGCAGAGCGCGGCCAGATCCGCCGTGACATCTTTCAAGTGAACGAGCGGCCCGGGCTCGGGTCTAGGGCCCAGCGGGTGTCGTTCGGCAGGCTCAGAGCGGATGTCCAGTGTGTTCATCGCGGTTGCCGCGGCATAGGCGGCCTGGACGACCGCGGCCAGAGCGTTCTGCCGCGCACGGTTCTCCTCCGCCGCGTCGCGACATTTTTCAATCGCCTGAATTATCGATTCACTGGAAGGGCAGGGCAGGCCTCGCGCGAAGTTCTCGGCCATCCCAAGAGCATCACTCACTGCCTTGCGGCAGCCATCGGACTCGGGATGACTGTCGGGAAGCAGGGTAAGATGCTCGACTCTCCGCGCGCAGCGAGCGGCCAGCGCGGCAATCGCCCGTAACGGCAGTTTTTTCAGGTCTTGGGCGCTGTACTCGGGGATGTTCATCTTGACCTCGCTGAGTTTTGGAGATTCGCGCCTGCTATCCCGCATGGTGACGTTACTACGTGGATGGATCACGGCTGGCTGGCCGAATTGCTCGACGGAACGAAATCCCGCAGGCCCGGTCCAGCTCCATTCTACCCATTGGGCCCTTGCGAGGTGACCGATCTGGCGCGACCCAAGAGTATCGAGAGTCGAACTTGTCAAGCCGCATCCCTGGCGCTACGCTAGATGTCCGGGAGACGGAACGCAGACCTCTGACATATGAACTTTAAGTATGAGCACATCATTACTGTTATCAAGATGCTGGCCCACTTCGACAACTCGGCAAGCAATCCCCGTAACCACAACAAGCCCCCCCCCCCGCGAGGTGCGCTGGGGCGAAGCCAGGGTTGACGAGATGTGCGTCGGCTTCATCGCGGTCACCAAGGAGGGCCAGGACCTGACCCGTCCCGGCGAGCGGGACGACCTGATGGACATCTTCAAGCAACATCGCGATGGTTATCGGCAGAAACGCGAAGAAGCCGCCAGGAAGCGAAACCGCGCGACCAAGTCACCAGGTAGCGCGCGACCGAGTCGAGTGCTGGGCTGCGTTCCTCCCCGCCTGCCGGGTGCGTCGCCTGAGCAGAGCTGCTCGCGCCTGCCGGCCCCGACGGCGTTCCCATGCTTCGGAATCTCAGTGGCCTGCGTACTCACGCGAACGCGTTCGGGCGCTCGATATGATGAACACAAGGAGAAAGGTCCATTCGGCACAGACAGACAGTCACGAACGCGGAACGATACATTGAGAACGACGCGGGAGACCGTCCCAGCCGAACGTTGAAGGAGATACTGATGGAGCCAAGAGCGACGAAAATCAGTAAGTACTTGGCGAAGTATCTTCGGCATGTTCCTCACGAACTTGGGCTGACACTTCAACCGGGGGGATGGGTGCCGGTCGATGATCTCCTCGCCGCCGCCGAGAAGAACGGCTTCCCCATCTCTTACGATGAGCTGGTCGAATGCGTCGAGACCAACGACAAGCAGCGATATGCCTTCGACCTATCAGGCGAGATGATCCGCGCTCACCAGGGGCACAGCGTTGAGGTTGACCTGCTTCTGGAGGAGCGGGTGCCTCCCGAGACGCTCTACCACGGAACGGTCGAACGGTTTCTACCGCCGATTTTGGAAGCAGGTTTGGTTCGAGGCAAGCGGCACCACGTCCATCTCTCCAAGGACGTTGAGACGGCGCGCAAGGTTGGGGCGAGGCGGGGCAAGCCGGTCATACTCAAGGTCGCTGCGGGGAAGATGCACCGTGACGGGCACAAGTTCCTGTTATCAGCGAACGGGGTGTGGTTGACCGATTCCGTGCCGCCCGGTTACCTCTCGAGAACGTGAGGAGTCGGCTGTGGATTGCAGAACGGTATCTCGCTGCCCCGTCAATCGATCGTAAATTTGAGCGGTCCCCGTGTGATCGGCTGAGAAACTCAACTCCTGGTCGCATGATCCATGACACAGACGGTTTTCATCCAAAGGGCCTTCTCTCCCTTTGCAAGGTTCTTCTTGAGCATCTTTTTTTCTTGTCAGCGTTCATCCGCTTTTCTTTGTGATGAATCGCTTCCTTTCTCATGCGTGGCCAACTGTTCGCTTATTCCTCCTCTGCTCATTTCCACTTCATCATCCGTGCCCAAGCTCCCGTCTCTCGATTAGCGGCTACGATCTCCCGCTCAGCCGGCGCATCAGGCCTGGCGTGGCGATCCATCCCAGGCGGTAACCAGTTCCCGCGTACGGCGAGTCAAGGAGAGCGGCGATGCCTCCTTTTTTGAGCTCGCAGGAGAGCCTACCGACCTCGCCTGTAAGCAGCAGGCTGACCAGGTCGGAAAGGGCCGGGATGTGGCCCACGATCATGAGCCGGCTCTCAGAGCGAGAGGACAACCAGTCCGCGATCGTCCCAGCGTCTTCGCCGGCAGTCAGAACCGTTGCGACTTCCAACCGCTCGACCTGGTCCAATTCCTGCGCAACGATCTGCGCGGTGCGGCGGGCGCGAGGCAGTGGACTGGTGATGATCTGCTCCGGCTCAAGCCCAATCGCCGCCAGGCAGCGGCCAATCTGCTTCATCCGCAGCTCGCCCTTGGCAGTTAGCGGCCGGTCCTCCTCGGCGACGCCAGGCGCACCGTGGGGAACCGCAATACCATGGCGGAGAATATAAAGTTCTTTCATGAGAAGTCCCCCTTTGAACACCGGTAGATGGTCGCACCGCCCGATCTTACGCAAGTGATCCAGCGGTGACCATGGGACAATCGCGAGTGCTCTTTTGGTGCAGCTAACCGAGTGATCGAGAGCCGTTCGTCGTCCGCTTTACAGGCCGCTTCAGTCCGTATAGCATAAAAAATGTTCAATCCAGGCTGTGCGCATTCGAGCCCGGGTTCTGCGGGTCGGGTGGCACGGTCATGAGAGTCTGACGGAGTATATCGGAGTATATCGTGGTCTCGTTTTTCCGAAGAGGCATGGCATGTCCCAGGCCATCGTGAATCCGGAGGAGATCCGCCGGTTCGCCGCGCGGCTCAAGCAATTCAACAACGAGCTATTAAACCAGCTCACCGTGCTGCGCGGTCAGCTTTCCGGTCTGGGTCAGAGCTGGCGTGACCGCGAGCATGATAAGTTTGAGGAAGAGTTCGACCAGACCATGCAAGTCATCAAACGGTTCGTCGATTCGACCAACCAGCATATTCCGTTCCTGCTCCGCAAGGCTGATCGGGCTGACGAATACTTGCAGCAAAGGTAAACATGTGACCCGACGAAGTTTGGGGGGTGGCCACCGTCACCCGCCAGCCCAGGGAGCGATCTGATGGCCCAAGCCGCGAAAGTTTTATCGATCCAAGCCTTGAAAGACTTCCGGGTCGGGATGGTCAATTTCGTGGAAGAAGCGCGGAGTGCGCTGGGCGGCGTCGACATGGAGCTCAAGCGGATGCGCGACTGGCTGGAGCGCGATCAGCTCGGGTACTGGCAGATGCAGGTCAAGAGGCGGCACGAGGCGATGATGGCGGCGCGCACCGAGCTGCATCGCCGCAAGGTTTCGCAGCAGGGCAGCGATGCCGTCTCCGACACCGAGCAAAAAGAGACATTGCGCGAAGCGCAGCGACGGTTGCGGGTGGCGGAGGAAAAGGTCGAGATTGTCAAGAAGCTGATTCCGATTTTTCATCACGCGATGTCGGAATATACAGCTCGCGCCAACCCGCTGGCCGACCATCTTGCCGGCGGCATGGACCGGTCAATGAGCAGTCTCGAGAAGATGGTCGAGTTGCTCGAGGCCTATCTGGCGGTGCGGGCGCCCTCAGCGCCTCGGGACGAGTCCGGGTCGAGCTCGGGTCCCCAGACTCCTATGACGCGCGGGGGGGCGGTGGCCCCAACTGCAGAGGCGGACGCGATCGCCGCAGCCACTGAGGCACCCCAGGCCCAGACAACGATCCCGACCCACACGGCGGAGCCTTCGGCCCCTCGCAGCGAGCAAGTGGAGTCCAGCTCATGAGCGTCCATTCGGCACGGCTTCAGCACGCCCTCAAGGACTTGCGCGAGAAGTGGGAGATTACCCGTGAGTCATGGGACGACCAGGTTGCGCGCGACTTCGAGAAAAACCACCTGGATGCCATGGAACACTTAGTCAAGCATACGATAGTAGGAATGGACAAGCTGTCGGAAACCCTCGCCAAGATTCGTCGCCAGTGTCAGGAAAACGATTGAGTATGCCTTTCGGTCTTGGACACAAAACTTGGATTGCGCCACCATGCCTGAGTCACCCCTGATTGAGAAAGAGATCGCCGTCCTCGCCGCTTTGGAAGCGCTGGTCGCGGATCGGGCTAAGGGCCAGTCCGAGACCGAGCTCTTGTTTCTCCGCCGTCGCGAGAAGGAAGAGCACGAGTACAAGTCGGCGGCGCGGCAGCTTTCGACCCGCTACAAGAGCGAGAAGGCTGCGCTTGAGGCCGACTACCAGCGAGCACGCGGGGAGATCGTCCAGCGGTTCGAGAAAGAGACTCAGGCAATCACGACCGAGTATGCCCAGGTCAAGCAGAAGATCGAGTCTCAGCATAAGACCGAGCGCGTCCGCGCCCGCAAAGCTCAGGAAGAGATGCACTGGCAGTCGATGGCGGTGTTCGAGGCCGGCCGTGATGGGACTGTCAAGACGCGGAAGCAACACGAGGAAAGGCTGGCCGCGGTCCGGGCCGACTTCCAAACCATCCAGGACGCCGCGGACCCCGTGCTCATACGTTGCAAGAAGTACGCTGGCCCGGACCCCGGCGTGCGGCCCGCATCCTGGACGCACCAAAACTTGCCGGGGCCTGATGTCGATCCGGATCTGATCGATCCGGGAGTGGCCGCCCGGTTCACCACGCTTCATGACGACGTGAAACGCGCTGACAAGGAACTGTTGGCGCTTGAGAAGCAGTGGCTGCCGGGTCTGCTCGAGCCTAAGAATTTCGTCTTGCCGTTCCTCATCCTGGGTATCGTCCTGGTCGTCGGGCTGGGACTGGCGATCGGCTGGATCGTTGGAGCTATCGCCGGCCTCGTAATTGTGCTCGTACTGGGCGCTGGCAGTCACATTGGGCTTTCAAGACTGGCGCGATTGCTCGTCGGTCGCCACTATTATCCGCTTGTGCAGGCCCTCGAAGATGCCGACCGGCTGCTGGATCGAACCGAAAGGTGGATCAGGTATGAATTCGACCGCGGCCAGAAGGAGATCGAAGAGACCCGGGAGAGCGAGGTGAAGAATGCCGACGATACCCACGCCCGCAAGCTCGCCGAGGCCGATGCTCGCAAGCAGAGCGCCCTCCAGGAGGCCGATGTCAGCTACCCCGCCAAGCTCGCCGACCTCGCCCAGCAACGCGATGCCGAGCTGAAAGCGGCCGATCTAGAATACCCGCCCCGGATCAAGTCTCTGGAAGAGCAGTTCACGCACGATGCACGCCAGCTTCAAAAGTCTTACAAGACCAAGAGGAACACAACCAAGCAGCAATACGAGCAGGCCTGGGATCTCTTGATCCGCATGTGGACCGAAGGGCTGGCCCGGGTGGGCAGTTTGGCTGGCGAGATCAAGGAGCAGTCGTCGCGCCGCTTCCTGGACTGGCAGAACACGAGCGTCGAGCAGTGGACCCCTCCCAGTGAAGTCCCTCCCGCGCTTCGGTTGGGAACGTTCGCGGTCGAGCTTTCCGACTTCCCCGGTGGAGTTCCCACCGATCCCCGCCTCTGTAGCGCCGGGCCCAATCGACTGGAGCTTCCGGCCCTGATCCCGTTTCCGATCCAGGCTTCGGTCCTGATCCGGACCGGAGAATCGGGCAAGGCCGAAGCGATCAAACTGCTCCAGGCCCTCATGCTCCGCTTCCTCACTTCCGTGCCGCCGGGTAAGGTCCGCTTCACGATCTTCGATCCAGTCGGCCTGGGCGAGAACTTCGCGGCGTTCATGCACCTGGCCGATTACCACGAGTTGCTGGTCACCAGCCGGATCTGGACCGAGGCTCCGCAGATCGAACAGCGCCTCACCGACCTCCAAACCCACATGGAGAACGTGATCCAGAAGTATCTCCGCAACGAGTTCGAGACGATCGAGCAATACAACGCCCATGCCGGCGAGGTCGCGGAGCCGTTTCGGGTACTTGTGGCGGCCAACTTCCCCACGAATTTCAATGAGTCGGCCGCGCGGCGGCTGGCCAGCATCGTGAGCACCGGGGCTCGGTGCGGCGTCTACGCGCTGGTCTCGCTGGATGCCAAAGTGCCCTTTCCCACCGGATGTCAGCTCAAGGACCTGGAGCCGCACTGCGTGAACATCCACTGGAAGGAGGGTCGGTTGCAGTGGCGCAACCCGCACTTCGGCCGGTTTCCCCTGGCGCTCGATGCCCCGCCCGACCCGGGCACGTTCTCGCGGATCTTACATGTCGTGGGCGAGAAAGCACGCGACGCCAACCGGGTTGAGGTTCCCTTCCAGTTCATCGCGCCGCCGAAAGAGGCTTACTGGACCTCCGACAGCCGCGGCGGCGTGGACGTGCCCCTGGGTCGCGCCGGAGCCACCAAGCTCCAATCGCTGGCGCTGGGCAAGGGGACCTCACAGCACGTTCTCATCGCCGGCAAGACGGGCTCGGGCAAGTCAACGCTCTTGCACGCGCTGATCACCAACGCGGCGCTGCGGTACAGTCCTGACGAAATCGAGCTCTACCTCATCGACTTCAAGAAAGGCGTCGAATTCAAGGTCTACGCAGCGCTCGAACTGCCCCACGCCAAGGTGATCGCCGTGGAGAGCGAACGGGAGTTCGGCCTGAGCGTGCTCCAGCGCCTGGATCTCGAGCTGAAGCGCCGGGGCGACCTCTACCGGGCCGCCGGCGTGCAAGACCTGAAGGGCTTTCGCGATGCCCGGCCCGATCTGTCGATGCCGCGCATCCTCTTGATCGTCGACGAATTCCAGGAGTTTTTCGTCGAGGACGACAAGATCGCGCAGGACGTTTCGCTATTGCTCGACCGGCTGGTGCGTCAGGGCCGAGCCTTCGGCATTCACGTGAGCCTCGGCTCGCAAACCCTGGGAGGCGCTTACTCGCTGGCGCGGGCCACTCTCGGCCAGATGGCCGTGCGGATCGCACTGCAGTGCAGCGAGGCCGACGCGCACCTGATCTTGAGCGAAGACAACACCGCCGCCCGGCTCCTGACCCGGCCCGGCGAGGCGATCTACAACGACGCCAACGGCCTTATTGAGGGCAACAACCTCTTCCAGGTGGTCTGGCTTTCCGACGAGCAGCGCGAGGGGTATCTCAGGGACATCCAGCAGTTGGCTCGCGATCGGCACCGGCCGCCTGTTTCACCGCTTGTCTTCGAAGGCAACCTGCCTGCCGTTCCCACCAAGAACCCGCTCTTGGGCACGCTGCTCGAAGCGCTGGCCTGGCCGGACCCGCCCCGGTTCGAGCAGGCCTGGCTGGGCGACGCGATCGCAATCAAAGATCCGACTTCAGCCGTCTTCCGACCTCAAAGCGGCAGCAACCTGCTCATCGTCGGACAGAACGACGAGGCCGCCTTGGCCATGCTCATCATGGCCGGCCTCAGCATTGCCGTCCAGCATCCCCCGCGCGCCTCGGGACTGAAGTTCCACCTGCTCGATGGCAGCCCCGTGGACTCGGCCCTATCCGGAGAGCTCGCCAAGCTCGAGCGTTACATCCCCCACCCGGTCAAGAATGTCCACTTACGCGAGCTGACCAAGGTGATAGGTGAAATCGCCAGTGAAGTCGAGCTACGACGAGACGCAGACGCCCTTGACCAGGCGCCGATCTATCTCTTGATCTACGACATCCAGCGGTTCCGCGACCTCCGCAAAGGCGACGACGATTTTGGCTTCTCCTCAAGCTTCGGCGAGGACAAGCCGGTGTCAGCGGCGAAGTCGTTTCTCACTATCCTCAAGGACGGCCCCGTGGTGGGCGTGCACACGATCGTCTGGTGCGACAGCGTGAACAACCTGAACCGGACGTTCGACCGCCAGGGTCTGCGCGAGTTCGAGCTCCGCGTCCTCTTCCAGATGAGCGCCAACGACAGTAGCGCGCTATTCGACTCGCCGGCCGCCGCCAAGCTCGGTCCCAACCGCGCCCTCTTCTACAGTGAGGAAGAGAACCGTATCGAGAAGTTCCGCCCCTACGGCCTGCCCGATCCGGCGTGGCTCGATCAGATCGCTCGCCAGCTTCGATCGCGGCCAAAACCCCAGGCAGTCGCCGTACCCAGTGAAGATGGGAACGGACAAACCACGCCTTTAACCACCGCCCCCGAGACGCTTTGACAGGGAAGGGCCAAGTGGCGAGCATTAGGGTGGATGCTTCGCTGTGGCATCGAATCTGGAGTTGAGATCGTGAAGCTCGATGAGATCAAACGAGCGAAAGATCAGCGCCCTTTTCAGCCTTTCCTGATCAGAATGGCGGATGGACGTGAAATCCGCATGTCACACCCGGATGCGATATCGTGGGACGAGGAGAGCCCGCGTATGGCATTCGCAATCTCAAAGGGCGAACACTGTTGGATCGAAGTCGCGCTTATCAGATCGCTCGTTCTGACTGTTCCAGCTTCAGGTGAACCCGAGGACGGAGAACGGGGCAACGGCGACAGCGAAAAGCCATGATGTGGTAACGGAGCCCGTCCATCGTCGACTGTTCCGGGTTCACTCGCCGACACAGCAGTGGACCCGCCTCCCGGAATCTTGTGAAAAGGCCTGCGCCACCATGAGCCAATTCTCGACTGTGAAGACCCCCACGCAGGCTAATTTTCCCCGGCATCCCCTGGCGTCTGCCGAAGTCTACAGGATGACCACGCGGGAGTGCGAGCGAATGACCGCCGCGGGGGTTCTCGATGACCCACGCGTGGAACTTCTGGACGGATACGTGGTCAAGAAGATGGGCAAGAATCCTCTTCACATCTGGACCGTCGACGCGGCTCTCGAAGCCCTGAAGGCAATGTTGCCTGGCTGGTGGTGTCGTAAGGAAGATCCCGTGCGGCTCCCTGATTTCGATGAGCCTGAGCCGGACATCGCCGTGGTCCGGGGATCTCGCGACCTTTACCGCGGACGAATTCCCGGACCTGAGGATATCGCTCTGGTCGTGGAGGTCTCGGAGACCACCGTTGACCGAGATCGAGGCCCCAAGCTCACCGCTTATGCTCGAAGCGGAATTGATCGCCACTGGATCATCAACCTTGTCAGCCGGCAGATCGAGGTTTATTCGGATCCGACCGAGGGTGGCTACAGCTCGGTGCAGGTCTACACGCCGGGGCAGGACGTTCCTGTGCTGGTCGAGGGGGCCGAGAGGGGCCGTGTTGGCGCGGCCAGCTTGCTGCCCTGAGTCGAAGGCGCGAAGTCCAGCCAGCCGCACTGATCGACTCGTAATCCGTCTCAACCACGTTCACGCCGCGGCCAGCAGTCGCCAGGTTACCGGATTGGGGTGGAACCGCTGGGCCGCCATCTGGCTGACGAGGTCGTAAACGGCCTGATTGAGTGGGCACGGCGTGCCGGTCCTGCGTGCCAGTCGAATTAAGTAGCCGTTGTACTGATCGATCTCGGTGCGGCCCTTCTGGATTTCGCCGGCCATCGAACAGTATGTTCCCCGCAACGACGGCTCGATCGCTCTGGCAAACGCGCGGGCAAGCCACCTCCGTTTCAGAATCAAGGCGACGGTCGCCGGCTGAAATGGTCCGATCCTGCCGAGTTCGACCCCCGCGGCGGAGAGGATGCGGTAATTCTCCTCCAGCAGATCGAAAAAGAGCCGGCGAGCCAGTGGATGGGAGAGAAGCATGCCGTTGTCGATTCCGGCGGCGGCGGCCAGCGGCGAGATGGCGGCATTGTACCAGAGCTTCGTGTGCTTGTAGGGCTCGATCTTGAGCACCTCGACCGTCCGGAAAAGGTTGCTTCGTGCGAGTGCCGCAATGACATCCCGCGGACGATTGGTCCTATCCCCTCCGCCGCGCGCTCCGAGGTGAAGCTCTCCGGGCCGGGTGATCCTGATGCAGGGCCGGGCCGGCTCGCACTCCGAAACGAACGAGGCGACCCCCTCGAAGGTATGTCCCCACGCGCAGAGCACGCGATCGAATCCATTCTGGATCGGAATCACGCGGATCCCGGGCGTCAGCTTCGCGAGCACATCGGCATTGTCATAGCACTTCGTGCACAAGAGGACCGTCGCGTCGTGGTCGGGAGCCCAGCCCTCGAACGAGACAAAACGTGCCTTTAGCGGAGGCCGCTTATGAGCGCGCAGTCCTTCGCGCAATCCGGTCACGATTTTTCGTGGGTTCGTTTCCACGAAGACGACCGGCACACCGGCCGTCTGCAAGGCATAGCCCACCGCGCAGCCAATCCCTCCAGCGCCTACGACGTAGACCGCATTCATGCTCTCCCTCCTTGTGTATTGACGCGGATCGTACGACGTCTGTCGTCCGCCGTCAACGCAGGAAGACACTCAAGCTCCACTGCCATCGGCCCGACCCGTGCGGTACGCCGCGTCGGCGTGGCTCAGGACACTCCTGCCAACCTTCGAGCAAGAATGGCCCGGGCTGGGCCGGAGCCGCCGGCGAGGATGAGCGTCGCTGGCCGCGAACCGCGGGGGCGTAGCTGATCGCGTAGCTTCTCCGGAGAAAGGCCCAGACCTCGAAGTTTGATCTCAAGCGGCCCGAGATTCTCCTCGGCCACCACGCGGCGAAGTCGCTTGAGGTCCAGGGGAAAAACGCCTTGAACCTCGAACGGTCTAAGAAACGGTGTTGCGATCAAGCCTTCGGATGTCAGGTAATCGACCTCAGCGGCGATCCGGCACAGCCCATGCACAGCGGCGAAAGAATCAAGAAGGCCAGCGCGCAGCAGCGCGGGGTCGGGATCGTAGAGGTAGGCGGCGATCGCCGCGGTGGGAACACGGAGGCGTTCCGAACAATCGCCATCACGGTCAGTCCAGGTGACGTTCTCGGGCAATCGAGTCGCCCGGCGGCGGCATCTCGCAGCCGCGCCGAACCAGACCGTCGCCTCCTTGCACTCACCATCGAGACTGATCAGCTCGATTTCGAGGTCGGGATTTGGAAGCGCGGTGGCGAAGTCGCTGGCAGGGCCCAGTTTGATCGCCCCGGCAGGGGCTCGCTCGGAGAGGCTCCGGAGGAAGGCCAGACCGGGCGCATAATCCACGAGCGAGCGGGCCCGGTTCGGCTTGGTCGCGCGTCGGTCAGGGTCGATATGGACCCAGGCGCCGGCTGGGATCGGAAACGACTCGGCGAGGCCGCGACAGGGCAAGATGCGATCGGCCAGGCCATGCACTGCAGCATTCCAGGCCAGCCGCCGGCACATCGCCTGCGATCGATCCACGGCCAGTAAAGCGGCTCGTCGCGCCAGGGCCAAAGAGTCGCCGCCAGTGCCCGCGCAGAGGTCAACGACCAGGCTGCTCTGGAATCGTGCGGCCTTGTGAAGCGCAACGGCTTCTGATGTTGCCTGCTGGAGACCGACCGAATCAAGCCACATCCGATCGCCCTGGGAGAACTTCGCTCTGGCTTTCGCCTGGCAGGCAGCCAGCCGCAAGGCCGCGGCCACCGCTTCCGGGGGCGCCATCTTCCGAAGGCGCTGAATTTGGGCCGGACGAACCTCGCCTACGGCGGCCGCCTCGGCCAGGAGCCGCTGGCCTGGCTCGGTGGAAAGCACCCAGGCTTCGGCGTCGAGTTCGCCTTCGGCCTCGGTCTCATCCCGCCCATCCTGATGGCTCAACTGATGTCGAGCCGGCAACCCCGGAGGCATATAATGACAACGCCCTCCCACGCCTGAGAGATGGAGAGTGTTTCCTTGAGCCGTCAGGACGAATTGTACCCACCGGTGCCGCCGCGTGTCTGCCAGCCCCTATGGCTTGGCCCGGTCGAGATGCCCTCGCGATTCTTCCTCGCGCCGCTCGCCGGCTACACGAGTCTGGCGTTTCGTCTGGCCGTCCGAGGTTGCGGGGGTCTTGGCCTGGCAACGACCGATCTGGTCAACGCCCGATCCCTCATCGAGGAACGGCGGCGAGCACTCGAACTGGCCGAAACGTGCGAACCGGACCGTCCGCTGGCCATCCAGCTTTACGGCCACGTGATCGCCGAGATGGAGCAGGCCGCGCGGTGGGTCCAGAACCAGGGAGCCGCCGCGGTCGATATCAACATGGGCTGCCCGGTGCGCAAGGTCGTTCGCAGTGGCGGAGGGTCTGCTCTCTTGTGCCAGATGGACCGTGCCGTCGAGCTCGTCAGCGCAATGGTGCGGGCGGTGTCGATCCCGGTCACCGTCAAGATGCGGCTGGGCTGGGACGAGCAGTCGATCACCGCTCCGGAACTCGCGCGGCAGTTCGAGCAGGCGGGCGCGGCGGGCGTGATCGTCCACGGCCGGACCCGCCTGCAAGGGTTTTCGGGCACGGTCAACCGGCGGGGAATCCGGGCCGTGGTCGAGGCCGTCGAGCGTATTCCCATCGTGGCCAACGGCGATGTGCGAACGATCGCCGACGCGGCGTCGATGTTCGAGGAAACCGGCTGCGCGGCCATCTCGATCGGCCGCGGGGCGCTTGCCAATCCGTTTTTTTTCCGTCAGCTCGACTGCTGGAGCCGGACCGGCCGGCCGGGCCCCGAGCCGAGCTTCGACGAGCGGCTCGATTTCATGACTCGCCATTTTCACGGGCTCGCCCTTCGTCGCGGTGAGTTCTACGCATGTCTTCAAATTCGTAAGATTCTCAAGTGGTATTACCACTTTACTCGCATGCCCAAGCCGCTCTACCTTCGCTTGGTCAATCTCTCTAGCGTGGCCCGCTTTGACGAGACGCTCGCGCTGATTCGCGAAAGCGGCCCGGCGAGCCCTCTTCCCGGCCATTTCGAGCCTCAGATCCCGGTACCCTCTGGGCCGATCGACCGGTGGTGAGGGGCCAGAGGCGAAAGCCGCGGGAGAATTGCAGGAGGCGAGGGGATTTGCAGCGACAGCGGCGGCGGGTCCAGTCCAAGCCGCTCAGCCTCCTGCCTTCGGTTCGTTCTGCGCTTGCTGTTTGAGGAGGTCGCGAATTTCCTGGAGGAGCTCCTGGTCCTTGGTAAGCGGCAGCGGGCTGGCGACCTCCTGTTTCTTCTGACGCATGATCCAGCCCAGGAACTTGACGATGAAGAAGAAGAGCGCCACGGCCACGATCAGGAAATTCACCACGTCGCCGAGAAATTTGCCGTAGGGAACCACCTTGCCGTGGACCACGAGCGCCCAGTGCTCATATCCCTTCTCGCCGGGAAGGATGATCCCCACCAAAGGCATGATGATATTATCGACAAGCGACTTGACGATATTGCCAAAGGCGGCGCCGATGATCACGCCGATCGCCAGGTCGATCACGTTCCCCTTGAAGGCGAACGCCCTGAACTCATCAAGCAGTGAGAACGCACGCCGTGAGGGGTCGAGCTGTCGGAAGTCCATGCGGCCCTGGCTCCGGCATCAGGGCTCAAACCGCCAGCCAGGGCGGCAGAACACCGCGGGGGGGCAGTTTGATGACGCTCAGGCTGAGAATGTTCGGATGGGCCCCAAGGGTCTCAATCGCCTTCGGCGAGGGGACGCTGTCCAGGTTCACGACGCCGATGGCCTCGCCCCCCTGCTGCTCGCGGCCGACGTTCATCTGGGCGATGTTGACGCCCTCGTCGCCCAGGGTCTGGCCGATGAAGCCGATTAAGCCGGGGCGGTCCTGATGCGTGAAGACCAGAAGCGTGCCGTCGATGTGGGCATCGAGCAAGTAGGACCCGAGCCGAACCAGGCGGAGAAACTGCTTGCCGAAGAGCGTGCCGGCGGCCATATAGGTCTTTCGGTCGGTCGTGACTTCGCTTTGCATCATGGAGGCGAAGTCACCGGGAGCCTCGGCGGTTTGCTCGGTAATCTCCAGCCCGCGTTCGCGTGCCAGTGACATGGCATTGACGAGGTTCACCGGCTGTTCGAGCGCGGCCTCCATGAGTCCGGCGGCGAAGCTGGCGGTGATCAGGCGGGTGTTCTTGCTGGCGACTTCGCCACGGTAGATCAACCGCGCGCCGCGGAGCGTTCCGCGGTCCATCTGGGAGTGGAGCATTCCCAGCCGCCGGGCCAGGTCGAGGTAAAGGCGGACGTCCTGAAGCTCGGCCCGGTCGAGGGTCGGCATATTGACGGCGAACCGGACCTGGCCGCGGACCAGGAAGTCGGAGAGGAGGCGCGCTGCCTCGACGGCGACGGAGACCTGGGCTTCCTCGGTCGAGGCGCCGAGGTGAGGGGTCACCACGGTGCGCGCGCTTGCGATCAGGGGAAGACCGGCCGGGGGGGGTTCGGGATCGAAGACATCGACCGCCGCGCCGGCGACCTTGCCGCCACTGAGGGCCTCGACCAAGGCGGCCTCGTCAATGAGTCCCCCACGCGCGCAGTTGATGATTCGCACCGACGGGCGCATCAGGCTGATCGCCCGAGCGTCGATGATGTTGCGGGTCTCGGCGGTCAGGGGAGTGTGCAGCGAGACGAAATCACAGCGGGGCCAGAGGTCGTCGAGCTGCGTGACGCTTTCGATGCCATTCTCCAGCGCCTTCTCGGTCGAGAGCAGTGGGTCGTAGCCGACGACGGTCATACCGAAACCCAGCGCGCGGCGGGCCACAGCCAGCCCGACGCGACCCAGGCCGATGATGCCCAGTGTCTTGCCTTCGAGCTGGCTGCCGGTAAAGGCGTTACGGTCCCATTTCCCCGACTTCAGGCTGTCGTTGGCCTGGGGCACGTTGCGCGCAAGCGCGAGCAAGAGGGCCAGGGTATGCTCGGCCGTCGAGACGGTGTTACCCCCCGGCGTGTTCATGACCACGATACCCTGGCGGGTCGCGGCCGGGACGTCGATATTATCGACCCCGACGCCGGCGCGGACGATGGCCCGCAACCGCTTCTGGTTCTCGAGCACAGCCGCGGTGAGCTGGGTGCCGGACCGAACCGCGATGCCATCGGCCTGCTGCAGAGCGTCTCTGAGTGCCGCGGAATCCTTGGCCAGCTTCGTATCGAAAATGACCTCGATGTCCTCTTGAGCACGCAGGAGGGCTAGCCCCTCCTCAGCCAACTTGTCGGTGACAAGCACGCGATACTTCTTCGCCATAAGGTGCGCTCCTATTCAGGCGGCCGTTCAAAGGGCCGCAGCGGCGGTCCGCTGGCCCATGAGCACCTGCTGGGCGGCCGTGACAGCCCGGCCCGGCTCGACGTCGTAACCGAGTTCCGCCAGGACCATCTCCAGCGCCGCCAGCGTGGCCACGACGTCAATCTCGTCGGTGTAGCCCATGTGCCCGATCCGCACGATCTTCCCCTTCAGCCGGTCTTGGCCGCCAACGATCGTGATGCCGAACCGCTCGGCCATCGTGCTGCGGATAGTGGAATCTTTGAGGCCTTCGGGCACGCGGAAGGCCGTCAAGCCCTCGGCGGGACGAGCACTGAAAAGCTCCAGCCCTAGCGCCACGACGCCCGCCTGGCAAGCCTCGCTCATCCGGCGATGCCGCTGCAAGATGTTCTCGATCCCTTCAGCCTTGATCCGCCCTAGGGACGCGCGGAGGGCCAAGATGAGCGTGTGAGCCGGCGTGTACGGCGTGTCGAATTCCTTGGCCTTCTTCCGCGCGGCCTTGAGGTTAAAGTAAAAACTGTGCGCGTCGAAGGCGTCGATCTTCGCCCAGGCTTTGGGGCTGACCGCCACGAAGGCCAGCCCGGGGGGGAGCATCAGCGCCTTTTGCGAACCTACGCACAAGAGGTCGATGCCCCACTGGTCGGTCCGGCACTCCATGGCGCCCACGCCCGAGATGCCGTCGACGGCGAAGACCGCCGGCGATTGCGCCACGACCTTGCCGATGGCCTCCACGGGATGCCCGGTGCCCGTCGAGGTCTCGCTCAGAGTGCCCATCACGCAGACCGTGTCGGGATGTTCTTTGAGGGCCGAGGCAACCTGCTCCGGGTCGACGGGATGGCCCCACTCCGTCTCCAGCATCACGGCGTTAATGCCGTACGCCTTACAGATATTACCCCACCGCGCTGCGAAATGCCCCGCATTGAGGACAAGAGCTTTGCCGCCGGGAGGCACGGTGTTCACCGCCGCGGCCTCCATGGCCCCGGTTCCCGAGGCCGTGAGAATCATGACGTCGTTCCGGGTCTGGAAGACCTCCTTGAGGCCCTCGGTCACCTCGACGATCACCTTCTTCGCCTCGTCCGAGCGGTGATGGATGACCGGCCGCGCCAGTTCCAGAAGCACGTCCTCCGGAACCATCGAAGGGCCAGGAGTCATGAGTCTTGGTTTTCGCATCGGAGGGGTCCTTGCCAGTGTTCCGGCGGAAAAAAAGCTTGGTACTAACAAGTCTAGTATTTCAAGAGGAAGGCGGAGAAGTCGCCTCGGCCAAGGTCATCACGCCTTGGGAGTTTCCCCGCGGGCATGCCCTTGATCGGTCAGAGCAACCGGCCTTCCATCAGGCCGATAGACGACCTCGGCATCGAAGACGAGATCGCCCGCAATTTCAAGCTCGCCGGCCTGATTCACACGCCGAAAAAAGCAGGAGCGGTATCCCAAGTGGCACGCGCCTCCTTGCTGGTGAACCTTGATCAAAATCGTATCGGCATCGCAGTCGACGTGCACCGACGCAACAGTCTGGACGTGGCCGGAGGTTTCTCCTTTGCGCCACAAACGACGCCGTGAACGCGAGTAGAAAACAGTCTCCCCGCGCTCGAGTGTCTGTCTCAGAGCCTCGTCATTCATCCAAGCCATCATGAGAACTTCGCTAGTTGCCGCATCCTGCACGATGGCCGAAATCAGGCCGTCTGCGTTCCATTTCAAAGCTGACAACAATGACGCCGCTGTTGACGTCGGTGACGCCCTATCCTCATTCGGAGGCACAGTGATAACTCGCAATGGTCGATGCAAGCGAACCGTCGGTGCATTTGGACTAATAAGTCTAGCCATGCAGAGCCGGCCGTCGCAACCAAGTCGACCGATCTTGGAGATTCTTGGCTGTCTATGGTTGTCCGGGACGGCGGCTTGTCCGTGCCCGAGCACTGGACACGGCGCACTTCGAAACCATCCTTATCAGTCCACGGAAGAGCCCCACGAGACCAGCAACGCCAAGAATGGCTGAGGCAGCTTGGCAGTGGTGGAGCGACTCCACAGGAAGACTCGCCGGGACCCTAAGCCCTGCCCACTGGGGCATTCTGTCCCCGCCACCCTCGGACCGTTCTGGCGTCGTCGGACCGATCCATTTACTGCATCAACTTCTGCTTTCTCAATGACGAGGAGCCACCGAGACTTCGTTTTGCGATAGGCTCTCGAGATGGCGGCTGGCGAGCCCCAGAACCCAGGAATCAGGCCTGTCGCGAGCGAGGTCGCAGGCCCGCTTGAGGAAGTCTCCGGCCTGCGTGGCATAGCCGTTATCAAGCATTGTCAAGGCGGCGTCGAGCGCAACCTGTGGTGCTGTGGAAGGGTCCAAAGCGACGAGGTCTTGGTAAATGCGCGACGCCTCTTGCGGGCGACCGGTGCGTGCCAGGATTTCGGCGCGCCAAGTGTCGAAGGTCTGCCAGGTGGCTTCGGTGCCAAGGGCTCGGGCACGGTCCAGCCAGCCCATCGCCTCGGCCGGGTTGCCGCGCTGCATGGCTTGGCGGACCAGCGGGGCGAAGAGGCCCGTGATGTCGAGCTTCTGCGGAGAGGCCGTGCCGCGACCGGCCAGCGCGGCGGCGAATCGTGTGGTCAGTTGATCATCACGAAAGCCGGCGGCCGACTTGAAGGCTTCGACAAGCTGGGCGTCGTCGAGGTCTTCGGGCTCGAGGTCATGGAGCTCGGGCAAGGCCGCGCACGAGAAGTCATGAGGATCGACGGCCGATGCGCAGTCGAGGTCCAGGCCAAGTCGGCGCCGCAGCCGGTCGAAAGGATAGCCCTGGTACATGGCGACGGCGCTCGAACGGATGCCAAGCTGCTCGCGAACCCGAATCAGGGCCTCGAGCTTGACACGGGCGATCGCGTCGCCGCGGTGGGCATCCTGCGCGGCAGCCAGCGGGGAGAGTCCGTCGAGTCCCTGGCGGGGCCGGTGGATCCATTGGTTCTCGTAGTAGGCCTCAACGGTCTCGCGGGCCAGGCTGTGGGCCAGATCGCGGTCCAGGCCTTCGGGCAAGCGTGTGGTCCAGACGTCGGCATCGAGGAAGGGAAGGGGCAGGGGCGCCGCCACCCGCTCGAGCGGTTCGACCTCCGTTCCCAGGAGCCGTCGCAGCTTTTCCTCGGCCAGCTCCAGGGTCTCGACACGAGGGCTTGTGAGCCGCAGCAGTCCAGGCGTGATGTAGACGGTGGCCAGCACGTGAGCAAGGTCCTCCCCGGACCGGAGGTCAGCCACGCCAGGGAATGGGCGGTCAAGCCATTCCAGCACCTCGAGCTCGCCTTGCGGGCTTTCCTCTCGGGTGGGATCACGCGGCGCTGGGATTCGCCGGATCTCGGGAAACAAGGCCAAGAGCCGAGCAGTCTGGTCGGGCTCCCAGCGGTACGTGCAGGCATACCGCAGATCGTCTGAAAGGTTCTCGGCGCCTCCGCCCTGGCGGAGAATCTCGGCGAGCGTCCAGGCCTCCGCGGCCGCCTTGGGACGGCTCTCGGCCTCGAGGTGTGTGACCTGGTCCAGGCAGTCAATCGCCTCGCGGTCGTGCCCGGCCCATGCCAGGCAAAGTGCCTGGTTGAACCAGGCGTCGGCATCGTCGGGAACCTCGAGAGCGAGCTGGCCGAAAGCCTCCGCGGCGGAGTGCAGCTCGGACGCGTCTCCGTTGCGGAGCGTGCGATCCCAGCGTGCCCGTTGCGCTTCGCTTTGCGGCTTGCGAAAGCGGTAAACCTTGCGCGCGGCTGAGGGCAGGTCGGGGGCCGATTCCAGCGCCTGGAGGGCCTGCCGCGCGGCTGCGGAATTGGGATCGAGCCGCAGGGCCCGCTGCCACGAACCCCATGCCGCCAGCGGGCGCTGGGACATCAGGTGGTTCCAGCCCGCATGAACCAGAGCCAGCGTCGCGTCGTGTCCGGAGGGTGCAGTCATGAACCACCGTCCTCGATCAAGAAAAACCCCGGAAGCTCGCTGCTGCAAAGGCGATGCTCAGGGCACGATGATCCGTGGCTTTTCAGAAGTGCCGGCACCCACGTCCGAACCCGGAGTCCAGATCGACGACCCCTTGGCCGCCGACTCGGGGGTCCAGATCTCGCTCCGGGTCGCGGAGACGCCCACGTATCCCGACGAGGTGGCCAGCTTCGGTCCGTAAAGCTTCAGAAGCTGTTGCAGCGGCCTGGTATCGAGCATGATGTCGCCCGGCCGATCGGGGTTTGGGACCGGCTGAACTAGGCCCATCTCCGCGAGTTGAGACACGATTATCGGCGCGGCCTTATCGTTGTTACTGTGGCGCTCCAGGACCGCGGACAATTCGGGCACCCACTCCTCAAGCTGGTCGAACGAGGCGCAGATCCGGACGGCAAGGAAGTCCCAGTAGGCCGGACTCTCCGGATGCTGTTGCGGATCGTCGTCGGCTCGCCCGCGGCGGGTCCATCCCAGCGCGGCGGAGCGATCGTGCTGGGCCACCGCCGCCATCGCCAGATCGCTGTACACCTGCCGGCTGTCAACCTTACCAGAAGCGATGAGATAGGAACGTCTGACGATCTCATGGGCCACCCGGTCCCTGACCCCGGGAAGGTTAAACTGCCGAGCCTTTTCGTAAAGTTCGACTAAGCGATCGTCATCGAGCAGGGAAAGAGGCAAGAGCTTCAGCCGCCCCAGCGGAATGCGGTCAATCTCGGCTGTCTGTGGATCGATCGAAGGCTCGGGAAGAACTCCCAGCCGTGCGCAGACCGGCGCAATGTCGAGGTTTTCACCGGCGCTTTCGGCGGTCGTTTCCTGGGCAAGAATCGCAGCGCGAAGCATCGTTTTCTTGTCGCCGGCGCCGGCCACCTGCAAGGGTGATCGCCCGCCGAGTTGACGTAGCGGTGTCTCAGGCCAGATTTCCGTCATCAGGTATGAGTGCTGCTCGGTGCTAAGCCGCTGCTTCTCCTTCTCCGGGAGCTCGGGAGGGATGTACCAGTGCCAGCTCATCGCGTAGGTCGACCGATCGAGCTTGTCGATCGTCTTGGTCCGGGGTTGGGCAGGAGGAACTGCACTGCCCGCCAGTGCGGCGAACCGATCGACCAGCGCGTTGAGCCAGCCATCATCAAAAGCCTCGAGCACGATCGAGTCCGTGCCCACGAGCACGTCGGCCAGGACCGAGGGTATTTCCTGCCGGGTGAGGCCGATTCTGACCTCGATCTTGGGCCGGTCCAGCCAGTGAAAAACCTCCATCTCAGGCGACTCGTCGTCATCGGGATCGAGATAACGCTTGCCACCGGCGACCATTACCGCCTGATCCGAGAAATGCTGCAGGAGCGCCTCGCGGTCCCGAAGCGGCCACGTGAGCTGAACGTGTTCGACCGGATCCGGGTCACCCGAGCGGTCCAGAAGCAGGCAAACGACGGCCAGATCGACGGCTTCGGTGGTCTCTTCCGCACGGTCGATCCAGCGCCCTAGCGCTGGGGCGGCAGCGTCAAGATCGCCCAGCCAGAGCCGGCACAGGCCCAGGTTGCGATCAGCCTCCAGACCCATTTCCGGATCGGCCGAGAGCAGATCGAAGGCGGCGGCAGCCGAGCTCCAGAGTCCCTGCCGCGCCCAGCCTAAGGCCTGCTCGAACTGCGCACGTCCCGGGCCGGTGGCACCGGCCGGCACATCAGCCAGCGCGTATGACTGTTTGAGCCAAGGAGAAATCGACGGGTTGGCCCGAACCATGTCGGAAGCAGCCTGGACCATCGAGCCGGCCTCAGGATTGAGCTGTGCAGCCAGCTCGAAATGCGCCAGCGCGGCGGGAACGAGACCGGCGTTCCCCATCGCTTCTCCCACCGAAATGGTGACCTTGAAGAGTGCGTCGCGCGATTCCGCGCTCACCTGAGACAGCGTCCTCTGAAGCTGTGCCGCGGCCGCGACGGGGCCCTCGGTCGCCTCCACCAGCCGGATCAAGAGGACAAGCGCTGGCAGATGCTGGGGCTGGTGCCGCACCACGGTCTCGACAGTCGTCTTGGCTTGCTCGACGTCGTGCTGGGCGATCAGCATTAACGCCTTGCGAAGCAGCAGCCAGGCGTTGTCGGGGGCCTTCGCCAAGCCTTCGTTCAGGGCCGCAAGAGCCGCCTCTTGCTGACCGTTTTCCATCAGGCGCCGGCTCCGTTCGGCGTACGATTCCACCTTTTGGCAGCACCACTTGAACTTCTTTCCACTGCCGCAAGGGCATGAAGAGTACGGGTCGATTGCAGCCATCGTCATTCGTCCTGGCGGAGGTAATTCCTTGGTCGCGGCGGATCTGCGGCTCACACTAGCAAAAACTCAGGCCCGGCGCCTATGCTGATGCCCAGCGACACACGCTTAGCAGTCGCGCGGCTGGCCCGCTGTCGGGCTCGCCAAAGCTCGTGCGAGGTTCCTTCGGCGGAGGGGTGCGAACCAGGATGAGGTCGGAGCAATTCCGGAGGGTTCTATCGACCCCGCGACGACCGCTCGGCGGGCAGGCGCGATCGGCTCGCCGGGACACTCCCCCTGGGTCGAAAGTTCTGAGGCTTCTTTGCCTGGGGCTCCTTGCGCTGCTCTTTGGCCCGGCGCGGCAGGCGGGTGCCTGGGGGCGGATGGCGCACCGCGCGTCGACGAGGCTTGCCGAGACCCGGCTCTCACCCCGAGCGCGGGCCATCATTCGCGAACTCCTCGAGCCGGGCGAGTCGCTGGCCGACGCCTCGACCTGGGCTGACGAGAATAGCCAGAGCATTCCCGGCAGCGCGGCCTGGCACTACGTCAACGTGCCCCTGTCGGCGGCTCGGTACTCGCCTCGAGATTGCCACGAGAACTGCGTCGTTTCGCGCTTCGAGGAGTTCCGCAAAGTCCTGGCTGAACCCCGCTCCCCCGAGCCGCGGCGGCGCATGGCTCTGCGGTACGTCGTCCACTTGCTCGAGGATGCGCACCAGCCGTTGCACGTGGGCGACCATCGCGACCGCGGCGGCAACAGCCTCCAGCTTGAGTTCTTCGGCGACAGCTTCACGAACCTGCACCAGGTCTGGGATTCCGGACTGCTGCGAAACGGTTTTCGCAACGAGCGCGAACTGACATTCGAGCTCATCGATCTGGCCCAGAAGCCCGAAGCGCAGGCGTGGACCAAAGGCCGCATCGAGGACTGGGTCGATGAAAGCCTGGAGGCAGCCCGCCAGGCTTATCGCGTTCCCGGCTCCAGCGAGTTCCTCCGCTCCGGCATGCGGATCGGTTGCGATTACGAAGAGGCCAACCTGAAATTGGCCGTCGAGCGTCTCTCCCAGGCGGGCATCCGGCTCTCCGAGGTCCTCAACGATTGCCTGGACCCCAGTTCCAGAAGCACCATTCCCGCGCCTCACTTTCCCAGACAAAGGCAGCCTCAGAGCGTGCCCACCCCACCTGTGCCCGGAGTTCAGTGAAACCCCGGCGCCTCGCCCGTCCCGCCCTCAATTCGTTCGCGTTAACTTGGCTGCCTCGGGTTCTGCCGGCGGGCGCTTTGCTATCGGTGTCTCGGCTGAGTCTGCCGTTTTCGGAGGGTTCGGGGCCCCCTGGGAATCCTCCACGCCGTGCTCGAGGGGACGAGGGCCGAAGATCTTTTCGTGGTTGGGAAAGCCGTACTTGCGAACGATAGGACCGCTTATATCAGGCCACTTATATACCAAAGAAGATCCACTGAATCGCCGCGTCCAAGAGCTTGATGACAGTTCGCCTAGTAGGGGCGATCAGCAGCCTTGTGGGATGCTACTGCTTTCGCGTGTTCATCGAGGAGTTCCCAGGCTTTAAAGTCCGCCTCGGCCTGGCGAGCATAAGCGCGCACCCACCCAGCGGGGTCGCTCATTGACCGTACGCCGGAGACGGTCTGGGAATGAGTTCCGCTATCTTCCATCCGTTTGGAAGCTTCAACTCATCGTGCTGGATGCCTTGGAATTCTTCCGGCGTGACTTCCAAGACAAGGGATGGGTGGTAAAATCCCAGGTCCGTCGATGGTCCGAACCCAATCCGCATGATTCCCATGGGAACCGTTTTCGCATTGACCTCGAGCAACTTGATGGGCTCGGTGGGCTCCGACTCCTCTGGATCGGGTCGGATGACGCGGAAAACCTGGGTCAACCCGGTCTCGATTTCGTAATGCTTTCTGGCCAGTTCTCTTGCTTCTTCGTCTTTTGTCCGCATGAGTTGCCCCCATTGGCCAGCAAATCACAGCTTTTATGCAGATAGCTGGATTGCTTGAAAGCTCCTGATCTGACTTGGCTGCCGTCATCAGATCAATCTCAGAAATAGGGAACGAGCTATCTTGGGGGGGAAACAAGTCACAAGGCAAGTCCAGTATACTCAAGCCTACCAGCTCGCCAATTCGCGTGAGTGAATGGGCCATCACTCGCCAAATCATGTACCACAGCAGAGAGCCTCACGACGCGTCCCTTCAAAGCACCAACCCAACCAATAACTCCTCAGAGATTCTTTGCGCGGGGAGTTCACTGAGATCGATCGGTGGATGAGGCTGGTGCTCTGTCTCTACGTCTTGACTCGCCCCTCGGCGAAGGCCGAATCGAAGAGCCGGCCAGTTGACTTGAAGCCCATCTTTTCCTTGACGAAGCGGGCAGCCTCGGCGGCGCCACATTCGCGGTCCATGCCCGGGTCTTCCCATTCCACCGAAAGTGGGCCAGTGTAATCGATGTCGTTGAGCGCCCGCGCGATGGCGTCGAAATTGACCTGGCCGCGGCCAGGCGAGCGGAAATCCCAGCCCCGCCGCGGATCGCCGAAATTCAGGTGCGATCCCAGGATGCCGGTCTTGCCGTCGAGCGTCGTCGCCACGTCCTTGACGTGCATGTGATAGATACGATCGGGAAACGCCCGCAGGAACGCGACCGGATCGACCATCTGCCAGAGCAGGTGGCTGGGATCGAAATTGAAGCCGAATTCCGGGCGATGGGAGAGCGCCTCCAGAGCCGTCTGGGCCGAGTAGAGATCAAAGGCGATCTCGGTGGGGTGAACCTCAAGGGCGAATTGGACGCCGACCTGCTTGAAGACATCGAGGATCGGGTTCCAGCGATCGGCCAGGTCTTTGAAGCCGGCCTCGATCATCGCGCCTGAGACGGGAGGAAACGAATACAGCAAGTGCCAGATCGACGAGCCGGTGAAACCGTTGACGACCTTGACGCCCAGCTTCTGCGCTGCGCGTGCCGTGTCCATCATCTCCTTGGCCGCCCGCTGGCGGACGCCTTCGGGGTTGCCGTCACCCCAGACGTGCTCCGGAAGGATCGACTTATGCCGCTCGTCGATCAGGTCGCAGACGGCCTGGCCGACCAAGTGATTGGAGATCGCCCACACCTTCAGCCCGTACTTGCCCAACAGCTTGTGACGTCCCTTGCAGTAGTGCTCGTCAGTCATCGCCTGTTGCACGTTGAAGTGGTCGCCCCAGCAGGGCAGCTCGATCCCCGCGTAACCCCACGTGCTGGCCTTCTCGCAGATGACCTGAAGCGGGAGGTCAGCCCACTGGCCGGTGAACAACGTCACGGGACGTGACATGGTGCGTTCTCCCAGGAGACTCAATGCGTCGGTTCGGTGGCGGTCGTCGCTTGAGCACAGATCGAGCGGCTCGGGGCTCCTGTCTCTCGGGTCGCAGTGACGGGGTATCCGAGGCCGCTTCGCCTCGGAGCCTGCCCGAAATCGCAACAGTAGGGCGCAACCTGTGCTTTGTCAATGATTTGACCGCACCCCGGGAAACGAACATAATCATGAGGGAAAGTACCACCTGACCCCCGATCCTCCGTCTCACTCCGCGATGTCTCATGCCTGCACGTGCACTTCTTCTCGACTTTGATGGAGTGATCGCCGACACCGAGAATCACCACATCGCGGCCTGGCAGCGAACGCTCTGCGCCCTGGGTTGGCACGTTCCTGATGAGGTCGCGGCCCGCTCGGCCGAAATCGACGATCGGGACTTCCTCCGCGAGCTCTTCGCTTCCCAGCAGCTCGAAGGCGGCGATATCGAAGGCTGGGTCCGCAAGAAGCAAGCCCTAACCGTGTCCTTGTTGCGCGACGCGCCGCGGATCTATCCCGGAGTGCACGAATTGGTCGGGCGACTCCACGACCGGATGCGCCTGGCGGTCGTCACCGGGACTTGGCGCCAGAATGTCGAGGCCGTCCTGGCGGCCTCGGGACTGGCTGGTGCGTTCGAGCTGGTCGTGGGCAAGGAAGACGTCAACCGGGTCAAGCCAGATCCTGAGGCCTATCTGCTGGCGCTTCGCCGCTTGGAGTGTAGCGGCAGCCAGGCCGTGGCCATCGAAGATTCTCCGTCGGGACTGGCTGCCGCTACGGCCGCCGGTATCCCGTGCATCGCGCTGGGACACCGCCGCGAGTTCGGCGAGTGGGTGGGAAGCGCTGTGTACTTCTCGGGGCTGGAGCCAGTTTCAGGGCTTCTTCAGTACCTCAGATTAACTTGATCTGACAGTTCGCCGGGGACGGAGGGAAACGCGATCTGGACCTCGACTCGCTGGCCGAGCTTCAGGGGGTTGGGACGGGTCATGCGGATCTTGACGGGAAGGACGCGGGCATCGATCGGGCGTCCAGGATCTTCGGGGCGGAGCTTGCGGCCGATGACGGCGTCGGGGATCTCTTCGATTCGGCCCAGCCAAGGGGCCAGGTAGCCCTCGGCGACGATTGCCACAGTCGCCCCGAGCGCGACCCGGGCGGTATCGTACTCATCAACCTCGGCCTCGACGCGCAACCGGTCCAGATCGACGATCGTGACCACTTTCGCGGCGGCTTCGATGGTCTCGCCGGGCTGGACGTGCCGGGCCGTGACCACCCCGCCCAGTGGCGCCACGAGCCGAGTCTTGGCGACCAGAGCGGCGAAGTGGTCGCGCCCGGCGACCGCCGCGGCCCGTCGGGCGTGGGAGGCATCGAGACTGTGCCGCAGCGTGTCCAGGTTCTCCGCAGTTCCGGCCCGACGCGCCACGAGCTCCTGCTCGCGCCTCAGTTCCCGCTCGTAATACCGCTCGTCGGCCTGGGCCTCGAGAATTCGCGCCTCGGCTTCGGCCTGTGAGGCTCGCAAATCGTCGTCGGCGAGCTCGGCAATCAGGTCGCCCTTGCGAACGAGCGACTTCTCGCAGACCGGCAGGCTCACGATCCGGCCGGCCACCTCGGATCCAACGATGACCTCGGCCCCGGGATAGGCGACCACCCGCCCTTCGGCGGTGACGTGCGCCCGCGGCTGCGGCGCTGTGGCGGCCGCGTTGGCGTGCCCCGCAGGAAGCTCATTGGGCGTCGCACCGCCTGGAGCCAGCGACGCAGCAAGCGACCGAGGACCTTTCACCAAGTTCACGGCTCCTGTCTGGACCATGAATAGGACGGCCAGGCCCAGCCCCAGTCCTGGCCAGCTCCAGCGCTGCAAGAGTTTCTTGGACATCGAAATCTCCGATCGATTGAGAGCCCTCGCCGGGCGGTCAGTAGAGAATCAGCCCGTCCTGGATTTGCAACACCCTGTCGGCGATGGCGCGGACCTTGGGGTCATGAGTGACCACGAGCAATGCGCGCTCTTCCCGGCGAGCCAGATTACGGAAAAGCTCGAGCACCTGCATGCCGACCTGGGAGTCGAGGTTGGCCGTGGGTTCATCGGCCAGAATGATCGGCGGCGAACCCGCAAGAGCCCGGGCGATGGCGACTCGCTGTTTCTGTCCGCCCGAGAGATCGCCCGGCAGGAAGCTGGCGCGATCGGTCAAGCCCACGGCTTCCAGTAGCTCACTTGCCTTTCGCTCGGCCGCGGCGCCGCGAATTCCCTTGAGGTTCAGCGCGTAGGTCACGTTTTCGGCCGCTGAGAGCGCAGGGAAGAGATTGAACTGCTGGAAGACGAAACCTAAGGACCGCCGGCGAAACTCGGGCAGCCGGGCCGGAAGCGCGGGATCGACCTCTTTGCCGTCGATCACGACCTGTCCGCTGGTGGCCGTAAGCAAGCATCCTAAGATTGAGAGGAGCGTGGTCTTGCCCGATCCCGATGGGCCTTCCAGGGCGACGATCTCGGCGGGCTGCAGCGCCAGGCTCACGCCCTTGAGAACCGGCACGGCTTCATTGCCCTCGCGGAACACCTTCGTCACGTTACGAGCGATGAGAACCTCCATGGTAATGCGACTCCCCAGTCAGCCCCGAAAGACCACCGCCGGGTCGAGCCGGGCAACCTGGCGGAAGGAAAGCATCGACGCTCCCAGACAGAAGACGACCGTGCCCAAGAAGACCGCGCCGACAAGCCAGGGCGAAATGATCAGCTTGAGATCGATCGAGGCCATGATCGGCTGTAGCGCCATAGCCAAGAGGTCGCCCAGCGCGAAGCCGAGGACCGCCGCGATGGCCGCCTGCTTGGCCACAACAATGTAGATGTCGAGATCGGTACCGCCGATCGCCTTGACCGTCGCAAACTCTTTGATATGCTCCATGGTCGACGTGTAGAGGGTCTGTGCCACGACGACGATGCCCACCAGGCAGCCTAGCGCCACGGTCATGAGCATGTTCAAACCGATCCCCGTGTTGTCGGTCCAGTAGGAACGCGACCGGCCCGCCCATTCGGCCCGGTCGCGCACGTCGTTGTGCGGCAGCCGGCGGCGGATCTCGGCTTTCACCTCGGCGGCGTCGGCCTTCTCATCGAGTTTCACCAGAATGTACGTGGTGCGGTTGTGTAGCCGTTCCCGATTGAGCGACTGCGCCACCCGGTAGTCCATGAACAAGATCGGGTTGGTCGTAAACGATCGTGCCTCACGGGTCCGCCCGATGATCTTTAACCGCTGCCCCATGATTTCGCGAAACTCTCCCACCGTGAATGGACCGAACCGCTTCACGGCCGACTCATCGATCATCACGAACTTGCCTCTGCGCAGATCGCGCATCTTTCCTTCCAGCACCCTCCACGGAATATTCCAGGGCGCGAAATCCTCAAGCGCATAGATCACCGCGTTTTCCTTGACACCCGTCGGCAAGGAGACCTCACCAAACCAGACGATCAGGTTGTCGGCCCGCGCGACTCCCGGAACCGATCGCACCCGCTGCACTAGCGTCTCGGCGAAAGCGTTCGAGAAGTCGACGTTGGGCGTGTTCCGCGCTGTGACCCAGAGGTCGGCCGTTGTCTGCTCGATCGTGATCGACGCGTTATCCAAGAGACCCTCGAAGAGCCCGACCTGCACGAACACGAGCGTCACCGCGAAGGCGACTCCCGAAACCGTGATCAGAAACCGCACGCGATCGTGCAGCAGGATCTTCCAGGCCAGATCAACCATGGCTTACGCTCTCTTCCCGGGACGGATCATGCCGGCGATCATCGTCTCCACCACGCCCGAGGCGATCGTCTCGACCGGACGCCATTCCAACCAAGTGTCGTTGCCCATGATCAGGTGCAAGGCCACGACGCCGTGCACACCACTCCACATGATCTGTGCGACCAAGTCGGCATCCTTGTGCTCGTCGCAGAGCAGTCCCGCTTCGATGACAGCCGCGACCGTCGCGCGCAGAAACGCGTACGCGTCCTGATCGGGATTGCCCTTATGCAGCTTCTCGCTCTCGAAGTTCCCCTGGTGGAGCTGAGGCGTCATGAACATGAGCCGGTAATGACTCGGATGCTCCAGCGCGAAGGACACGTACGCCGCTCCCATGCTGCGCAGCCGCTCCAGCGGGTCGGCAATCGTGGCGATCTTTTCAAACGACCGCCGAAGCGCCAGAAAGTCCGCCTCGCAGACAGCCCAAAGGAGCGCATCCTTGTTGGGGAAGTGGTGAAACAAGGTCGTCGCCGTGTAATTGATCTTCTTGGCGATCTTCCGCATGGACACCTGCTCCACACCGTCTCGCACCAGAAGCTCGCGTGCCGCGTCGAGAATTTTCTCCCTCAACTCGTCGCGATGCCGAGCCTGCCGCTCCTTGACCCCCATCGTAGCCCCCTCTGGATCATCGGTTAACACTGTCACTATACTTAACACTGTTAAGACGGTCAACCCTCGGAACCGGTAAGTATCGTGATTTTGCCCGCGTGCACGGCCATCCAGCAAATACCGTTGTATACGGGCGTAGCCTTCATGAGCTAGGCTGATGGACGGTGTAAATCACTCGTCGCGGGTGGGAATTGTCTAAAAATGGGCACGCCAGCGGAACTCTGCGAACAACCCGACCGTCTAGCTCATAGTAAGATGAGTTGAACGTGTCAGAGCCTCCGAGCGATTGGACGGGTTCATCATGAGCTTCAGACCAGGCTGGAAGTCGGTGTTTGTACTTGCCATCCTCATGGCGCTGGGAGGCGGTGAGCGATTGGCATTTGCGGGACGCGGTGGCGGCGGCGGTCGCGGTGGCGGCGGCGGTCGCGGTGGCGGCGGCGGTTTCCGCGGCGGCGGCGGCTTCCGCGGTGGTGGCGGCGGTTACCGCGGTGGCGGCGGCGGTTACCGCGGTGGTGGCGGCGGTTTCCGAGCCGCTCCCAGAGCGGGCGGTTTCCGAGCCACTCCGAATATGGGGGCCTTCCGCGGTGCTCCGAACATGGGTGCGTTTCGCGGCGGGCCGAACATGGGTGCGTTCCGCGGCTCTCCCGGCATGGGGGGATTTCGCGGCGGGCCGAATGCTGGCATGGGTGCTTTTCGCGGCCCGAACAATAGCATCGCCTTTGGCAATCGAGCCAATTATGGCGCCGGTCGTATCGGCGGCCTCAACGGAGGCATGGCCGGCATAAACCGAGGCGCGGTCGGTATCAATCGAGGCGCATTCGGTATGAACCGGCTCACGCCGACGAACTTCAACATGAATCGCGGCCTGGGAGGTGCGGGTTTAGGCGCGCGATCTCTTTCAGGGACTAGGGGCCAGCAATGGCTGCGGGGCAACTGGGCGGGTGCTTACGGCGGAAACCGGTTCGTCAATAACAATTTTAACCGTTTCGGTGGTCTGGGCTATGGCCGAGGATTCGGTCGATGGGGCTATCCCGGTTATGGCGGCTGGGGTTACGGCCGAGGTTACGGCGGTTGGGGTTACGGTCGCGGCTGGGGCTACCCGGGCTTCGGCTACGGTTATGGCTTTGGCTATCCCGGCTGGGGTCTTGGCTTCTTGGGCGGCCTTGGCCTCGGCTGGGGTTTGGGCGGCTGGGGTTACGGCCTCGGCGGCTATGGGGGCTATGGCGGCTGGGGTTACGGCCTCGGTGGCTATGGGGGCTATGGCGGCTGGGGATACCCCGACTACGGCTACGGCTATGGCTACGGCACGCCTGGGCTGTATGGCTCGAGCCTCTACGATTGGGGTTACTCGACGTATGCCAACCCGTACTACGCACCGAGCACAATCGTGGTCGGTCAGCCGACGGCGTACGACTATTCCCAGCCATTGAGTGCCTCGACGCCTTCGCCCGGTCAGAGTGTGACCGATCAGGCGGCCTTGCTTTTCGACCAGGCGCGCAGTGCGTTCAAGGCGGGGAATGATTTCTCCGCCTTGGAACTGACCGATCAGGCTCTGCGCCAGTTGCCAAATGACCCGTCGCTGCACGAGTTCAGGGCCCTCGTCCTGTTTGCGGAGGGACGCTACAGCGAGGCCGCGACATCGCTCTATGCCGTGCTGTCCGTGGGCCCGGGCTGGGACTGGCCAACCCTGGTTGGCCTCTACTCGGACGTCGCGACCTACACCCGGCAGTTCCGTGCTCTAGAGGATTTTGTGCGGCAAAATCCCGAGTCGGCGCCGGCCCGATTTGTGCTTGCCTACCATTACATCACCGGAGGACATCTGAACGAGGCGGTGAGCCTGTTGCGGGACGTGGTGCGAATGCAGCCAACGGACAAGGTTTCCTCTCAGCTCCTCCAGCAATTCGAGGGAATCGTCAAGGGCGGACCCGCTGAGGGCGCTCTTGCATCACCCCCGGTGGCAGCACAGCCCGCCAGCCCGGAAAACACGCTCGTCACGACGGCGGCCGTACAGGGCTCGCTCACGGGAGCGTGGACGGCCCAGCCGAGTGCTGAGACCACCATCTCGGTCAGCTTCACCGCTGATGGTCACTTTACCTGGAAGGTAAGCGGTCAGGGGAAGGATCGGGAATTTCAGGGTGAACGGACGTTCGGAAACGGAATTCTCACCCTGGTACCGTCGGCGGGACAGGCACAGCCTGCCCTGGTCGGCCGTCTGACATGGCGCGATGAAGATCATTTCACTTTCAAGATCCTGGCCAGTCCGGCGGATGATCCCGGTCTGTCGTTCGCTCGTTCCCACTAGCTTATTCTGGGCGTCGGGACTTGCGCTCTGGAGAATTGATCGGAAGTGGACGATACTCCGGGACTTCACGAAAAGGCCGCCATGAGCCAGCAGAGCGCAAGACCGACGCGTCGGCTATTCTTCCGCCGCTGAGGTGCCGCGGTCGCCAGCACCGGCACGCTTGCCGGCTTGGGGCTCGACTTGAGCCCCGTTCGCGCGGCGGCCGCGAAGCTCAAGCTCAAAGGGGCCCGCGAGGTCCCCAGCATCTACCGCTACTGCGCTGCCGGCTGCGCCCAGATCGTCAGGCGGCGCCGTGAACCTAGATGTCTGTTTTGTAATTGGCCGCCCACGTCCAACTGGTCTGGACAGTCTGGGCAAGAAGGTGTTCTCTATCGTCACGCTGTGTGATGCTTTATGAGATTCGAGACACGGACGTCTCCCATG
>JBKQMU010000171.1:0-3208 GCA_052146555.1 Isosphaeraceae bacterium
CATGTGCCAGGAGTCGATCCATTGGCTGGTGATCAAGCCGCGGCTCGCGTCGTACCCGATCAGGAGTGACCCTTCTTGCGGGCTGCCGTGGTATGCCCAGGTGTAGTCGATGGGGACGGACCGATCCCCCAGCCCCGGCGTGACGATCGCCGTCCCAGGCGATTCATCCACTGAATTGGTGTGGGGGTCCATGAGCCTGTTCTTGCCGGCCCATTGGCCCGCGCTTGCGATCAGCACATCGAGCACGTTCATTGTCGACGACCTCCTCTGGGACGAAGATCCGATCAGGACTGTGGTACCAATGACGGCACCTGGGGTTACTTCAGAATTTGCGCACTATTGTACGCTAAGCTGATAGCTCGTTGCCTCTTAACCTGGTTTGGGACGGAAATGAGAGACGGAGCAAGCTTTGCTCTTCAAATTCGTTGCGGTTCGGCACTGATTCATAAGATGGCCTTAACCCAACACTGACACTGGTGGCGAATTCCCGAGGGACGTCGCTCGGCCTAAGTTTTGGCAAAATGAGTGAGCCCGCGAAGGGGAAATCGGCTGCCTTCACCGTCTCCATCGAATTCGCCACCAGTGTCACTGTTGGGTCTACCCCTACAGGTGGGGTCCGCTCATGACTCCCGCGAACTGGGTACAACCCAACAAAGGAACATTTTGTTTCATAGAACGAAGTTGCCGCCACAGGACTCGCTTGCCGTTCTTTCTCAGCCCTCCATTCGGCCCGACGTGGCTCGTTAGAGGGCGGTCCGGGTGACGCCTAGCTTCAACGCACAACTCGTTGACGACAGTGTTCCTCTTTCCCATCGCGGCTTGAGCAAGACCGAAACCTAAGCGCTGCGCGCTGTTAGCTCATCCTATGAAACAAAATGTTCCTTTGTTGGGTTTTACCCGGGAGTCGCCCGGCGAGCTCGATGACGGCAGCGGCACGGCGCTCGGCGTGGTCGTGCATGGCGCGGGCCAGGTCGCGCTCGACCTCGTTGCGGGGCCGGAGCGTTGCCTCGTAGGCGGCCTGCTTGGCCTGAACCGCGTCGGCCAGATCGGGCGGCAGGGCAAGTGATTCGCCGGTCAGGCCATGCTGGTAGGCGTTGCAGGCCGAGGCCGCCTTGCCCGCCGCGGTCCGCGGGCCGGTGGACTTGCGGGCTTTGGCCCGGTTGGCGGCCAGCTTCCGGGGGCTGAGCGGCGGCCGGGCATCGGACATGGCAAGCGATCCCGGTGGGGAGGGAGGGGGGCGATCACCCTCACCATCGAGCAACCACCAGGCGACCCCGCCGTTTTTCCCGAGCCCGACGCCGCGGGGACGGCTCCCGGCGCCGCCGGCTCGCCCGCCGCGGCCCGGGGGCGGGTCCGACTTTGCGCGGGGCCTTGGTGCGGCTGTCCACGGCGCGATTCCCTTGACCGACCGAATGCGGCGACGGACAATTCGATTCGGGTGGGATGAGCAGCGCGGCGTTCCGCATGTGGAGCTCGAGATCCGGCAGGACCTGCTCGCAAGCGAATCCGACGTGCAGAGTTGGGCCGAGCGCCTTGGAGGCGTTCTGGAGGAGGCGGTGCCGCACCTGTTTCCAAGGTGATCAGTTTCGCGGCCAGCCTTCTCGCCAGGCACGCAGAGTGCTAGGATCAGATAGGAGAACTTCATACAGCGAGAGAGAGCTGTTACCCGTGCAGATTCAAGTCGGCTACGAGCTGGTCTTTCGGTGCCAGCAACCGACACCGATGGTCGTCACGTTGAGTATTCACTACAGCCGCGTCTCGGACCTCATCAAGGCCGATCACCTGGTGCTCACTCCGTCCATTCCGGTCACGGCCTATCGGGACTCTTTCGGCAACTGGTGCAGCCGCATCGTGGCACCCCCGGGACAGCTCCGGCTGAGCAGCGATGCTGTCGTATCCGACACCGGCAACCCCGACCTGGTAGCGCCTTGGCTCGAGCAGCGGCCCGTGGAGGCACTCCCCGAAGAGACCTTGCTCTTCCTGCTCGGTAGCCGGTATTGCGAGACCGACCTGTTGTCTGAGACTGCATGGCGCTTATTCAATGCGGCGCCGACTGGCTGGAAGCGCGTCCAGGCCATCTGCGATTTCGTGCATCAACACATTCAGTTCGGCTACGGCCTTTCGAGCCCAACGAAGTCCGCTTTTCAAGTTTTTCAGGATCGCAAGGGCGTGTGTCGCGACTTTGCCCATCTCGCCGTCACGCTCTGCCGTTGCATGAATATCCCGGCGCGTTACTGCACTGGCTATCTCGGCGATATCGGCAGGCCTCCAGCCGATTCGCCCATGGACTTTGCGGCCTGGTTCGAGGCCTATCTCGGCGACGCTTGGTACACCTTCGATGCTCGCAACAATACGCCCCGCATCGGGCGCATCCTGATCGCCCGAGGCAGAGACGCGGCGGATGTCGCGCTCACAACCAGCTTCGGGCCGTCGACGCTGGAAAGCCTCAAGGCGTGGACGGATGAGATCAGTGCGAACTGAAGTGCGCCGTACGGGCCAGTCGAAGTCGAGTTCCGCCAGCCGAGAAAGGCAGGGCATGACGTACTGTGTCGGCATCTTGCTCAAGGATGGGATCGTCCTCGCGTCGGACTCGCGCACGCACGCCAGCGTGGATAACTTCGCCAAGTTCTGCAAAATGACCGTGTTCGAGCGGGCCGGCGATCGTGTGCTCGTCTTGCTGAGCTCCGGCAGCTTGGCTGGGACGCAAGCCGTGATCAGCGTGCTGAAGCAGCGCAATGATGTCACGGATGGACCGCCCAATCTATGGACTGCGCGCACCATGTTCGATGTGGTAGTCCTCGTTTCGGATGCCGTGCGCGACATCGAGCGTCGCGACGCGCCGTTCCTGGAAAGCGGTCCCATTCGGTTCAACGCCTCTTTTGTCGTCGGTGGACAGATCAAGGGCGAGCCGCCGCGGCTGTTTCGCATCTACGCAGAGGGCAACTTCATCGAAGCCGGAGAGGATACGCCGTTTCTACAAACTGGCGAAGCCAAATACGGAAAGCCGATCCTCGATCGGGTGATCACGCCCACCACCACGCTCTCGGACGCCGCCAAATGCATTCTCGTTTCATTCGATTCGACCATGCGCAGCAACTTGTCTGTGGGCATGCCCATCGATCTGGTGTGCTACGAACGGGACAGCCTGGAGATCCGCATGCGGCGCCGCTTCGACGAGGGCGACGCTTATTTCACGGCACTGAGCGCA
>JBKQMU010000172.1:0-10373 GCA_052146555.1 Isosphaeraceae bacterium
AGCCTGAACAACCTGGCGGAGCTCTACCGCGCCCAGGGCCGTTACGCCGAGGCCGAGCCGCTTAACCGCCGGGCGCTGGCGATCTATGAGTCGGCGCTAGGCAAAGACCATCCCTACACGGCCAAAAGCCTGAACAACCTCGCGGACCTCTACGGCGCCCAGGGCCGTTACGCCGAGGCCGAGCCGCTTAACCGCCGGGCGCTGGCGATCCGTGAGTCGGCGCTGGGCGCGGACCACCCCGATACGGCCGCGAGCCTGGATAACCTGGCGACGCTGTACCGTGCCCAGGGCCGTTACGCCGACGCCGAGCCGCTTTACCGCAGGGCACTGGCGATCCTTGAGCAGGTGCTGGACTCGGACCATCCCTACATAGCAATCTGTCTTGAAAATCGCGCCATCTTGCTGCGTGCGCTGGGCTGGGGGGACGAAGCGGAGGCGCTGGAGGCCCGCGCAAAGGCCAGCCGTGAGGCGCACGCACGGCGTAACGCGCCCTCGGGGTGACCCTCGCCGGGTACTGTCCCGCTCGGATGCTCCTATCTGCTTTGGCCGCATGGCGATGCGAGCAATTTCGATCGAATTTCCCGTCCTGTCGTAAACTCATCGTAGCTCGGTGCGCTTGCTCCACGAGAGCGGAACGGTTGGTCAAGGAGAAAGTGACCCGGTGCCGAGCCGAGAAACGGACCGTCGAGATCGGGGCAGGGAACCGCGCATGTCCCAAAATGTCCCAGTTTTAGCAAATGATTTCTCGGAAGTTCCGCAAGGTTCGCAAGCGCTCTTGTGATGCACCGTCGCTGGCGCTTCCGGCCAGCTCAGGCGGCGGGCGATCAGGCGTGTCGCAAACATTGACAGCCCCGGGGGGTTGGCTAGAATCTGGTGTTATCCCGGATGCATTCATCCGGGACGATGCTCGACCTCGTACCTGGGCCGCTCGGCGACGGATCCTTAAGAAGAGCGGTGCTTGTGAGGTCTCTCCGGGACCAACGAGATGAACCGAACAAGCCCCGCACCACGCGCCTTGCTTCACCTTGTGTTCTGGGCCAGCCTGCTGTTAATGCCTCATTTCCTTCAGGCTGACGATGCCTCGGCGCCGCCGCCCTTTCCTTCGGCCAGGGCGGAGCAAGAGGCGCCCGCCGTGGCCGAGCCCAAGCCCGGTGTCAATCGCGGCAGCGTGCTCCAGCTTCTCTTCCGGGCCAACCCGATGCTCTGGCCGCTGGCGGCTTGCTCGATCTTCACGCTGGGCATTGCGCTCGAGCGTTTCCTGGCCCTCCGCCGCGCCAAGGTCGTTCCTGCCGAGTTCGTCGATCGGTTCCTGGAACGGCTGGCCGCCGGCAAGCTCGACCGCGACCGGGCTCTCGAACTGTGCAAGGCGAACGACAGCCCTGCGGCGCGCATCTTCGCGGTGATCGTCAAGGCGTGGGGACAGTCCGGCGCCACGATTCGCCAGAACCTCACGTTCGATGCCGCCGGCGAGCTCGTCGAGATGAAGCGAAACCTACGCCTTTTGAGCGGCATGGCGACGATCGGGCCGTTACTTGGGCTGCTGGGCACGGTCGTGGGCATCATCCAGTCGTTCGATGCGCTCGGCGGGCGGATCGGGCCAGCGCGTGGCGAGGCCCTGGCGCAGGGCATCAGCCTCGCGCTTGTGGCCACGGCGTTTGGACTCGTGATCGCGATCTTCGCGGCCGCCACATATTATTATCTTCTCAATCGCGTGGACGGCCTGGTTCGAGAGATCGACGAGCGAGCGATCCAGACCATCGACCTGGTCTCGGCCGAGGCCATTCGTCCCACCAGCCCAGACCGTCGCCACGGTGCAGCACCTGCCACCGAGCCGTTACGGCAGGAGACGCGAATTTATTAAGTTACTAGAGCGGTTTACGGTTGAGTTGCAGACAGGAGGGTGCCTGCTTACCTTCTCCCTGGAGGGAGAAGGTGGCCGAAGGCCGGATGAGGGGGCATCATCTCCCCGCTCGCCTTGGCGTCCCTCATCCGCCGCTTCGCGGCACCTTCTCCCGGGGGGAGAAGGTAAAGCCGGAACCGTCTCGCTCGTCGATGTAAGCAATGCATAAGCAAAGCGCACTAAGAAGGTTGTCAATGAAGCGTGAGGCTGGCACCGACCCCGCGAGCGGATGCTGGCTCTCTTCTCGGCTCAACGGTCACGGACCGCCTGGTAACTGACGATGCTTTCTCGAAATCAGCAGAATGATGAGGCACCGGTCATCAACATGACGCCCATGGTCGACGTCATTCTCTGCTTGCTGGTCTTCTTCATGGCGGCCACCCGGCTTTACGATTGGGACGAAAGCGAGTTTGCCGTCAGTGTTCCCGAAGTCGCCTCGGCCGCTCCGCTGACGGCCGCACCCGATGATTTGGTGCTCTCCGTGGTGCGTCCGGGAATGGTCGCAGTCGGCGAGAAGACTTACGATCTGGACGGTCTGGCGGCGATGCTGCGCCAGGCCGCAAAGCGCTATGCCAACCAGGGGGTGATGATTCGCGGCGAAGCGGCGCTTGCCTATCAAGATCTTGCCGACGTGCTGTCAATCTGCGACGCGGCCGGAATTCGCAACGTGCGCCTGCCGGTGCGGTCACGCGGTCAGGCCCAGAACATCCAGCCGATCACCCTTCCCCGCTAGATCCACCGCAGCGCAGTTCGGTTTTCTCTCTGACACGGTGGCCGGCGTGAGTGACACTGACCCGCGAAGACGGAGACATTGATGGAACTGATCAGGCAGCTCTTCGATACGCTGATTCACTTGAGCCCCGAATCGGTCAGCGCGCTGGCCGGGCAAGTCGGCCCCGGACTTTATGCGATTCTCTTCGCCATTATTTTTGCCGAGACCGGGCTGGTTGCAACGCCGTTTCTTCCCGGTGATTCGCTGCTCTTCGCCGTCGGTGCGGTCGCGGCCAGCCCCGGCTCACCAATCAACCTGACTTTGGTCTGCGTTCTGCTGGCCATCGCCGCCGTCCTAGGCGACGCTGTCAATTATGCGATCGGCTATTACGTCGGACCTAAAGTGTTTTCACGTCAGGATTCATGGCTCTTAAACCGCAAGCACTTGATCGAGGCGCACGAGTTTTACGAGCGCTACGGTGCGATCACGATCATCCTGGCCCGGTTTATGCCCGTCATCCGGACGTTCGCGCCCTTCGTGGCCGGAATCGGCAAGATGACCTATTACAAATTTGCCCTCTACAACGTCACTGGCGGCATTGCCTGGGTGCTTCTCTTCCTGGTCGGGGGGTGGTGGTTTGGTAGCATGCCGACGGTCCAGAAGAATTTTCATCTGGTGATCCTGGCGATCATCGTCATTTCGATCTTGCCGCCGGCGGTGCAGTTTGCGCGCTCTTGGCTTGGTGGAAGGCAAGCCCGGGCGCACGACGAGCCCGCGGCCGTCGAGAGTGATGCTCATTAGATGTAACGGGGCGTTGGCCCGTGCTAACATATGATGGCCCTTCGGGTCGAAACAAATCTCGTTCGGCGTGGATCTCTGACCCCGCCGCATGTTATCAAATCAAGCGCGAACCCACCAACGCTTTGCTCGGTGGATTGGCAACGCTTGTGGTTCTGGCACACTTGAGCATCACGCCGGTCGTGATGGCGGCTTATCCGCAGGCCAGTGCACCGCCGCGGAAACTGGCGCAAGACGATCATCTGACAGCCGCCGGCGCGTCGCACGATTTCCAAGTCGGTGTCGCCTCGCGCGACATCACGCCGACCCAGCCGGTACCGATGTGGGGCTATGGTGGTCGCCACGACCGGCTTTCCCAGGGCATACTCGATCCACTTCTCGCCAAGGCCATTGTGATCCAGGCCGGCACGCAAAAGCTGGCCATAGTCGCCATGGATTTAGGACGCGGTCCGACACCGGCCATGCTGGAGCAGATTCGCAAGCAGGTCGCGCCTCGCGGCATCGGTTGCGTGCTCGCCTGCGGCAGCCACACACATCACGGCCCGGTGATTGAGCTATCCGATCAGCCAGGCTACGGCAAGGGTAAATTCGACGCCGCCGTGGCGTACGCCAGGGACCTTCCCGGTCATCTGGTCGCCGCGATCCTCGAGGCCGACCTTCACAGACAGCCAGCACTTGTGGGCGTGGCCGCACGCGACCTGTCCTTCAACCGCAACCGACAGACGAAAAGGCCCGTACGATTCACCGATCCCCGACTGACCGTGATCCGGTTCGACCGTCCCGGTGGAAAGCCGCTGGCGATCCTCGTGCATTACACGGCTCACCCCGTGCTGACGCCGGCAGAGATACTCAAGTTCTCGGCCGATTATCCGGGGCACCTGTGTCGCAAAGTGGAGCAAGAACTCATCGCTCCGTGCCTTTTTCTCCAGGGTGCGGCCGGCGATCAGAGTGCAAATCCTCCCCAGGCGAAACGTGACGCGAAGGGCTACGGCGAGCTTCTGGCCGACCAGGCGATCGACCTGGCGCGGGGAATCACGGCGACTGCACCCCGGCATCCCTCGATCGCCGCGACCATCGACCGCTTTCAGTTCGGCTCGCGGGTCAACTTCAAGAGTTCGATCACTTTCCTGATCTATGCGAACGCGTTTTTTCCAGAGCTCGTGCGGAACTTCGTTCGCGAGTTCGAGGGGGGGCTGAAACCTGAGGTGACCACGCTTCTTCTGAACCGAGAGCTGGCCTTCGTCGGCATGCCGGGCGAGCCCTTCTGCCAGCACGCCGTGCGCTTGCGGCAGCGCGCGTACCTTCCCTGGACACTCGTGCTGGGCTACTGTAACGGCCACCTGCTCTATTTTCCGACCATCGAGGCAGCCTCCGAGGGAGGCTATGGGGCCGACCCCGAGGTCTCGCCGGTCGCGCTTGGGGCCGGTGAGCAGATGACCAATCAAGCGCTCATCAGCCTGTATCGCCTGCTGGGCAAGTTCCCGGCTGTCCCGGCCGAGTCGTTCGCCCAGCCTGAGGCGGACGCAAAGGTGGACTCGAAGACACCCTCAGTCCTTCGGCCCGGCACGCAAGACCCCTAGAACCTGTTTAGCTCCGACCGGCTCCGGCCAAGGCGGGAACATCGATATGACGGCCGCTGGACCAGTCGCTGCCGGACCGCTCGACCTCGTGATAGAGCGTGTCCCGCTCGATGGGCTGACGGCCCGCCTCAGCGATCAGGCGGCGAATCTCGGTGACGGTCGCTTCCTGCGGGGTTGCAGCGCCTGCGTCGTGGTAAATCTTTTCATGAACAACTGTTCCGTCGAGATCGTCGGCCCCGAACGAGAGCGCGACCTGGGCGGTCTTGAGCCCCAGCATCACCCAGTACGCCTTGATATGAGGAAAATTGTCGAGCATGAGGCGGCTGATGGCCATGGTCTTCAAGTCCATCACGCCGGAGGGCTTGGGAATATGAGCCAGGTCCGAATTGTCGGGATGGAATGCCAGAGGGATGAACGTCTGGAACCCTCCGGTTTCGTCTTGCAGCTCGCGCAGCCGGATCAAGTGGTCGATCCGGTGCATGGGGCCCTCGATGTGGCCGTAGAGCATGGTGGCGTTGGAGTGCAGGCCTAGCCGGTGCGCAGTGCGGTGCACGTCAAGCCAGGCCTCCGTCGATGCCTTGGCGCCGCAGATCTTCTCACGCACTTCGGGATGAAAGATCTCGGCCCCGCCGCCAGGGAGACTGCCCAGCCCGTTGTCGATGAGCTGCCTGAGGACCTCCTCGGTCGAGATCCGAGCAATCTTGGAGAAAAACTCGATCTCCACGGCCGTGTAGGCTTTCACATGGATTTCGGGGGCCGTCTCCCTGATCCAGCGGACCACGTCGACATAGTAGGAAAAAGGAAGCTTGTGGTGCAGGCCGCCGACGATGTGCAGCTCGGTCGCTCCACGCTGGCTCGCTTGGCGGGCGCGCTCGATCACCTGATCGCGGTCCATGACATACGCTTTGGGCTCGTTCAGATCGGCCCGGAACGCGCAGAAATCGCAGGTGTAAACGCATACATTCGTTGGATTGATGTGGGTGTTGACGTTGTAGTATCCAAAATTGCCGTTGTATCGCTCGCGAACCAAATTGGCCATCGAGCCCAGCGCAAAGAGTTCGTTCGAGGCTTCCAAAGCCAGGCCGTCCTCGAAGCTCAGTCGCTTCCCGCCCTTGACTTTCTCGCGGATCGCCTGCAGCGAGGCTTCCTCGATCGACATGCCTGCACCTTTCGTCTCTGGAAGGGCGAACTGCCGGACTGAAATCGGTCCGAAATCGCCGGCCTTGTCGCAATTTTTGAAATTTTAGTCGCAATTGAAGAGTACATCAACTGCTGGTGGACAGATCGTCATTCCCATCAGACCGCGGTGTTGCGGAGAAGCAGATCGGTCAAGGTCAGGGCGAGCAGTCCCACGCTGATGATGACATTGACGTGAAAAAATGCAAGATTCACCCGGGTCAGGTCGTCAGGGCGGACGAGAGCGTGTTCGTAGACCAGCAAAACAGCCGCGGCCGCCACGCCAAGAAAATAGACGCGGCCCAGGGGATAAACCATTCCCAGCCCGAGAAGCGCAACTATCATGAGCGCATGGCAAAGCGATGCGAGTTGGAGCGCCCGGGACACGCCTAACCGACAAGGAATGCTCTTCAGTCCAGTCTGACGATCGAACGACGCGTCCTGGCATGCATAAATGATGTCAAAGCCGGAGACCCAGCAAAGCACGGCGAGGGCGAGGATCAAAGGGGGCCAGGCGATCGCTCCGCGCAGGGCGATCCAGGCGGCGGCCGGGGCCAAGCTGAGCGAAGCACCCAGCCAGAAGTGCGCCAAGCTGGTGAAGCGCTTGGTGTAGGAGTAGCCAAGCAGCCATGCGAGTACGGGTCCGGCCAGAAGTAACGGCCAGCGGTTGGGCAGGAAGAGCAACGTTGATGCGACAAATGATGTTGCGCAAACGGTTGTAAAGAGGGCCACGGCGGGCACGGTGAGCCGCATTGCCGGCAGGTGTCGGTTGGCTGTGCGAGGATTCAGAGCGTCATAGTCGCGGTCGATCAGGCGGTTGAATGCCATCGCGGCAGACCGCGCAGTGGTCATGCAGAGGAGAATCCCCACCCAGTCTTGCGCCCGGCCCCGCCAGCCCTCCGGGCTCCAGGCCGCCAGCACCGCTCCCAAGAGGGCAAACGGCAGCGCAAAGAGGGTGTGGTGAAATTTGACCAGCTCCAAATATTCACGCGCCGTCGCCAGGTTCATTCGCGATCACCCTTTCCCGGAAGAGCCGACGACAGCGTCAGTTCGCTCTTTTCTTGTGTCTCGTTCCGCGCGATTTCGTGATGATCGTCAGCCAGGTTCCCGTGTGCGTGATCGACACCGAAGAGTCTGGTGACGACCACGTCTCCCAATGTGGGCCAGAGCCAAAAGACCAAACCGGCTGCGCGGAGCGGCCAGACGAGCCGTCTGCGAACCGAAAGACGTCGGCGCGGGTGGTCGATGAGGCCGACGACCCTCCCGGCCACGTCCTCGACCTGGGCGACCATCCACGGCCTTGGGGTTTCGACGACCGAGTGAGGACGGGCGCCGGGGGAAACGAGGCGCTCAACCGCCAGAGAAAACTCAGTGCTGATGGGCCCCGGCTCGACAAGGCAGACCCGAACACCCATGCCACTGAGCTCACGGCGGAGTGCATCGTTCCAGTACGCCAGAGCCGCCTTGGTCGCACCGTAGGCCCCCAGGGCCGAGTTGGGGATGCAGGTGATGGCCGAGCCGATGTTGACGATCATGCCGCCCCGGGCTGCCAAGAGCGGGATCGCGAAGCGGGCTAGTAAGAGCGGTGCCGTCAGGTTGACGACGATCTGGCGCGCGATCTGGTCGGCGTCCGCGTCGGCGAAGAGTGTTGGCAAGCCCAGGCCGGCATTGTTGTAAAGCAGGTCCAGGCCCCCCTGGCGGGCGGCGACCTGGTCAATCAGATGCCGCGCGGCGTCCGGCTGTCCGACCGCCAGGTCGGCGGCGATCGTCTCGACGGTCAGGGATGGGTCCGCTGCCTTGAGCTCGCCGGCCAGAGCCTCCAGACGATCGAGACGCCGGGCGGTCAGGACCAGAGCCGAGACTTTCCGGCGCGCGACCAGCTCGCGCGCGATGGCCGCACCCAGCCCAGCGGAAGCACCCGTCACAAGGGCGACGCGCGCGCTCCGGGACGACGAGCGGAATTGACTCATGCGTCAGCCTCCCGGATCGTCCCGGACTCCGAGGTTTGTGCGGCTGTCGTGGGATCGTCCATCTCGCCCCGTTTCTCCTGGCTGCCCCAGCGGTCAATCAGATGGTTGGGAATGCCAAGCTGGTCGCAGATTCGCGCGACGATGAAATCGAGGAGGTCGTCAAGCCGGCGTGGCCGGTGATACCAGCCCGGCGCCGCCGGCAGCACGACCGCCCCGGCGCGGGTCACCTGGGCCATGTTCTCAAGGTGGATTAGCGACAGCGGAGTCTCGCGCGGTACCAGGATGAGCTTTCGTCGCTCTTTCAGGTGCACATCGGCCGCGCGCGTGATCAGGTTGCTGGTGACGCCGCCGGCGATGGCGCCCAGGGTACTCATACTACAGGGGATGACAACCATGCCGCCGGTCAGGAACGATCCGCTGGCGATGCCGGCCGTGAAATCGGCATGGTGATGGTAGACCAGGTGGCCAGGCGCAAGGTCGCCTAAGGGCAGCGGATCAAACCGTTGCAGCGACAAGGACAGTCCGGTCTCCTGGGCCAGGACGTGGGCTCCGCTGGGGCTGATCGAAAAATGCACGGTGCGGCCCAGGCGGCAGAGCGTTTGGAGCAGACGGATGGCGTACCAGGCGCCGCTGGCGCCGGTCATCGCGACGACAAGATCCGCCGCCGGCGTGACTGCGACTGAGAAAGATGGCTCGACGCTCATCGAGAGAGCTCCGCGGCTGGCGGAGCGGACTGAGCCATCGAATTCGGCTTCGTCCCCACGTACAGAGTCGCGATGCCCAGGGTGAGCGGGTGCAATTTCATGTCGATGAGCCCGCGTGAGGCGAGCAGATCAAGCATTTCCCGGCCGTCGGGGAATTCCAGCACGGTGCGCGGAAGGTAATGGTAGGCCTGGTCCTTATTGGGTGCGATCGCCTCTCCCACGCGCGGCAGAATGTGTCGGAAGAACGTCAGATAGAGCTTTCCCAGCAGCTTCCCGCGGGGTCGGGAGAACTCCAGAATCGCGACTTTTCCGCCAGGGCTGGCCACACGAATCATCTCATCGATACCACGCGCGGTATCACGCACGTTTCGCAGGCCAAAAGCGACGCTGACCACGGCGAATGTGTCGTCGGGAACCGGCAGGCGCTGAGTGTCGCCCTCGATCAAGATCACGCGGCCAAGGGCCCCGCGGCGAGCGACTTTTTGGTGCCCTAGCACCAGCATCTCGCGGCAAAAATCAGTGCCGACGACGAGTGAACGTCCCTCGGCCGCAAGGTCATAGGCAAGCGCCAGGTCGGCCGTCCCGGTGCAGCAATCAAGCACGGGTTCACCCGGCCGGGGTGGGACGGCGCGGGTGGTAAACCGCCTCCAGGAACGGTCGATGTTCAGACTTAGCAGGTGGTTGAGCAGATCGTACCGCCGCGCGATCGAAGCGAACATCCGCCGAACGCGGTCGTCCGACTTGTCGATTGCGGCCTCTTCGGTAGCCCGGTGCGGCTCCTCTGAGCCGGCGGACTTGGGTGAATCCAGGGCGGTCCGGGTCATGGTGGCTCGTCTGGTTTCGCGACTATGTTCGAGCTGGGCTGGCGCTTTACGCCCAACCGATCCGGCTTTGACATCTGCGCTGTATTTTGGTCCACGGGCCAGGGTAACGACAAGTCGTCAAAACATTTCGACCCGGGTTCCTCTGTCGGCGGGGGCGGTGACCGAAGCGTTGGGCGTTGGTCTCCACCAGGCATAAAGTTGCCAAAATAGGCCGACCGGTTTGCCAGGCTGGGGGAATTGATTCCCGGATTTTGCCTTTTTTTTTCTACTGATTTTGGTACACTTCCCTCGGTTGGTCTGACGACAGAGTGAGCATGTCGGTTTCTCGTTGAACCGCCTTCGGCTTTCCGCTTTCGCCTTTCCCACCTCCTGGGCCCATCAGTGCGCCCCTTTCTCATCGACCCAGAAAGATTCCAAGGGGTCGAACGATCTTTGCCACATGGAGATGAACCGTGGGAAAGAAACTTTACGTTGGCAACTTGACGTATTCGGTGACCTCATCCGACCTAGAAGGATGGTTCGCCCAGTACGGGACGGTGCAAAGCGCGCAGGTCATTCAGGACCGCGACACCGGTCGAAGCAAGGGCTTCGGTTTTGTCGAGATGGACACCGAAGCGGAGGCCCAGGCGGCGATCCAGGGCCTGCACGATCAAGAATATGAAGGTCGCCGGCTGACGGTCAACGAGGCCAAGCCACGCGAGCCTCGCAG
>JBKQMU010000173.1:0-4070 GCA_052146555.1 Isosphaeraceae bacterium
CTTCCTGCCTTCAGGTCGATCCTGCGTGCCGAGGATGACGTCTACATCATCAGGGAAATTGCCCGGAGCTTGGCCTGCATCGGCAACGACGAGAGCCAGGCATTGCTCGCGGACCTCAAGGGCCACAGAGCCTCTCTCGTATCCAGATTAGCGGACGAGTTGCTACGTGGAGAGGATCAGAGCAGGTTATAGGATCGATCACCCTCCGTCTGTAGCCGGGCTTCTGGAAGGGCCTCGGAAGCTGGGAGGATCCTTTCTTCCGAGTTTCCAAGTAAACAACGACAGGCAAGCAATTAGATCTTGACAAACGATTATAGACGTCTATATTGACTACAACAGGCGATGGAGTTCGCCTCAAATCGCTCTCGAGCCGACCGGCTTCGACAGCTAATGACTCCTATTAGCAAGGTCCTCCTTGCCGGTAGGGGTTCGTTTTCTACCTACCCTCGGCGGACCATGTCCTCCCGAGGGTTTTTCTTTTGGTTGTAAGCCAGGAACCTCGGGAGGTGCATGAGGATCTCGTGCCGGTGTTGCGCGCCGGCTTGAACAAGGTGTCATCCCATGGGAACGAACCAATCTGTTCCAAGCGACAAGCCCCAGAACGGCATGATGGGCCTGATACACTGGCGGTACGACCTGCGTTCGGGCTTCATGATTGCGATGATTTCGCTACCATTTTCCATGGGGATCGCGATCACCTCGGGCGCCCCCCCGGTGTGCGGGATCACCTCGGCCATCATCGCCGGCTTCGTCTTGCCGTTCCTGGGCGGATCGTACGTCACGATCAGCGGACCGGCCGCCGGCCTGGCACCGGTGTTGTTCGCCGGCATGATCATGCTGGGGAGCGTTCAGATCGGTCGCGGAGCCAGCCAGTACGAGCTGCTGCATGCGGGGTACGGTCTCGTGCTCGTGGCAATCTGCATCGCGGGTGGGCTGCAAGTGGTGTTGGCCAGGCTGAAAGTAGCTCGCCTCAGCGCAATTTTCCCTGCGGCTGCCATCGAGGGGATGTTAGCGTCCATTGGCCTGCTGATCATCGCCAAGCAGATACCGCTGTTCATGGGCGTCAAGTTCGATGCCCATGAGTTCTGGGCCATCCTCCAGGAAGCCCCTCAGCACTTCGCGACGATGAACCTCCAGGTCCTGGGATTGGGGGTCGCCTGCCTAGTCACGCTCTTCCTCCTGGCCGCCGTCCCGGGACGATTGCTCAAGGTCATGCCGCCTCCAGTGTGGGTGTTCATCTTCGGCACCCTGGCCAGCCAGTTGTTCCTGCACCTGGACCATCAGCACCTGATCAACGTGCCGGAAGCTCCGCTCAAACATGGGGTCGTGCTGCCGAACTTCGCAGGGGTGTTCACCAACTACCGCTTGTGGGTGCCGTTGGCGTACATCGTCGTCACCCTGCTATTGATCGACGGGACCGAGTCCCTGGCCACAATCACCGCCGTGGACAAACTCGACCCCTATCGTCGCCGGTCCGACTCGGACCGCACACTCCTCGCGATGGGCGTTTGCAACGTGTGCGCAAGCCTGGCCGGAGGCCTGACGATCATTCCCGGGATCGTCAAGAGCACGGCCAACATCATCGGCGGCGGCCGCACGCAGTGGGCCAACTTCTACAACGCATGCTTCCTGTTGTCGTTCCTGTTCTTGGGCCTCGACCTGATCAACCTGGTCCCGATGGCGGTCCTGGCCTCCATCCTCGTCTACATCGGCTTCAAGCTTTGTCGGCCCAAGGTCTGGTGGAAGGTCGCTCAGGTCGGGACAGAGCAGTTGTTCGTCTTCACGGTCACCGTCCTGGTCACCGTGACGACCGACCTGCTCCTCGGCATCGCGGCCGGCATCGCCCTGGAGCTGATGATCAACATGTGGTATCTGAGCGTCTGGCACGCCCTGAGGGATGAACCCGCGGGGTACACCAAACCGGGACTTCGCGTCCGCTTCCTGAGCCTCTTCCGCAATCCTGTGACTCAACGGGAACTCGACGACGGCACATGTCACCTGTATGTGAATGGCCCCTTGGTGTGTTTCAACCTGTTCCACATGATTCGCGAGCTGGAGGTCCCCCCGCAGGGCGCGCGGACGGTGCACGTCCACCTCTCCTCTCGAGTGCCACTCGTCGATAACACGACCTGTGACTTCCTATATACCCTGCAGGAAGAGTTTCGTATCAGCGACCAGGGACCGGACCTTGTGATCGAGGGATGGGACCGCATGCGGCCGCTGTCCAGTCACGAGGCCAGCCGGCGAGTCGCCCTCGGCGCGGTGGAAAACCTGGTCATCTCGGCTCGAGCCGAGCAGGAAGTGCATGCGGCCCAGAGACCCGGCTGACCCCGGACCGGGACTGGAAGAATGAGCATCACCCTCGGCTGCGTCGGCCGCGATCGAGGTGCGAACTTCACCGCGCGGTCGCTCGGCTTCCGCCGGAGTCCACGGTCACATGGGCCTCACCGTTGACGAATGGTTAACGATCGCGGACACGGTGCTGACCATTATGTTCATGGAGGGACTCCTCAGCGCCGACTTGGTCCTCCTCGTCAGCCTGTACATCGAGCTGGGGCGTGGCGAGGAGGGCAAGGTCACGCATGTGAGGCTTCCGCAGCGACCAGATGCGAGACCCGGCCCGAAGTCGTCCACAAGTTGGTATGCGTGAGGAAGTGATTCAAACCATCTGGGTCGACGGAGCCTTCGGCCAACGTCGCTCACACCAATGCTGGCGAGAGGGAGAAGGACAACGATGCGACATCTGCGAGTCGTGTCAGAAAGCTCCGCGGACGTTGGCCGGACAACGGCGATCCGTTTCGTTGTCCTGCTCGGGGTTGTGAGCCTGTTTGCCGACATGACCTACGAGGGGGCTCGGAGTGTCACCGGCCCTTTTCTCGCGGTGCTCGGGGCGAGCGGGACCGCGGTGGGGCTGATCGCGGGGCTGGGCGAGCTGCTCGGTTACTCCCTGAGGCTGGCTGCGGGCTACCTGGCCGATCGGACGGGGCGCTACTGGGCGATTACTCTCGTGGGCTACGGCCTGAACATGATCGCGGTGCCCCTTCTTGCCCTGGCCGGACGGTGGGAGATCGCGGCCGCGCTCATGATCTGCGAACGGGTCGGCAAGGCCATCCGCACCCCCGCGCGCGATGCCATGCTCTCGCACGCCACTCACCAGGTCGGCCATGGCTGGGGTTTCGGGCTGCACGAGGCGCTGGACCAGGCGGGGGCGGTCGTCGGGCCCTTGATCGTCGCGGCGATCCTGGCGACCGGCGGCGAATACCGAACGGGATTCGCCGTGCTGCTCGTCCCCGCGACCGTCACGCTGGGTATTCTCCTGCTGGCCCGATGGCTCTATCCGAGCCCTCGCGACCTCGAGCCGGCGACACCGATTTACCATGGCCGTGGGTTCCCGCTCGCCTTCTGGCTCTACCTGGCCGCCGCCGCCCTGGTCGCGGCCGGCTATGCCGACTTTCCACTGATCGCTTACCACTTCGGCAAGACCTCCGTCGTGCCCGCGGGCTGGATCCCCGTGTTCTATGCCGCTGCCATGGGGGTCGATGCCCTGGCGGCACTCGCGTTCGGGCGCTGCTTCGACAGGTTCGGGCTGGCGACCTTGATCGTCGCCGTGCTGTGCTCGGCCTTTTTTGCCCCGCTGGTGTTTCTGGGAGGTTTCTACCCCGCGCTCGGCGGCATGGCCCTTTGGGGCATCGGTATGGGAGCCCAGGAGTCGATCCTTCGCGCCGCGATTGCGGGGATGATCCCGCGGGATCGTCGGGGAGTTGCCTATGGGGTTTTCAATTCGAGCTACGGTCTGGCCTGGTTCGCAGGCAGTGCGGCAATGGGCATTCTCTACGACGTATCTCTTCCCACCCTGATCGGCTTCTCCGTGCTCGTCCAGCTCGGCGCCATCCCTCTGCTCTGGCTGGTGACCCGTGGAATCGGCCAACCCAGGAACAGCGTTGGTTGAATTTCAGCCCTTGGGCCCCTTGGGATCATGGAGGTAGCGTATGACCTGGACGTCCTCGAGCACGATCAGCCCACCCTGGACCAGCTCCTCGAGCGCGGGCAGGAGCATGGCGATCCGTTCC
>JBKQMU010000174.1:0-18319 GCA_052146555.1 Isosphaeraceae bacterium
CGCGCTTTACGCGGTCACGACCCGCGGGCGCAAGCGCGTTCGCAAGCGGCCATTGCTGGATACCTGGTTCTACCCGATGGCGCTCGGCCAACCGCTGCCAACGCTGCCGATCTGGTTGGACGTCGACCTGGGCGTGTTCCTCGACCTGGAAACCAGCTACCAAGAAACGTGCCACGTGCTGCGCATCTCATAAGCTGTGAGCCAACCGAGTTGCCAGGCCCCAGCTCCGTCCGGAGAAGTTTCTAGCCTTCTGGCGAGCCATTGTTCAAATTGATGGCTGGCTTGCCGTTTAGCTTCCTTCACTTCGTCGAATAACGCCAGGCAATCAGACGAGGTCTTCGATCGCCCTCCGGAAGTCCTTGGCAAGGCGCGGCTTGGCTTCAAACGACGAAGAGCACAGCAGCGAGTTTGCGCTGTAGAATTAATCATACCCGCCGAACATGAAGAGGAAGATATCCACGTCGGTTGAATTGTAAAGCCCGTGCAAGTTCCCTCCCTTGAGCATAGCAAAATGCCCGGAGCGGAGAGTTCGGATCTCAAAACAGCGCTCGCGTTGGGGGAATTTACACCAGTCGCCGACGACCATGAGCCCTTGACCGTCGACCATGAAAAAGACCTCCTGGTTGTCGCGGTGCCGGTGGAGTCCGATGCCGCAGTTGTTCATCAAAATGTGAAGGTCCATGTAATCGATAGAGAAAAAATTCTCATACCGTTCGCCTTCGGCTTTCTTGCCGAAGGCATCGAACATCCAGGGCTCGATCTGCCGCCCCAGCTCTTTCATCCCAGAATACCTGCCATAATTTGACAGGAGATTTCGGTAATGCAGGAGGCCGACCCCGCCGTGGGGATTGAGACTCAGTCCGACGCCGATGTAGTTGTCCCACCCGCGGACGATCATGTCGAATTCATATTGGTAATTCGCCCCGTCGAGCGAGTCGTAGTGCGCACCCGAAACATCGGACCAGGCGGCCTCGACGTGGAGCGGGAGGATGGGGTGCATCGTGTTCTCGGGGTGGACTTGAGTCATGAACTGGTCATCGAGTCCCTCGCGGGCGAAGTCGGAGTAGAGACCGCGGACGAGGTCGGGGCGTGCCACCAGCTCGCCGCGGGCGATCGACGCTCGCCCCTTATCTTCCACGAGGGCACCAAGGTCATTGCCGGGGTAGCCCCAGAGTTCGATCTCGTAACGGTGGGACTCCTCGTTGTAAGGGACGGTAAGGGGCGTGGCAGTGGCCGCGTCGCGGACCTTGAGGAATAGCCGGATGCTGGGACCCAGATGGTGGTTCGCGGCTTGTGAAAGCTTGGAGTCCGGTCCGCCTCGGTACGAGAGCTTCAGGAACGGCCCGGTCCAGTCGCCGGCCGTCACCCAGCCTCGGGCCAGGTAAGTGTCGGTGATCCGGAACTCCTTGACATTCTGCTTCTGAAAGTCGGTCTTGTTGTCCTGCTTGGCCGGGTCGGTGACATCGGCGTCACCGCCTTGCGGCCCGTACATTTCCAAAGAATCGTACGGGAAGAGGTACTGGAGGTGCTGCTGCAAATACGCCTGGCGCTCGGCCGCGAATCGCGTTTTGGCGACAAGGTCGAGCAGGCGAAGCAAAGGATTGCCCGAATTATAGTCGGGGGGCGTGCCAGGAGCGACTTTGAAGACACTGTCGGCATGCACAATGAACATGGCCATGGCGTAACGTCCCTCTTAAGACGCGGAATAGCCGAACGCCACGAACTTCAAGGGCTGGGCGTTACCGGCGGGGTTTCGGATGCCGTGAATGCCGCCGCTCTTGGTGTATATCACGTTACCGGCCTTGACCGGAAGCTGGCGGACCGTCTTCACCCCGAGGCCGAAGATGTGCTGGTCGACGGCCGGGAAGCGGTCGTTGGTCGGGTCGTCGCCGTCGCCCATGTAAGCGACACCTTCGCCCGCAGTGATGTAGTACAGCTCCTCGGAGCCCATATGCTGGTGGACCCCCTCGAATGCCCCGGGCGCAAGCGTGACCTCGTGGAAGTAAACGAGCGTTCCCCCCAGCTCGCGCTGGATGATCCAGCGCATGTCGGTGATGTTGTCGTCGCGGCGATCGGGATTCTCTCCGTCCATCATGGCGTTGCGGTAGCGGACCGGCAGGATGTCGTTGGCCTGGAGGAACCAACCGCGCTGGAAGGTGAGGAAATACTTATCGTCCTGGATCGTGTTCTGGTCAGAGCTGGGCTCTTGAGTGCGCGGCTCCTGGTGGGACCGGGTATAGTCGTCGTCTTTCGCGGGATCGTTGATCTTGTAGCCAAACGGAATGTCGATGTCGTTCTCTCGGAAGGCCGCTTCGACTCGCTGGAAGGACCAGAGATCCTTGAGGACGGGCTTGAGCGCTGGCACCGTCGTGATGGAGCCCGCTTTTCCCATCATGTCGAGCACCTTGATGTCGTGCGAGCTGGTCGGGGGTGGCTCCAGAGTCTCCCAGATCTCGGCCTGGTAGGCGCCGATCCACTCGTCGTAGTGGAGCTTGACAGTTGCGCTAACCGGTTGCCCGGTGCTCAGGGGTAGGACGTCGATGTTGGCGATGACCTGATCGCGGAGGAAGCGGTTCCACTCGCGCGCCTGCTCGACGAGCCGCCCGGCGCGGTACTCGATCCGCAGCGCGTTGCAGAGGTACTTGCCGTCAAGAAAGACCTCGCACTTGAGCAGGGTGATGTCAACCTCGCTTCGCACTTCCGTCACGTTGTACCGATAGCGCGGGCTGCGGGTCGCGTTCAGGTACTGGGCATGGTAGATCCGGTCTGGGTAGAAAACGACCTTGAAGACTTCATTCTCAGGGCTTGTGAAGATGCTGTTGAAGCGGGGGTCCATGGTGCTAAACCCTCGTAAGCAGGTGGTCGGCGACACGGAACGAGTTAGCCTCGATCGTCAGCGTGGGGTTCGCGCCCCCAGAGGTCGGCATGAAGGCACCGTCGGTCACGTAGAGGTTATCGAAGTTCCAGGCGCGGTTGTCGGCGTCGAGGACTGAGTCGTTGGGGTCGGTTCCAAACCGGGCGCCGCCGAGGATGTGGTTCGCCATGCGCGCCAGGGCGGTGTCGCCGGAGTAGACACCGCCTTGGCCCTCGAAGAAGAACGACGGGTCGTTGCCGGCGCCAAGGCGAAGGACATTGCCGCACTGGTTGGCGTACACGTCCATGACCTTCTTGTCGTGAGGGTGCCAGGTCTTGATGACATAGGCAACGCGGCGGCCCCACTTATCCTTGACGGTTGGATGTAGCTCAATCCGGTTGTCACGCTGAAGAACCTGGTTGGCCATGAAGCTGACCGATAATCCCCGACCGAACTCCTGGTCCAGGTAAGTGACGAACCCCTCGCCGCGCATCGGCACCTGCGTGCCGTCCGGCTGCGGGTACATGCCCCCCATGAAGGCTTTCCAGAGCGAATCGAGGTCGGTGCTGCCGAAGGTGCGGAACATCGAGATAGGCAGCGCCTGATCGGACGTGTTGTTGTAGATCGCGCCACCGGCCCAGAGGCCTTGCGCCTTGATGAAGTCGTCGGTGGCGCAGCAGTCGGTGGCGTAGTCGGCGTCGAGGGCCTTCGACTTGTCGAATCGGCCCGGCACGATCGCCCTCGCCCCGCCGAAGCAGTTGGTCAGGAAGTAGTGTCCGAGCATGCCGTTGCCGTTGATCCGATGCTGGAAATCGGGACTCTCCGCGCCGGAAAGCATCAGCAGACGGATCGACTCGATCGCCGAGCAGGCCACGATGACGATCTTCCCCTCAACGAACCGCTCGGTGCCGCCGGGGTCCAGGTAGTAGACGCGGTTGACCTTGGCCCCGTCGTTGGTCAGGCGGGTGACGACGCAGTTGGTCCGGATTTCGAGGTCGTGCGCTTCCTTGATGACCGGGGAGAGGAGCGCGACCCAGGTGCTCGACTTGAGTCCCAGCGGATCGCCGTAGCGGTTTACGTAACTCGTCTTTGCCGTCTCGGGGTCCTTAGGGACGGTGCGGTAGCTTGGGGCGTGGTCGCGGGTGATGACGGCCAGCGGTGCGCGGTAAGGTCCGATGTTCAAGCCGAGTTGTTTGCCGAGCGCTTCCATGCCGGCCTTCGCGTACTGGCTGATCGGATTGGGCGAGAGTGGCGGCTGGTAGTGGTCGCCCGTGAGAAACGGCTTGATCTGATTGGCCCGCGTGCCGTTGATGCCGACGAGGTCCTCAGCCTCGCCGTAGTAGCGGTCCAGCACCTCGTAGCTGATCGGCCAGTCGCGAGCCTCGCGGCGCACGTCGTCGGGGATATCGGCACGACCTTCGTTGAAGCTCTTGAGGCGAAGGTCGGTCGGGGAGTAGCGGAGCGAGACGCCGCCGTAGTGCTGGGTCCCGCCACCGATCACTTGCGCAGTGTAGCCTTCGATCGTGGCGCGATCTGCGTTGTCCGGCCCGCGGTAGACGTGCGGCTCGTCGTTGAGGTCGGGCTCGATTTGGCTCGAATAGTACGACGCGCCCTTGTTGGCTACGCCGTCAATGTTGAGGATCTTTTCGGGGCCATCCGAGATCAATTCGTCGCGGCGGAACTCGCTCCGCCTGGCCGGCGCTTGGTAACTCGGCCGGAAGAGCGGCCCCTTTTCGAGGACGAGCACGGACTTTCCCGCTTTGGCCAGTCGGTTGGCGATCGGCGAGCCGCCGGCGCCGCTGCCGATGATGACGAGATCGAACTGGGTCCTCACCGCGCACCCTCCTCGTTGCTAAGCCCGACAGAAAAAGGGCCGACGCAGGTACGTCGCCGCAACCGTCGGCGATCCCGGTCAGAAGTAGTCCTCGTTTGTGCCCAGAGGTTTCTCGAGCGCGGACCGCCAGTCGAAGAGCGTCCTGCGCTGGCCGTCCTTGACCTCGAAATACTTCTCGGACAGGTAGGCCCAGCCCGCGGCCCCGACGTTCCCGGCGTACTTGGGATGTGCGAATGCCCCCATGACGGCGTGACGCCTCAGGATGTTCAGGAAGAACGGCGGGCTGCCATAAGCACCGTAGTCCCACCCGTCGATCCGATTCGCGGGGTTTCCGGGGTCCCGGACCATGTCGTTGTACAGGTCGTTGAAGAACTCCTTCGAGAGCTCGCTTGGCTCGACATTAGGGTTTCGCTTGCGGAGGACGGTGTCGATCTGCTTTAGGCAGAGGCGGTAGTCGTTCAGGCGGTGCCGCTCCTCGCGCGCCAGCATTTTGTCGATCGCGTTGACCTCGCCGACCGACTCGTCGAGCCGGTATACCTTCGAGGCGTCCTTGTCCTGGCGGTCGAGATAGTTGTAAAACTGCTGAAGAAATAAGTCGGCCTCCGCGACGCGGAACGGGAGGATCTGCTCGGTCAGGCGGTAGAGGAGCTTCAGCTCCCAGAGTTCCAGCACCAACGGTTGCAGATAGCTATCCGTGAAGAAGCGCGACCACGTCTTGCCGTTCTCGAGCATGACGTGCTGGGGGTTGATCGGGTCGAGAGTTAGCACGCCGTTCACGATGTACTGGTAGATGTGCGTTTGCCCCTTGGGCACAGCGACCGAGAGAGCGAAATATCCGGTGTCCTCGCCCAGGAACTTGACTGGCTTAAGCGGGACGGCCTCGTATAGCGTGGCGAACGAACCAAGCACCCCGACCTGCGCGGTCTTGCCGGGCGAGGTCTTGTAGACGAAGACGACCTCGTTGTCGGGGTCGCTCGGGTCCAGCGGGGTGCCGCGGAAGACGTCGATGACCGGGAACCGCCACGCCTCGGCTGAGTCCGACGGATCGCCGGCGCGGCTGAGGTACTGGGTGCAGAGGTTCAAAATATCCTGGTCATCTTTCTCGACGATGCGTACAGGCATTTTTGCTTCCTCTCCTGGCCTGGCGTGATGCGCCCGGTTCAGCCGTTGTCGCGGGCGAAGATGACGAAGCCGTTCGCCGGGATCACGATGCTGGCTGAGTTGGGCAGGCCATGCATCGGGCCGCCGTTGGCGTCGATGCCGCTGCCGTTGCCGGCGACGATCGGATTGACCCAGTTGTCGTAGACATCACTGTTGAAGACCTCGAGCCAGCGACCCGGCCCGGGGAAGCCCAGGGCGTAGCCTTGGTAAGTCGATTCATTCAGGCTCGCGACCACGACCACGTCGTGGCCGACCCCCTCCACCCAGCGCTGGAAGGCGATCACACGGTTCGCGTTGTGGACGTGAAAGACGTTGATTCCCTCACCGCGAAGCACCGGCTGATGTCGACGCAAGGCAATGAGTTCGCGCGTGAACCGGAGGTGGTTGACCATCGCCTTGTCGGTACCTTTGTCGACCCCGTCCCAGTAGATCAAGAGGTTGGGGTCGCTGTCGCTCCACTGTTTGTCCTCGAGGAACTCCTGCCCCTTGAAGAGCAAGGGGATGCCAGGAGCGGTCAGCACCAGGCCGGTCGCCACGCGGGACCGGCTGCGGGCGTACCACGTTCTTGAATTGGTCGCGTCGGCGAGGCGGGCGATTCGGGGCGCCCGGCCCGCGAAAACCTCGTCGTGGTTCTCGACGGCCTCGACCGACTTCCACAGCGCTGAGAAGCCGGGTGGCCGGTTCAAGCTGTCGCGGACGGGGTCGAGGACGACCTGGGCCTGCGCACCTCCGGCTGTCTGTCCGATGGCCGCGCGGATGGTGTCGCGCAGCCCCCCCGACCAGACTGCGTCGAAGCCAAGACCACCGAAGCGCGTGTCGCGCACAGCGTATCCCTGATCAGCCCAGTATTCCGCGATCAGCGGGTGCGAGGGGGCAAGGAAGTGGAGCGTGTCGGTCAGATCTTTGCAGAACTGTCCGCCCCCGTGCTCGTCGATAATCGTCACCTGGTCAAAGCGAAAGCCATCGACATGGTATTCCCGAGTGTACAACGCGGCGTTGTTGATGAGGAATTGCCGGACATCTTGGTTCCAGAAGGCAAAGATCAGTCCGCCCGATTCTCCCTGGTCGGTGAAGTACAGACTGTTGTTATTGTTGCCGTCCTCCTGGCGGTCCCCCAGGCTGGTCTCGGTCTCAAACTCGTTGATCGGGAGCGGCTCGATGGTGTTGACACCGAGTTCGAGGAGGTACTCGAGGCAGTCGATGACGTCGAGGAAGGTACAGTCCCGACCCCGCCGATCATCGTTCCCCGCTGCATCGCGCCCGTAGTAAGTCCCACCGTGGAACTGGTAAATGATCAGGTCGTTGAACGCAGGCGGGTTAAACCCTTGGTCGTGCCAGGGAAAAGTGTTCGGATCGCGGAGGACACAATTATTCGGCTTATTGGGAACGGGAACGATCTCGCGGGCATAGGGGTCGCGCTTAAATCTGGGTGAGGGACCCAGGCGAACAACGAAGAACTTGTAAGCGGTGCCGTCCTTGACGCCAAGGATGAAGCCAACCCAGTCAATGCCCTGCTTCACCAGCTGGGCGGCCGGATCCTGCTGCTTCCAGCCGTTAAAGTCGCCACTGACGAAGACCTCGACGGCCGAGGGCCCGAAAACGCGGAACGTCGCCCCCTCAGCGATGAGGTTTGCGCCCATGGGGCTCTGGGCATCGATATGCTCTTGTGCGGCAGGCATAGGCTGGCTCCGTGAAATCAGGCTCTGACCAGACCCGCGCTTGCTCTCTGACTTCCGTTGGTATTCGAAGGATTGATAGAGCCTGAGACTCTGCATCCCCTGGGGTACATCGACTTGGTCGGTTCAAAATCAAGGCTATTTTCAGACTTGTAAGGCGGACGTGGCAGGAACTTTACCTCATCTCTGCGAAGGATTGCAATAGGCTGCTCTTGAAAACCTTTGCCTGCCGGATTTCCCGTCGTTCTGCCTCAGTCGGGATGCACCTATCCAAATTTTGTACTGCGACGAATCGAAAGTGATTCTCTTCCGCTCGGCCACTTGAATAAGGCTGATTCAAACTGGCAAAATCGATAAATCGACACAGGCAATCCGAAGAAGTAGAGTGCTTCGATTGTTGTTATGAATCATTGAATGTGATTATATCCTCGTATATGGTGCTTGCTACGTATTATCAGCGATGGCGACCTTATGGGCTTGACAACGCCCATAGGTCCAAGCGGTTTTGTCAGACGATCGACCGAAGTACACGAAGTCCGGAAACCCAGGCGTGTTGATCTGGGGCAGCGTCAATTGGTACGACAGTTTCCGCGGCTCGCGAAGCAACGCGGGCCAATCCCCGGTCCGGCATCTCCCTGAGCTCACCAACATCATGCACGTTTCAGCGGGCCCTCCCGGAGCCGTGCTGCTCAAGGAAGGCAACAACGACCTCGGAGATGTCGGGAAGCTCTACCTTTTTAAGTAAGATACGTTCATTCGCATCGAGCCCGAGCTGTTCGCGGACAAGGATCCGAAGGACGTTGACGTACTCCACTGGAGCGGCTCGTCCGGACGCCTGGTTGCCGCTACATCGGAACGGTTTTGGGCCGTGCGAGGGGAGACTGTACTCGCATTGCCTCGGCATCGGGCAAGCAGTTGCAAATAGCTCCATGGTTCGCGTTGTGCGAGACCTCGGAGGCCTGAATGCCTCGGTAGTTTTGGGTCAGGCCTCGGCCGACATCAAGGCAGACTCAAGCGCGGCGGCTTTGGGGAAAAGGATGTTGTTTTCCTTGTGGATATGGAGATGAAGGTCGGACTCCAGGCACGACAGGCCGTCGTACAGCGCCGCGAAGGACGCGCAGCCGTCGGCGGGTGCTCGGTAATGATTGGTGAGCTCTCGAATCCGCTCCAGCGCCGAACCGGCCGTCTCGTGCTCGTGCTCCATGACCCGGATCGGATTTTCTACGGTCCCACAGTGAATCGAGAACGGTTCGAGAGCCGCCTCGAGCTGCTTCACCAGCGGGAACAACACCCGCTCCTCTTTCATTAAATGCATTTCCAGCTCTTGACGGAGCGCAGCGAACGTCAGACGCAGGTCGACCAGCTCGGGGTGATTCCCAGCGTGTGCCGCGACAACTTTGTCGATCAGTTCCGCAAGCCTGGGCAACTCTTGGCGGAGATAGACGTGGTGCGTTGACACGATGTGATCCGCGAGATTGCCCGCGGACATCGCGGAGTAATCGACGCGGTCGAGATCTTTCTCCGCCCCCTGCCGGTCACTCTCGGCGACCTCGGCCAGGACATTGCCCACGTCGAGCGAGCGCTCGAGGCAGGCCCTTTCGAGCGGCGCCGAGCCGTGGCAGCAGTAATCAATTCCCAGGCGTTCGAAGACTCTGGCACGGCCGAGCCGATCAGCGACGATCGCGCCGACGGGTGTTTCTCGGGTGATGTTCATGACTGGCTCACTTTCGTAAAAGCGGATGGGACTGGGAGCAGAAACGGCAGTTCGGTGATTGGCCGCGGGCGAGGACATTCCTCTCATTTGGAAACGTCGTCAGGTCGACGCGGCGAGGTTACGTTGTTGAGCACTCCCTCACACAAGGGCGAGTTCGATTTCTGTTCGGCGAGAAGTTGGCCGATCGTCGTGGCCCCGAAGAGCGCCTCGAGCTGAGCGATCCCCTGGTCGAGTCGTCGATGCAGGGGGCAGAGTCGATTTCCATGCACCGCGAGCCCCAGCGGGCAGCGTTCGATGCGTTTCAGGGGATCGACGGCGTTGATGACCTCCAGAATTGTAAGCTCGTCGAGCGGACGGGACAAAACAAAGCCCCCGTTAAGACCTCGCTGAGACGCGACCAGCCCAGAGCGGCTCAGGGCTTGGAGCACCTTGGCCAAGTAACCCGAGGGGACTCGGGTCTGCTGGGCGATCTGCAGCGTCGTCCGCGGGCCCTCCGGATTCGAGCCCATGACGACCACAGCTCGCAGGGCATACTCGGCTGTCCGAGAGATCATCAAGAGCGTCTCGATCGTAAAATGGATATCAGGACCCTTAAGTCCAATTTAAGCTCTGGCAGCCGCTTGTCAAGGGGGAAAAGTTGGTTTGGCAGGGATTGCCGTTGGGACGGCCTTGGTCCTTGGCAACCAGGCACTGGTTCAACGCACCGAATTCGTCTGCCTGTACTGGGCGTTGTTCACCATTGATGATCGATGTCCACGCCGGAAACGCTCGACACCTTCGGGAAGACAACGACGGCTGCTTGACGTAGAGTAAAACAGTTGTATCATTTGGTCCGGAGCTCCGACTCGTGTCAATCGCAGCAGGGCGTCGACTGATCTGGGTGCCGATCATCCATGCCGCCGCGGACCTTGGCAGTCTGAAAGGAGCGGTCCGAAAGCTCCACGAAGAGCGCGCCGGGATGGCCCAGTGGCAAAACCGGGTCAAGCAAGTCAGTCAGCTCTGGAGGTCGATTCGCACCTCACTTTTTCAGCTCGAGCTGGATTGGTCCGGGGTTTGCCTTTACCAGGATGGCCTGCCCGTCTGCGGTAAAGAGGCACAAATTGTTGAGGACCTGGCCAGGGAAGGAAGCCCGAACCATCGGCTCCTCCTGGAACTGATGGCTCGAGGCGCCAAGCTCCTGGGCACCGAGTCCCCTGAGCTCCTGGTCCAGGAGTATGAGCTGAACCGGCAATTCCTGCTCGATCAATCCACTCATGCACAGCGGTCTGAGTCGGAGATCCGGAGCATAAGCCGGAATCTGCTCGATCAGCGCGACGCATTCATTGCACGTCGAATCGATGAAACACTTCCTTTGGGTCAGGTCGGCTGCCTCTTTCTTGGGCTCATGCACTCACTTGAAGGCCGGCTTCCCGAGGACATGGCGGTGACGCGACTGAGCGGGGCCTGATGGCTTCGAAAAGCGCTGTTTTCACGAGCCTGACGTCGGCCCGAACTGCAGCCATTCCTGGTCTGTGTTTGCCGCCGCTGAAATGAGGCCAAGATCCGATTTCGACGCTGAGGTCGCGATCCGTGCGGCGTCGAGGCCGTCGTGCCCAGGCCAAAGTCCTCCTCACGGCGTACGTCGCGCTGAAATCTGGGCCAAGGTTGCCTGCCCGAGCGAAGCATCCTATAGTCTGGAACGGAGCAAGCGAGCCCCCCAGGACCCTCATCCGGCAGCAGATCCTGTCTGGAAGGAGACGATCACACGATGTCCAAGACAACCAAGAGGAGCCACAAGTCCGATGAGGCCGAGGAAGTCGGCGGCGGATTCCTCAGCGGTCTGACCAACCTCATCGAGAAACTCGGCGAGCTGGCCGAAAAAGGCAAAGAACTCCAAGGAGTCAAGGAGTTCGGCAAGGACGAGATGAAGGGAGTCTACGGGTTCACCATTCGAACCAACCTGAGGGGATCGGAGAGTGGAAGCGGGGTCAAAGTTGAACCCTTCGGCAACGTTCGCACCGACGAGAAAACCGGCCGCGCAACGGTTCACGAGGTCATCGAGCCTCCCGTCGACATCTTCGAGGAGCCGAGCCACATCATGGTGATCGCGGAGCTGCCGGGAATTGGACCGGAGGATCTTGCGATCGAGGTCCACGATGACATCCTCACGATCAAGGCGGAACACGGCGACAAGAAGTACGAGAAGGAAGTTCTTCTGCCAGCCGCATTCACACCGGAACAGATGACTCAGACTTGTCGCAACGGCATGCTCGAGATTAAATTCCAGCGCTGATTCCAAATCGAGATGGAGCACGATGACCGACTCCAATGAAATGAAACTGAAGGTCGCCGAGGCCCTTCCCAAAGACCTTGGTCGTGGACTGGCCCGGCTCGACCCCGCCGACATGAGTCGACTTGGTCTGGAAGTCGGGGATATTGTCGAGCTCGTCGGCAAGCGAACGACCGTCGGCAAGGCGATGGTTGCGTACAAGGAGCAAAGGGAACAGGCGCGGGTCCAGATTGACGGTGTGACTCGCGAGAACGCCGGTGCGGCGCTGGACCAGCTCATCGATGTGCGCAAAGCCACGGTTCGTCAAGCGGAGCGGGTTGTTCTGACGCCGCTGGGTTTCGTCCCCGCCGATCGCGATCTCGACTATATCGGGAGCCTCTTCGATGGCCTTCCCGTGCTGGCCGACGATCGCGTTCGCGCCACCCTTTTTGGCAACCGGTCGGCCGAGTTCAAGGTCGCCAGTACGATCCCTTCGGGCCCGGTCGTGATCAAACCCCGGACGGTCCTCGAAATCGCCCGAGCCCAATCGGGCCGTCCCAAGGGGCAAACAACCGAGTCCGAAGGCGCTTCGCGAATGACGTACGAGGATATCGGCGGACTGAAGCGCGAGCTGCACCGCATTCGCGAAATCGTCGAATTGCCGCTCCGCTATCCCGAGGTGTTTGAACGCCTGGGAATCGATCCGCCCAAAGGCGTTTTGCTGCACGGGCCGCCCGGTTGCGGCAAGACGCTCATTGCCCGCGCGGTGGCCCAAGAGACCGATGCTCGTTTCTTCGCGGTCAACGGTCCTGAGATCGTCCACAAGTTCTATGGCGAGAGCGAAGCCCACCTGCGCAAGATCTTCGAAGATGCCGCGCGCCAGGCACCCAGCATCATCTTTCTCGATGAGATTGACGCGATCGCGCCGCAACGTGAGAAGGTTGTGGGTGACGTCGAGAAACGGGTCGTGGCCCAGCTTCTGGCCCTGATGGACGGACTGGCCAAGCGGCAGAACGTGATCGTCATTGCGGCGACGAACCTGCCCAACGCGCTGGATCCCGCCTTGCGGCGGCCAGGCCGCTTCGATCGCGAGATCGCCATCTCGATTCCGGACCGGGACGGGCGGCGGGAGATCCTCGAAATCCACAGCCGCGGCATGCCGCTGGCGGCGGACGTGCAGCTTGCCCACCTGGCGAACATCACCCACGGGTTCGTCGGCGCTGATCTGATGGCCTTGTGCCGCGAGGCGGCCATGATCTGTTTACGGAGGCTTCTGCCCGAGATCGACTTTGCCTCCAAGCACATTCCCTACGAGCGCCTCCGCACTCTCGAGGTCAAGATGACTGACTTCGAAGGGGCCCTGAGGGAGATCGAGCCCTCGGCGATCCGCGAGGTCTTCGTGGAAGTGCCTAACGTCGCGTGGTCCGACGTCGGAGGGCTTGACGGGGTCAAGCATCAGTTGATCGAAGCAGTCGAGTGGCCGCTCAAGCATCCCGAGGTCTTCGCTCAAGCCGGAGTAAAGCCTCCCCGGGGAATCCTCCTGTCCGGTCCGCCGGGTTGTGGGAAGACGATGCTTGCCAAGGCGGTTGCCAGTGAAACTGAGGTCAATTTCATACCTGTGAAAGGGCCAGCGCTGCTCTCGAAGTACGTCGGCGAGTCGGAACGAGGTGTCCGCGAGGTCTTCCGCAAAGCCAAGCTGGCTGCACCTTGTATCATCTTCTTCGACGAGATCGACGCCTTGGTGCCGACGCGTGGGGGCGGCGGATCAGATTCTCACGTGACCGAGCGGGTGATCAGTCAATTCCTGGCCGAAATGGACGGCGTCGAGGACCTCAACGGAGTCCTCGTGCTGGGAGCCACCAACCGTCCTGACATACTCGATCCAGCCCTCTTGCGACCCGGACGGTTCGACATTCAGGTTGCCATTCCGTTGCCGGACCATGAGGGTCGGCGGCAGATCTTCGAGATCGGTCTGCGCGACAAACCGATCATCGCTGGCGAGGTCGATCTCGCCGGGCTGGCCTCGTCGACGGGAGGCTTCAGCGGGGCTGAGATCCGGGCTGTCTGTACTCGTGCGGCCTGGGCCGCCATTAGGGAAGCAGTCGCACAATTGACCGGATCTGCGGCTTCGGCGGAGGTTTCCCCCCGCGTCACCGTGACGGCAGCGCATTTAAGCGCGGCCTTGGTCGAGGTACGATCGGCCCCACAACGGGCATTCTGATCAGAGCAGGAACCCGACGTCATGCTCCGGAGCATCGACGTCGGGTTCGGCTCCGCCGGCGCCCGGTAGGATAAGCGATATGGAAGTCTATCTGTACGGCTTCGCACGGCCCGAGCCCACGCGCAACTTTTCGTACCCAGGTCTCGAAGAAATTGGTCCTGCGCGGCCTGTGGAATTAGGCGGCCTTGCGGCGATCGTCAGCTCGATTCCCCCGGGCGCGATCGAATCGGGCCTCACGTGTCAGCCTCCCGATCCGGACTGGATCGTTCCTCGCGCGCTTCATCACGAGCGCGTCGTGGAGGCCGTCCAGGCATCTGCGCCTGTCCTGCCCGTGCGTTTTGGCTGCGTTTTCTCCTCACCGGAGGCGCTGCAAGCGGTCGCCGATCAACATCGACAACCGATCGAGCAGTTCCTGCACGAGGTCACGGACCAGGAAGAGTGGTCGCTGAAGGCCTACCTCGACGCGGACGCGGCCGTGGAGACCTTGCTCGTCACCAACCCTCTGCTCTCGGAGCGATATCGCAAGCTGCCCACGGCTCCGGGGACACGCTACTTCTTGGAAAAGAGGCTGCGGGAAGACGCTCGCGACGAGGCACGGCGAGGCGGCCGCGCGGCCGTGGAGAAACTTCATCGCGCACTACTGGCAACCGGTTTTCGCGTGCAGATCCAAAAGGTTCAAGAAGGAGAAGGACGAGGGCGCGACCTGCTCCTGAAAACCGCGCTGCTGATACCCCGCGTCCGGATCGACGAAATGTTCGCCAACGCGGAAATGACAGCGGCCTCAGCAGGACCGGTGCCGCTCTCCGTCGAACGTTCCGGGCCCTGGCCACCGTATCATTTTTGCCCCAACCTGGGGGAACCCGCGCGTTGAAACGACTTGCCTATGCTGTCTTGCTTGTCGGTGGAACGGATGAAGGCGTGCCTCCACTGCCGGCAGAGGTGAAGTGTCTGGTTTCCGGGGACCTGGGCCTGGCCTACGCCCTGGTTGAAGTCGGGGCGATGGCGACGACGATTCCCCGACTCGAGGCGTTTGCTTCGGTCGTGGCCGCGTTGCACAGGCAGCACTCGATCGTTCCGTTTCGCTACGGCGGCACGTTCGACTCGGACGCCCAGATTACGGCACTGCTCCAGGAGCATCGGCCGGCTTGGCTCGCTGCGCTGCGCGACGTTGAACAATGCGACGAGTATAGCGTTCATCTGCTTCCCCAACGCCCTCCTTCCCCGGATGAGACCGGCGAGGCAGCGGCTCATCAGGCCCCCAGGCCTGCGGAATCAGCAGAGCGACCGGGCACATCCTATCTGCTGGCACGCCGCGCCGAGCTGGCTCGCGCCGGATCTCACCAAAAGAATGCGCAGGAAGATGTTGCTCGGGTTGCCCAGGCTGTGGAAGGACTCTACCGAAAGTCCCACGTCGATCTGGAATCCCCGCGCGCTGGCGGGCTGGTCACCCTGGTCTACCTGGTGCCCCGCCGATCCGCGGAGGCGTTCCTCGCGGCGCTTTCCCGTCTTTCGCCAACCATTCCGCACAAATTGCTTACGACTGGCCCTTGGCCCCCCTACCACTTCGTCGACTCCCCTTCGGAGATTGAGGCACGCAGGCCCGCGAAGAGTCTTGGCTCTCTGTAGCGGCCGATCGGGAATCTAGACGGCGAGGACGCTGGCGCGGATGACTCCCGGGCTGCAAAGAGCAACCTCGCTCGGCGCGGGTCTCCTGACCCCGCCGATGTCGGCACCGAAGGCCTCCGGGCCTGGCGAAGATGCCCCGGAAGACCTTGCACTCGGGTGGTCCGGCAGGGTCAAGAGACCCGCGCCGAAGAGCTGCCTTCTTCCCATAGAAGGAGGGAGATCTTGCTGGCTGCCCCTCCAGAATGTCGGAAGTCTTTCTGAGATGACACGTTGCTCCGATTCGATGAATCGCCTCGGCTCATCGAGTGATCGGTCGCAACGAGGCGAGCGAAAATGCGCGAAAGCGGAGGAGGCAGGGGGATGATGGTCGCTCGAAGGCAATCCACATCGTCGCATGCATGTATCGCAGGGTCTGCTGCTCATAAGCATGAGCATTCGATCACGATGCTTCCGCTGCCAGAAAATACTGCCCAAATTGAAGATTGTGGGGATCGCCAGGGAGGAAAAGAGGCTCGCCAAGAACCCTCGAATTATTCCCCGTGCCGGGTTCTCACATCTGCGCTTGTGTCCTATGGTTTGTGCAGAGAGGAGGTCGGATACTTCCCTCGATCACCTCGCTGTGAGGTGAAACGATTGATCCCAAAAAATGTAGAGAGAGGTGTGCAATGGCGAAGGTCATGAAGTCGACGGACAGCTCCAGCCTGGCCGAAGTTGTCGATCGCATCCTGGACAAGGGCATCGTGATCGATGCATGGGCCAAGGTCTCCTTGGTCGGCATCGAGCTGCTCTCAGTCGAAGCCCGCGTGGTTATCGCCTCGGTCGAGACGTACCTCAAGTACGCCGAAGCCATTGGCCTGACCGCGACCGCGGCCAGCCCTGCCTGATTGTCAAGGATCGGGAGCGATCGACTCAAGGTTGAGTTGGCCTCGGTGGGTTGAGTCCCACATCGTTCCAGGACGCGGGGGATCCAAGTGACTTGGATTCCCCCCGCTCCTTTCGGTCGGAACAATGCCGATCCGGGGCAATCGGACCATCCTGACAGGAGCATGATTATGCCCGTGTTTACTCAACATATGAAGGATTTCACGGACCACCTGCAAAGCTCGATCGAGAATCGTACCGAGTCTTTGGCACAGGTCCACCAGTCAACCGAAAATCTGCTCGGCGCGGCGCGCTCGTTCATGGCGGGCGTCACGCAGGAGCATCAAGAGATGGCGGGCGAACTCAATGAGATGCTGACCCAGTTCCACAACGACCTGTCGGACCGGGTCGAGGGAATGCGGGAGCATCATCGCGAGAGCCTCAATCAGGCGAGCGCCGACCTGCGGCACCGGCTGGATGAGAATCAGGCAGCCCGTCATGAGGCCGTCAAGAACATGCAGCATTCCTTCCACCAGTCGCGTTGCGAAGTCGCCAACGACCTTCGCGGAGCGGCGGATGCCTGGCGCAAGTTCGCGGCCACCCGGCGCGCCAAGGGTTGAACCCGGCGCGACCGCTCTGCGATTTTCCGCGCCTGCGTGCGCGGCCCCGCAATCGGAAAAGACACTCCGAATTCGGATCAACGGGCTCGGGCGACCGAGGCCGAGTGATTTTCGGGAGAGAAGGTCTCCGCCTCCACGGCGCCGTACCGACCAGGAGAGCGCGGGTTTGCTTGCAACTCGGACCCGCCTCTACCGGTCGGGTCGGGACGACATCTCCCATCGGTGCGACACCTGTCATTGCCCTGGAGAACCCCTGCCGTGAACGCCGAAGATCTCAGCGTCCTTTCGCTCAGACAGAAGCCTGACTTCGTGGAGACGCCCGCAGTACGAACCCTCACCGAGAGGGCTCACTCGTATCTGTGTGCGGGCTACCCCATCCACTTCAGTGGCCCGTCAGGGACGGGCAAGACCACCCTCGCCATGCACGTGGCCGCTCAGCTCGGTCGTCCCGTCGCTCTCATCCACGGCGATGATGAGTATGGCTCCTCGGATCTAGTCGGCGGACAGCTCGGCTATCGATCCACCCGTGTCGTCGACAACTTCATTCACTCCGTGATGAAGACCGAAGAATCCGTGGCGAAAACCTGGGTGGACCACCGGCTGACAAACGCGTGCAAGTACGGATTTACGGTGATCTATGATGAGTTCAACCGCTCGCGGCCCGAAGCCAACAACGTTCTCCTGGCCATCCTCGAGGAGCGTTTGCTGGAGATGCCCTCGAGTCGTGTGAATGAGGGCTACGTCGCGGTCCATCCCAACTTCCGGGCTATTTTCACCAGCAATCCAGAAGAGTACGCGGGGGTCCACAAGACCCAGGACGCTCTTCTGGATCGTATGATCACCATTACCGTCGGCCAGTACGACCGCGAGACCGAGATCGAGATCACCGCCGCCAAGTCGGGCCTTGACCACTCCGACGCTGAGCGAATCGTCGACGTCGTTCGCGAGTTCCGCGACCTGGGAATGCATCAGCTTCCTCCCACCGTCAGAGCCAGCATCATGATCGCCAAGGTCGCCGGCCTGCGTGGCGCGGAGGTGCGGTGCGACGATACGATCTTCCGCGAGACCTGTCGCGATGTCTTGCGCATCGACGCGATCAAGATCACCCGCGAGGGCTCCCCGGCGGCCGCCGGCTGGCTTGACGAGATCCTCGTGCGCCACTGTGCCCCTCGAGGTTCGGCGGTTCGCAAGACTCACTCGGCACGCAGCCTGGCCGGTAGCGTTCAGGCGGTCGGCAGGAACGGTCATGCGCATACAAACGGCGATCTGAAGGGTACGGACGGCTTCCCTGTGAAGTGAACTCAGAGTGGAGAACTCAGCGTGCAAACCGAGCGTAAAGGCGTGATGGGAATTCGGACGATGTCCGCGCTGCTCGATCAGCGTCGGTCCCGAACCTCGGCAGGAGCCCTTCTCGAGCTTTCGGCCATGGCCAACGAGAAGCTGCTGCTTGAGCGTGAGGTCGCTCGTGCCTCGCGACGAAACACGGAAATCCAGCGCCGGCTCA
>JBKQMU010000175.1:0-5558 GCA_052146555.1 Isosphaeraceae bacterium
ATGGGATCGGCCTTGGCACCGGTCGCGGTCCAGGCGACGAGTCCCAGGGCGATGACCGCGGTCCGCAGCCCAGTCCACCCTTTGATCTGACGCATCATTTCCTCCTGAAAAGGATGGGATCGTTGCATCGCAATCCATTCACTCCGCAATGTCTTCGTCTGGACTCGAAGGTGACGTCCTCACCTGGACTTGGATCGCTCCGGGCCATCACACCGGTCAGACCGGCAGGGACCAGGTTTTGTCGCAAGGTGGACGAACGACACGAGACAAAAGGATCACAGCCCGTCGCCCGGCTCCATACAAGCTCCTGGCTAGACTCGAAACTACAAGGGTTGCACGGCCGATGAAGAAGGGGTTTTGAGGTGGGAAGATGTCTGGCATCCCTACCTGTCCCATCGAAACTCGGCCATGAGTTCCGTCGTCGCGAGTCCTGGGTGTGAACGAACGGCGGGAGAATACACGCTTCGCTCACCCGTGTAAATCGGACTTTGGCCGCCGCTTGAGTTTTTCTCTATTTTGTCGATCCGGGCACGCTGGCGACGATTCATCACAGCATGCTGACCGGATCGACGTCGATCGCAAGCTCGATGTCACGGGGTTGCGGATAGCGCTCGGGTAGCTCATGCAAGAGCGCCTGAAGCGGTCGGGCCGTGGGGCATCGTGCCTGCAAATGAAACCGATAGAGATTGCGAATCTTGATAATGGGCGCCGGCGCTGGACCAAGGATGCGAACTGAGCCGCTGGCGGCCTGGCTCAGCTCTTTGCCTAGTGACTTCAAGTATTCGAATACGGCCAACTCGCTGGGCCCTCTGGCAATCAAGCGGACCAGCCGGCCAAATGGCGGCACGCCGAACTTCTGACGTTCGGTGAGCTCATTCTTGACGAACCCCTCGTAATCGTGGAGCACGGCGTGATGGATCGCCGCATGATCCGGGCAAAAGGTCTGCACCAGGACCCGGCCCGGCCGATCTCCCCGGCCAGTTCGCCCTGCGACCTGCGCCACGAGCTGGAACGTGCGCTCCGAAGCGCGGAAGTCCGGCAGGTGCAGGGCCGTGTCGGCGTTGACCACACCCACGAGGGTCACATTAGGAAAGTCAAGTCCCTTGGCGATCATCTGGGTGCCCAGCAGGATGTGAACTTCACCGGCCTTGAACGCACTTAAGACTTGCTCGTGGCTGCCCGGCCTGCGCATCGAGTCCGAATCCATGCGCCGGGCGACGTAATTGGGAAAGGCGGTTTGCACCTCGCGTTCCAGTCGCTCGGTCCCGATCCCGCCGTAATGAAGCCGAGGCGCAGCACAGGCCGGACAGGCGGAAGGACACGACCGCTCGGCATCGCAGGTGTGACAGACCAGCAAATGCCGGCTCCGGTGGTACGTCACGGCGACGTCGCAGGAGTGGCACTTCAGCACACTCCCGCACTGGGGGCAAACCACGAACGTGTGATAGCCCCGGCGGTTCAAGAGCAGAATCACCTGCCCTCCCGCGGAAAGCGCCTGGTGCATCGCCTGACGCAAGGTCTCAGAAAGCGCTCCAGGCAACTGCTTCTCATGGCGCAGGTCGATGACCTCGACCGCCGGCATGGGCCGCCCCTCCACGCGGGTAGGCATGCTCAGACGCGCGTACCGGCCACGCTCGGCGTTCCACCAGCTCTCTAGCGAGGGCGTCGCCGAGCCCAAAAGCACCGGTACTCCCTCGAGTTGCGCCCGCTTTACGGCAACATCGCGAGCATGGTACCGCGGAACCGTTTCCTGCTTGAACGTGCCTTCGTGTTCCTCGTCGACGACAATCAGCCCCAGCCGCCGCGTTGGCGCGAAAATAGCCGACCGAGCTCCGACGACGACCTCGACCTCGCCCGCGGCGATCCGCTGCCAGTGCCGATGCCTTTCAACGTCGCTCTGGTGGCTGTGCAACACGGCGACCCGCGCGAACCGCCGGCGAAACCGGCGAGTCGTCTGCGGCGTCAGGCTGATCTCGGGCACCAGCACGATCGCCTCGCGGCCCCGCGCTACTACTACTTCAATGGCGGAGAGATAGACCTCAGTCTTGCCGCTACCGGTGACACCGTGGATCAAGAACGGGGCGAAGGCGTCCGCCTTGAGCGCCGGCAAGAGCGCCGCCAGTACCGCGTCTTGATCGCTGGTGAGTACTGGCCGGAAACAGGTGACCTTGGCGTGCGCCACCTTCTCTGGATCCGCCGGGGAGTCAGCGGCGCTGCCTGCCGGTTTATCTTCGAGCAGACTCCCATCGGCTGAGCTGCTGCTTGATATTCTGTTATCTGGAAGGCTGCTGTCTTCCGGCCCACCGCGAGACTCCTCCAGACCCTCCGGGTCGTCTTGCGCGAGAAGGGCAAGCCGGCGTCGGACCGAGTGCACCAGGCCAAGCTTCCGAAGCGCCAGGAGTGGGGCGCTGGCACACCGGGCCCGGCGACAGATATCCGCCAAGGTGAGCGGCTCGTCCGATCGGCAAATCACCTCCAGCGCCGCGGCCTGCTTGGGCGAGAGCCTGGGACTCAGGGTTTGCTCCTTGAGCTGCTGCCGAATCTCGTCGGGAACCAGGTAAAAAGTGCCCACGCGGGTGCCGGCCTGGTTGCGCACTCCCGCCGGCACCGCGGCGTCGAGGGCCTGGCCCCAGGAACAGGCATAGTAGTCGGCCATCCATCGCGACAGCTCGAGCATGTGCTCGTCGATCAGCGGTTCGAGATCGAGCACTTCGGCCACTTCCTTGAGCTTCCGCGGATCTAAGCCATCCGGCGGCAAAGGATGGACAACAACGCAGTAACCGGTCGTGAGCCGGTTGCCACGCCCCAGCGGTACGCGGATCCGTTGCCCCGGACGGATCACTCGGCTGAGCCGTGCGGGAACCTGGTAACTGAGCACCTGGCGGATCGGCCGGTTGACGACCACGCTCGCGAACAGTCCGCCCGGCGGGCGCGCGCGGTCCGGAAGTCCGAACCAGGTGCTCTGCTCCTCGCTGGAAGGGGGCTCTTCGGGCGAACCGTCAGCGTCGATCATGGTTGACAAGGCTCATGGAACGGGCCTATCGTCAAAAGTCGCCGTCTTCATGCCAGTGGATCTCATCGGATCCTGCAGTGGTCGGCTTTGATGCGGCGCCGTCATTGGTCAGTTCACCCGATTTCTGCACGTTTGTCCACAGGAAAGTCGGCCGAGGCGGGTGCCCAGGCCCGAGCTTGCCGCTGCGCGCGGAGTTTTCGACACCATGAGACTGGGGCTATTTGGCGGCACCTTCGACCCGATCCATCTCGGGCACCTTATCCTGGCCGAGCAGTGCCGTGAGGCCTGCCGGCTGGATCGGGTCTGGTTTGTCGTGGCGGGGGCTCCGCCCCACAAGCAAGGAGAGCGAACGCCGGCGGTCCACCGCCTCGAGATGGTGCGGATTGCCATTGCCGGGCACCCGTCCTTCGAGCCGTCCGACCTGGAAACCAGGCGCCCGGGTCCTCATTACAGTGTCGATACCCTCCGATTCGTACAAGAGCAGCAGCCTGGCGACGAGCTCTTCTTCCTGATCGGTGCCGATAGCCTGGCGGATCTGCCCGGCTGGCACGATCCGGCCGGCATTGCCCGGCTGGCCACCATCGTGGTGGTCAACCGTCCCGGCATCGCCGCGACGGATCCGGCGGACTTGCCTTATTTCGGCCCCGGTACGCATGATCTCTTGAGCGTGGCGATCCCTCCTATTGGCATCGCCTCGAAGGATCTACGTCGCCGGATGGCCGCGGGCCGGACGATCCGCTACATGGTTCCTCGGGCCGTCGAGACGTACATCGAGGCCCACGGGCTCTATCGCGAGACCTCCGTCGGCTCATCCGGGCGTCCTTGAGCAGCGACCTGCTTCAGAACACCTTCGCCAGGCAGCCGCCGTCCACGACGATCGCAGTCCCCGTGATGTAACTGCCGGCATCGCTGGAGAGGAGCAGCACCGGACCGACCAGCTCCTCGGGCTGGCCCCACCGCCCCAGCGCCGTTCCACGAGCGAATTCGTCCTGTTTTTCCTGCGACAGCAGGCTCAAGGGGAGCTCCGTGAGAAACGGTCCGGGCGCGATGCAATTGACCGTGATCCCGAAAGGACCCAGGTCGCAGGCGCTGGCGCGCGCCAGACCCAGAAGCGCGCTCTTGGTCGCCGAATAGACGTTGCGGCCGGCGGCCGACGTGAAGCCCATGATCGACGAGATATGAATGATCCTTCCCCACCGGCGCTCTTTCATGTAAGGAACAAGCGCGCGTGAAAGCGCCATGCACGAGCTGAGATTCAACTCGACCAGCCGGTCCCAGTCCTCGTCCCGGATCTCGTCGATCGGCTGGGGCAAATTGGTCCCTGCGTTGTTGACCAAAATATCGACGCGGCTCATGGTTTCGATGGCCGCTGCGGCGAGCTGTGTGGCGCTTTCGCGCTGGCTCAAGTCGGAAACCACGTATTCGACCCGCGTGGTACATCCGGAGCGGATCTCACGCGCGGCGGCTTGAAGCTCGTTCTCATGCCGGCTCGAAATCAGGACGTCAGCGCCCGCCTGGGCCAGTCCCGTTGCCATCGCCTTGCCCAGGCCCTTGCTGCCTCCGGTGACGAGAGCTACCCGACCAGTGAGAAGAAAGCGTTCTTGCTGGTGCGGCATCATGAACTCCCTGGCTGCGGTTGCTGAGAACAAACGATCATGGAATAGGAAAAAGGGATTGAGGGATCATCAAGTAGTCAATCGACGCCGCACGCTGCCCTGGCCCGGCGGAGTATCTCGGAAGCAGCAGCGCGAGCGCGGGCTGCACCGGCTGCGCGGACCTCGGCCACACGCTCGGGATGGGCGACCCACCGGGCGCGCTCCTGGCGTGCGGAGGCGAAGCGGTCGATGATCGCCTCGCCCAGACGCTTCTTCATCTCACCATAGCCGACGCCCCCTTCGCGGTACCTCCGCTCGACCTCAGCCAGCTCGTCGGCCGGCGCGAAGAGCTTGAAAAGGGCAAAGAGCGAGCACGCCTCGGGGTTCTTGGGCGCTTCCACCGGGGTGCTGTCCGTCACGATCCGCTTGACCTTCTTGCGGATGGTCGCGGGCTCGTCAAAGATCTCGATCGTGTTGTTGTAGCTCTTGGACATCTTCTGCCCGTCGAGGCCCGGAACCACCGCGACGCTGTCGAGGATGTAGGGCTTGGGCAGCCGGAAGACGTCCTTTCCCCCGCCGTAAACCCGGTTGAATCGCTCGGCGACGTCGCGGGTGATCTCCAAATGCTGCTTCTGGTCCTGCCCGACCGGAACCAAGTCGGCATCGTAGAGCAAGATATCGGCCGCCTGGAGCACGGGATAAGCAAACAGCCCGTGCTCGGCGGGCAAGCCCTGCTGGACCTTGTCTTTGAAGCTCACGCACTTTTCGAGCCAGCTCATGGGAGTGATCGAGGTCAACAGCCAGGCTAGCTCGGTCGTTTCCGGCACGTCGGACTGAACAAACAGCGTGGCCTTTTCCGGGTCCAGACCCAGGGAAAGCAGGTCGAGCAGAACGTCGAGAACGTTCTGCCGCATCTTCGCGGCGTCGCGCACGCTGGTAAGAGCATGGTA
>JBKQMU010000176.1:0-21701 GCA_052146555.1 Isosphaeraceae bacterium
CCGCCCGTCCGTTGCCGGAGTCATCATCTCATGTTGCGATGGGTCATCTTGAGTGTCGTCGTGGTCGTGCTGGCCGCGGCGGCGACCCTGGCGGTGCAGTATGCGACCGTTTCGAGCCCGGCCTGGAACCTGCCGGCGGGCCGCAAGAAGGAAGGGCCCCAGCCTCGCCTCGAGGTGACCGGCTCCTTGACACACGAATTCGGCGCCATGGCGACGCAGAAAGTGGGCACTCACACGTGGGCGCTTCGCAATGTCGGCGAGAGTGATCTGGACATCTGGCTGGGCTCCTCGACCTGCTCCTGCACGGTGCCCAAGCTCAAGGGAGAAGGCACGCGAGAGACCCTGAAGCCAGGCGGCGCGACCGAGATCGAGGTCGAGTGGAAGACGAAAGACTTGAACGGTGAGTTCGCCAAGAGCGTGACCATCGGGACGAGCGATCCGGACCGGCCCGAGCTTCGCTTCAGCATCCACGGCGAAGTCCACAGCCCGGTCGTGATCCTGCCCACACCCCATGACGGAGTGATTTCGCTGGGCGACATTTCCACCGACGAGGTGAAGCGCATGGCCCTGGCTGTCTTCTCGCCCGACCGGCCCGAGCTGAAGTTGACGAAGCTCACCAGCTCGAAGCCCGAGATCATTTCCTTCAAACCCGAACCGATGTCGCCCGCGGAGCGTGACCAGCTCAGGATCAAGGCAGGCTACCGGTTGAACATCGAAATCAAGCCGGGCGCTTCGCTGGGCACCTTTCGCGAGGAGATGACGATCGAGACCGACCACCCCGACCAGCCCCAGGTGCAACTGGTCCTCGCGGGCACGACTTCCGGTCCCATCGGAGTTGTCCCTTCGGTTCTACGCTTCGTCACGACCGGCCGGGGTACGGACAGCGGGCAGGTTTCGCTCTTGGTTCGCCGCGGACGGTCCACCAGCTTCACGGTATCGAGCAAGCCGGCGAACCTGGAAGTCGGCATCGAGCCCAACGAGACGGAGTCACTCAAAGGACGGTACCGGCTGACGGCCACGGTTCTGCCCCAGGCCCCGCCGGGCATCATCGAGGGCGAGATCATCCTCCAGACCGATTATCCCAATGTCCGCGAGCTGAAGATTCCCGTCAGTATCGTCGTCGGCGCGGGGTGAGGAGATCCGGCGTACTGGTCCGCTTGCGTTCTCTCGAAGACGCGCTCCGCGTTACGCCCTCAGCCGCCATGAGACCCCAACCCGCAAGCGGGGCCACGTCAGTTCCCAGGGAAAGGTGTTTTGAGCAAGCCCATTTCTCTGGGAGCTTGCAGGGATAAGAAAGAGGATGGGTTTGGACGCCAATGAGAGAAGTGCGGGTCGCAATTACGCTTGACAGGCACCGGCGGTGACCATGCTCACGCAAGGGATTTGGCGTGGTGCCACTGCTATGGTATGATATCATCAATGGGGTCGACTGAGACTTGCTACTTACAGCCATTCTGCATTATCTAGGGATCTCACAATGGCTGTCCTCGAAGAACAGTTACTGAAAATTTTTAACTCCTCTGGCTTTCCACTTCAGGTCTCTCTACAGAGAGAGATCGAGCGGACCATTAACGATCATGGGTGGAAGGTGGACGTAGGGGAACACCGATGGAATCACCGTGAGCTTCGGGAGTCCGGTTACATCGATTTGGTCATTAGCCACAGAGACTATAGCTTCACGGTCCTGATAGAATGTAAACGGATGCGGGAAGGGAACTGGATTTTCCTTACGCCCGAGGGCTCATCGCCTGATTGCTCAAGGGCTTCGGCATTTCATACGAGCCAGGGAAGCCATCAGGCGGAAGACGCGGTCACCAGACTTGCGCACGACGTATTTTGGTGGGCCGACGCCGCCTTCGCTCCGGTGTCGATAGAGTCCCAGTTTTGCATAATGAAGGGTCAAGAGGAAAAGAACCCGATGCTGGAAAAGATTGCGGACGGTCTCCTGCCAGCGATTGAGGCGGTGGGTCTAGAGTATTTGGCTTTGAACTCGCGGGTCGAAGGCAAGAGAGACAGTCGGCTTTTCCTGCCAGTCATCGTTACAAACGCGAACCTGCGAACTGCCACGTACGATCCGATGAATATAAACCTAGCGAGTGGCGAGCTGGACAAGGACAAATGTGCCTTTGCCACCGTACCTTTCATTAGATTCCGAAAAAGCCTTTCGACCCACTATCCAAGTCTCCTCACCCGTTCGATTGGTCGGAGGCAGGGAAGGGCCACGTTAGAGGAAGCAAGCAAGGGCAACGAGCGGACGATCCTCGTGATCAACTCGCTGGCGATCTCCGACACACTTAGGCAGCTGAGAATACCGCGTGGCTCGTCTGCCTCGTTCGAATCCGGCTTTTCCAGTGCCGATCGTGAGATGCGGAAGGGCTGACAGAATCCCGGATTCTGGAGATGCCGCGCCTCTTCCCAGGGAATTTTAGGGCTGAAGGAGCTTAGGATTTTACTCAGCAAGAGGGGAGCCAACCTTGACTCGCGCCTCAGGGCTCGCAGGCACTGCGGTCGGGTCGAACCAGTGCGGCTGAGCGGATTGAGCGCGGTAGCCTCATCGCGTCGGTTTGGTGAACCTCACGTTGCGGTTACCCGATTCGAACTTGAGGTTGTAATGGTGGATCGAATCCACGTTCTGTTTGGTGGATAGCTCAATGGTCGTGGTCTCACCGGGCTTGACCGTGTGCGGATCGGCGAACGCCCATTCCGTGTGAAGCAATCGATCGTTCTCCGACTTGTAGAGTGCTGTCATCTTGAGATACTCAAGGGTTGTGCTGGAAGTGTTGCGGATCTCGACGTAGATCTTGTAGCGATTGTCGGCCACGCCGTCATTGTAGTCCACCAGGGCGACCGAGAGCGCGGGCGCCGAATCGGGCTCAAAACGGGGTGAGGGCTGGGCTCGCTTGGCCGGCTTGCCGAGCGGCTCTGGCTCCGCGTCGGAATCCGGCTTGGTCGAGCTGAGCGGTTCATTGCCCACGGACTGGTTCCTAGGATCGGCACGTTGGTGGGCCTCGAAGTAGAGCATAAGCTGTGCAGAGCGTTCCGTCCGAGTGGGCGTGGCAGGAGGGAGAAGACGTTGGGTCGTCGGCACGAGTTCATCCTCAGCGATCCAGCACGACTGGCCCTTGGCAGGGGATTCCAGATCAATGCAGCGCAGCTCACAGGCATACAAGCCCGGAACCCTCAACGCGAGCAGGCCTTGTCGTTTGGGCAGCGTGACCCAGCGAATGCTGACAACCTCGAGGAGAGTACCGGACGGGACGGCAATCGTGAGCCTCTGCTCATTCTGGGACCGAACGAGCGCCTTGCATTTGGAGGTTTCTTCGGCCAGCGCCTTCTCGTCGCCCAGGATTTTAGCGTGCGTCCAATTGTCGAGCTCGATGAAGAACTCGGAGAGGGCCTGGAATGAAGAGTAGCCTGTGACCTTGGAACCCGTGTTATAGGCGATCACCTTCTCGCCAGCAGCGTAGCTCGCTGGCGGCTGCTGGGAAGCCTTGGAGATCATTACCTTCAGGTCTGCGTTTGCCTTCCCAAAACCTGCGGTATCGGGTGCGGACTGGCCGAGGAATGCGAGCGAGAGCAGGATGGGGATGGCAAGGGACATCGCGATTTCCTTCTTGCTGATGGCTTCGACGCTGATTGAGAAGGGGCCTTAATCGTTCGCCCATTTTAGCGGCATTAGGGCCCGCCTCGCGGACCATCCGGATCGGTCCACACAAACTCTACCAATCCCACTTCGAATTTACCGCAATTGCCGCCGCCTGGGAAAGTCAAGCACGGTCCGCACAGAGAACCCGACCAATCTTCCGAGCCGTCGCGACAGGGGCTTATGGCGAGAGCGTCGTTGCGCTACCAGGCGACAAACGGTGCGAGGTGGCGACCAACGCTGGCGAACCGGGCACTAAGTGATGCGTCTAAAGGAACTAAACCTGTGCTAGCTGCAGCATACGTCCGAAGTCCCCAGAACGACGGCCGCGCTGTTTAAGCATGCCTCAGGGGAAGGGGATCTTTTAGCGAGCGGAGCGTTGTTGCAAGTATGGATCGTAAAGGGGCGCTGCTATTTGTTTTGGCAAAATGATAGTGCGGTCAAGGGGCCGCCTCCCGTCCCCTTTCCTTTACCTCTTCGTCTCGTTCCCGGGGCCACGGCAGCGGTTCTCGATGTAGCCGGTCGTCATGTCGTACAATAGGCAGAAGGGAAAAGGCACTTGCTCCGCACGGGCAGTCAGCCCTTGAAGCGCTCGGTGTGCGCGCCGAGCCAACGAAGTCCTCGCCCGGACTGAAGCAAGAACCGGGCAATGTCCCCAAATGTCCCACTTCCGAGCGAAAATTTTCGCAGTGGTCCTACGTACACCTTCTGAAAGGCTGCCCTCATCCGCCGCGGCGCGGCATCTTCTCCCGGCGGGAGAAGGCTAATCCATTCTTTCTCGAGCGAGGGGGCAGCCTGTGGCTCCTCTTCCTTTTGTTTGGGATGAGAGGGTCCTGCTGACCGTTGAGATTGACCTTATCGGAGGGGACCTGGAACGCTAGACTCTGGGCGCGGAAGGGACTCCGCGGCGCAGGCCAGGGTCGCAAGGACGCGTCCCTGGTCTTTACGGCCTTTCTGGAGCAGGAAGAGAAGACCATGACCCAGCTTCCGGTAAGGGCATGCCTGGCAGTCCTACTGGCTCCGATCGTCCTGGTCGCAGTGAGCTGTTCGCATTCGAGCCCGAATTCCAGCTCCAGCCCAAGCGCGCCTGGCTCCTCGGCCGCGGCCAAAGGAGGGGTAACAACCCAAGTCGCCAAGCCAGCCGGCGCCGAGGGGGTACTCTCGCGATCGGGCAAGCTCTTCGCCAACTGGCCCACGCCCAAGGCCGTGCTGGTCATCTCGGGGCAGATGGACGGCTATCTGGAGCCCTGCGGCTGCACTCAGGGGCAGATCGGCGGCCTGATCCGCCGGGCCGATTTTCTCGACCGGCTGAAGGCCCAGAACTGGCCCGTCGCGCTGGTTGACCTGGGCAGCCTGATCAAGGACCCAGGCGCTGCGCGGGGAGGGTTCGAGCAAGCCAAAATCAAGTTCGGCATCGCGCTCAAAGCCTACACCGCCATGAATTATCAGGCGATCGCCTTGAGTGCTGAGGATCTGAAAGTCGGCATCGGCGAGGCCTTTGTCCAGTTTCTCAACAATCTCGGCAACTCGAACCGCGTCGTCGTGGCCAACGTCCAGCCTGCTGCCGGATTTGAGTCGCGCATCGCCAACAGCCAGATCATCCCGGCCGGCCCGCTGAAAATCGGCGTCACCGCGGTCATTGATCCCGAGGCTCTAAACCGGCTGGTCGACCCGGACAAAAGCGAGCTGCTTGCCTCGATCAAGCGGCCCGACGAGGTCTTAGGCGGCGTCCTGGCCGAGCTCCAGTCCCAGAGCGATTACCAGGTGCTGCTCGTGCAAGGCCCCCCCGAGCTGGCCAAGCGGCTGGCCACGGCTTATCCGGGGCTGGACATCGTCGTCGCCTCGTCCGAGTTCACCGATGTCCTTGAGAGCGAACCGCTCATGCTCAACGGCGGCAAGACCATGGTCGTAAGCGTCGGCCGTCGGGGCAAGTGCGTCGGGGCCGTCGGCTTCTTCCCGGACGAGGCCCAGAAAATGCGGTTTCACCTCGTGACCCTCATCAGCCGGTTCGATGGGCCCGGCACCGCGGTGAAGCACGTTATCGAGGATGAGTATCGGAATATGCTCAAGGCAGCCGGGACGGTCGAGAACTTCCCCCGCCACGATTACTCGGCCGGCATCGCCGGCGCAGGGTTCGTGGGTGCCGAGACATGCCGGTGCTGCCATCCCAACACCTTTATGAAATGGTCAAGCACCAAGCACGCACAGGCGTTCGTCGCCCTCCAGAAAGACCCCAAGCCAAACACCGTCTTCGACGCCGAGTGCGTGATCTGCCACACCACCGGCTTCGAATACAACACCGGCTTTCGCTCGGAGGCGGCAACACCCCACCTGAAGGGTAACCAGTGCGAGAACTGCCACGGACCGGCCTCGAAGCACGCCTCAGCTCCTGATAGTGTGGAGTTCCGGGGGGCACTGAAGCTCACCGCCCAGCTGGCTGACAAGAACCGGCTCTGCATTCGCTGCCACGACGAGGATAACTCGCCCAAGTTCGAGTTCGCCACCTACTGGAGCCAGATCGTCCACAAGGGCCTGGATGACTATAAGAACCCGGCGGTGCACCAGGGGGCCTCGCCCAAGGTCGCCCACACCAAGAGCGCATATGCCGGGCAATAAGCATAAACTAAGAGGAATCCACCAATGATGAGCACGGACGCACCCGCCCCGCGGCCGGAATTCGGAGAGACGACAGTCTCCTTCTACGACCGCCTGGTCGCCAAGTACAAGGCCGACCACAGCCATCCGGTCAACCACTTCTTGCATGTCGGAGTCGGCTGGCCGATCATGGCTGCCGCCGTGCTGCTTGTTCCCTTCCGTCCGCTTCTGTCCCTGGAGTTGTTCATCATATCGTACGCCATCATGTGGTTTGGACATTTCGTCTTCGAGCGTAACTTGCCGACCATTTTTCGCTACCCGACCACTCCTTTTGTCATCGCCTGGTCGGTAATTCGTCAGCTCGTCGGCGGGCTGACCCGGCTGCTGGCCCCGCGCCGAGGTTGAATCACCTGTTACGGCTTTTTTCGTCGACTTGGCTTGGATTGAGAACCGGACTGCGGCACAATCGGAGGGCGGGCCGCGGCACGATCGGCCTGCCTTTCCCGCTTCGCTCCGTGAAGCGGCGAGTGGTCCGTGCGATTGCCAGCCAGGGAACCATGACGATGGCCGATGAGATCACCTACGACGATTTCGCCAAGCTCGAGCTCCGGGTCGCCCGGGTCCTGGAAGCGAGGCCTCATCCCAACGCCGAGCGTCTTTTGCTCTTGCAGGTCGACTTGGGCGACCAGCAGAAGCAGATCGTCGCCGGCATCCGCCAGCACTACACGCCAGAGCAGCTTACCGGCAAGCTGATCGTCGTCGTCAACAATCTTGCCCCGGCGATCCTCCGCGGCGAGACCTCAAACGGAATGCTACTGGCGGCGACCTCCGGCGAGAAGGTCATCGTATTGACGCCCGACGATCCGGACTGCGTGCCCGGGGCAAAGGTGAAGTGAGCTGAGCCGCGAGGCAGTGTAGTGGCAGTCGGCAGACCGACCGCCGCGAGAGGGCGAGAGCGCGTGCCACGCGACCTGGGCGATTTCCAGACGCCGCCGGAACTGGCCCGGCTGATCGTGCAGTCTCTGGCACCCGTCGGCGTGCGCTGGAGCCGCGTGCTCGAACCGACCTGCGGCATCGGCGCGTTCCTCCAGGCTCTCCTCGAGTGCGCTTCGCCTCCGCGCGAGCTGATCGGCATCGAGATCCAGCAATCCCATCTCGCTCTGGCAGAGTTGCTTTCCCACCAGGCCGGAGCGACGCGACTCTCACTTCTCTGCGCCAGCCTTTTCGACGTCGATCTCCGCTGCGGCCTGCCCTGGCGTGGCGGCGGGCCGCTCTTGGTCATCGGCAACCCGCCCTGGATCACCGCGGCCGCGCTGGGCAAGCTGGGCAGCACGAACCAGCCCTCCCGCCGCAACCTCAAAGAGCTGCCGGGTATCCAGGCCCGTACCGGAAGCTCGAATTTTGACATCGCCGAAGCCGTCTGGATCAAGCTGCTTGAAGAGCTGGCCGCCTGGGAACCGACGATCGCACTTCTGTGCAAGACGTCGGTGGCGCGGGGCGTCCTCGAATTTGCAGCGCGAAAGAAAGTGCCGATCGCCTCGGCATCGATCCACCAGATCGACGCCAAGCGCTGGTTCGGTGCGGCGGCGAGCGCCTGCTTGCTCCGCGTTAATCTGGGGGGGTCGAACGCCTGCCGGCAGGTTCCGGTCTTCGCGAGCCTCGATGATCAAATGCCGGCTGAGGTGCTTCACTTCCACGACGGCCGCTTGATCGCCGGCTCAGCCATCGCGGAGAGCGGTCATCTGGCCCTCGGCAAAAGCCCCGTCTGCTGGCGTCAGGGCGTCAAGCACGACGCCGCGGCGATCATGGAGCTCACCGCGGACCAGGCAGATGCATCGCAGGTTTATCGCAACGGCCTGGGTGATCAAGTTGAGGTCGAGCCGGAGTTCGTTTATCCGCTGCTCAAGGGCGCTGACTTGCGGGTAGTGCCCGCCCAGCGGGCGCGGCGAGCGGTAATCATCACCCAGACCCGACTGGGCCAAGACACCGCGGGTCTCGAGCGCCGCGCGCCACGGCTCTGGAGCTATCTCCAGCGGCATGCCGCACGGCTAGACTGCCGGAAATCGTCGATCTATCGCAACGCACCGGCGTTTGCCCTTTTCGGCGTTGGTCCCTACAGCTTCGCCCCGTTCAAGGTCGCCGTTTCCGGGCTCCATCGGCCGGCGCTCTTCCGGGCAGTCGGAGCCGTGGCGGGCCGGCCGATCATGCTCGATGACACGTGTTACCTCTTGCCTTGCGCAAGAGCCGTGGAGGTGGCCGTGATGACGGCGCTTTGGCTCGAGCCCGCCGCGCAGACCGCTGTGGCCGCGCTCAGCTTCGCCGACGCCAAGCGCCCCGTGACCAAAGGCCTGTTGCAACGAATCAGCATCTCGGCCATCCTGGACCAAGCGGACCGGCCCACCCTTCGGGCTCGGGCCCAGACCGTGCTGCGCGGGCAATTGGAGATGGAACCTGTTCCGACGGATGAAATCGACGCGGAATTGCAGCGGCTCGATCGCGAGTGGGCTCATCCACCGGGACCTGAGAAGACACGGGCGTGAACGTGTGTCTATGGGATGGATGAATCGATACGACGGCCGCAGCGCAAGGACATTCTCGCCGTGCTCCGTGAGCTCTCGGTGCAGAACCTGGCACTCATCGAGGACGTCCAGGTGGGCCTGGACGAGGGGTTCTGCGCCTGGACCGGTGAGACCGGGGCGGGGAAAAGTCTGCTGCTCTTGGCGCTGGGGTTGGTGCTGGGCGGGAAGGCGTCGGCCGACCTGGTTCGCGCCGGCAAGGCCGAGGCCCGGGCCGCGGCCATCTTCGAGATCGACGAGCCGGCCATGCGCGGCCAGATCGAGGCGATCTTGGGGGGTCAGATCGACGACGACGCGCTGATTCTCACCCGCCGCGTCTCGGCCCAGGGGCGCAGCAGAGCGCAGGTCAACGGGCTGCCGGTGACCGTCAGTACGCTCGAGCGGCTGGGTGAGCAACTGGTCGATATCCACGGCCAGTATGAAGGACGGGCGCTGCTCGATCCGGACCGTCAGCGCGACTTGCTGGACGCCTTCGGCAAGCTTGAGCCGCACTTGAGTGACTATCGCGAGGCGCGGGCCAAATTTGATGCCCTGCGTCAGAAGCGGCTGTCCCTCCTCGCGGCCACGCAGGCCAGGCAGCGGGAGCGTGCCCTGCTCCAGTTCGAGCGCGACGAGCTGGCCGCTGCCGATCCCCGTCCGGGCGAGTACGATGATCTGGTGCACCAGTCGCGCAGGCTCAGTAGCGCCGGTGCGCTGCGATCGGTTGCGGCCCAGGGTTTCGATCAGCTCTACGAGGCGGATCGCTCGGCCCAGGAGATCCTCGAGCGAGTCGCCCGCGCCTTGCAGCCGCTGGCCGAAGCGGATCGTGAGCTGGCTGATGCCGCCGCGACGCTCAAGCGCCTCGCCGACGAGACCCGCGAGGTCGCTTACAGCCTGCGTGATCTGGCCAAGAACCGGGACGACGATCCGCAGCGGATCGAAGACGTCGAGACCAGGCTGGCCACGTACCGGCGGCTTTCGGCTCGGTTCCACTGCACGCCCGATGAGCTGGCCGCCCGCCAGGACCAGACTGAAGGTCGGCTCTCAGCCATCGAGCGTGATGAGGAGGACCTGGAACACTCCGTCGCGCCCCTGAGCGATGCGTTTGCGGCGCTGTGTGACGCGGCGGCCAGGCTGTCGGCGTCGCGTCGGAAGACGGCCGCCGATTTTGGCCGCGCGATGCAGGCGCGGCTGGGTCCGCTGGGCCTTGCGGAGGCGCGGCTTACCGTCGAAGTCGAGCCCCGCGACCTAGGCGACGACCCGACCGCGCCGCCCCCGCCCGAGTCGGGCGCCGATCGGGTCGAGATGCTCTTTCTGGCCAACCCGGGCGAAGCTCCCCGGCCGCTGCGAAAAATTGCATCCGGCGGCGAGCTCTCGCGCGTGACTTTGGCGGTCAAGGCCGTGCTGGCGTGTGCCGATCGCGTGGCGACCTTGGTGCTGGACGAGATCGATACCGGCGTCGGAGGGCGGCTCGGTGCAGCGCTTGGGCAAACGCTCGCCGATCTGTCGCGGCACCATCAGGTCATCTGCGTGACGCACCTGCCCCAGGTAGCAAGCTATGCCCGCCGCCAATGGGCCATCCGCAAACAGACCGAGCGGGGACGGACGCGGACGACGATCACTCCCTTGGACGACGAGGCGCGGGTGGACGAACTGGCCGCCATGCTGCGTGGCAAGTCGGCCGCCGAAGGCACCCGCCAAGAGGCGCTGGCCATGCTCCGCGAAGCCCAGGCGGCGGCGCGCAGCGACCGTGGCAACGGCCGGGCCCGGCGAGTGACCAAACCATCGCGAGAAGATAAGCCATGACCTCACGAGCCGCCAATACGCAGACCGCGAACCAGCCGGGCCGGCCGATGACGCCCAAGCAAGAGCGGCAGCCCTGGCCTTATCGGCCCGTCGGCCGCGCTTCTCTGGTGGTTCTTGTCGGTTTCATTGTCTGTGCGCCGTGGCTGCTCTTCTTCGATCCGATCAGCCTGCCCGGTCACCCACACGTCGCTCGTGACCCGCTCGCGATTTACCGGCTTCAGAACGACGACTTCGCCTACGTGGCGGCTTCGCGGACGCTGGGACGGACGCTCTCGAATCTCTTCGCGCCGCATAATACGCACATCGTGCCGGCCTGGAGAGTCTTGACGTGGTTGCTGGTGGCTCAGTCGGGCTCGCTCGCCCGTCTGCCCGAGACCCTGGCGCAGGCGTCTTATGGCATTCTGGTCGCCGTGATGCTCATCGTGGGCCGGCTCGTTTCGCGAGAGACCGGACGGACCGGGCTGGGATTGGCGGCGATGAGCGCCGTCGGCACGACCTCCCTGTTGCTACCCTCGGCTGTCTGGTATTCCGCCGGCCAGACCCTCTGGGCGGGCTTTGGGATTCTCTCGGCGCTCTGGTACGCGCAGCGTTTCCGGCGATCGCTGAACCGGGCGCCTTTGGTTTTGGCGGGCCTTGCCACGATGATCGCGGGCTGGTTCTGGACGATCGGCCATCTGGCTGGCCCCATCACGGCGATCTACCTCTGGAGAGACGGCCGGCGGCCATGCCGGTTCGCGGCAGCCGTGCCCGTCGCCGCCACGCTCCTGGCCGTATTGCTCAGCATCATCCTGGGCGCAGGCAAGATCGACAGCACCGTCAGCTTCCACGGCCGGACGACTCGCGAGGCTGCGAGGCCCCGAGCGGGACTCTTGCACACCGCCCAGGCCATCCCGGAAAACCTGATCTTCGCGAACCTCGGCCTGCGGGTACGGACCACGCAGGCTCAGGGGGTGTTGCTGACGCTTTCGATCGTCGGATTCTGGCTAACCCAGCGCCTGCGGCAAGGAGGCACTGGTGCTTTCAACCCGCTTGAGTGCACAGGGCTGGCACTGGTGCTGGGCAGCTATTTCGGCGAGTGGACCGTCCGCGGCTATCTCGACTATTACCTGCTGCGCACGCTCAGTCTCGGGTTTATTGTCCCGTGGTATGACACGATTCCGCACATTGGCGCGGTACTGTTCGTCGCCGGCTGGATCAACGGGCCGCGGCAGCCGGACCAAGGGGCGCCGGTGTTCGGTCCGATCCGGCCTCTTTCCCGTGCCGGAGCCTTGGGCATTCTGGGGTTACTCGCAGTCTTGATCGTTCTGAACGGTCCGCGCGTCGATTTGCTCTGGCGCAAGAGCACGCCGCCGCTTCTACCCAGCGAGGAAGAGAAGTTCCGGATCGTCGAGCTTCAGTCGATGCGTGCGACGATCCTGCTCCTGAAGCGGGCGGAATGGCAGCGGCAGCGTCTTCGGAGGCTCGACCAGGCCCAGCAAGAGATCACGACTTTGGGAATCGGCTTCGAGGCGTGCAAAGCGGCACTCGGCCGGATTGACCTGCCCGACCTTCCCCCTGCTTGCGATGCGATCGGCTTGCTCGAGTTTCCCGCTCAGGGCCGGCTAACCGATTCCAACCAGGTGCGTAGGGCTTTGGAGCGTTACCTGATCACAGATTGTGAGCCCCGGCCGGAGTGGATCCCTCCGAACGAAAATTGGCCGCCAACCTCCGACCTGGTGCAATTGCGGCTGGAGGTCTACGGCGACGAGTGAGGCCTATCCATGGGCCATCTCGTCGTGAACCGCACTATGGCGGCGCTCTTGCCCCTCATCAACCGACCGGCTTGACTGAACTCCGGGTCGACTGGAACAGGATATAGGCCGCCGTCGCCATTGCCGCCAACGAGATTGGCACAGAGACGAGCCACCAGGCGGAACGATAGCGGAAATGGATCCGGGACGGGCCAGCTCCGTGGAGTCGGACAGCTTGCAGTCCGCCGTCGGCGCGAAAGACGCGTTGTTCGGGTCCGCGGTTGACCTGGTGGGACCATCCCGGGTACCAGCAGCGGCGGAAGATGACATCGCAATCTCCATCGTGCTCCACGACAGCTTGGGTACCGCTGTAGCTTACAAGATGGGCCTGGCGGGCGCGCGGAGCCGAGCTTTCGGGCGGAGCGTCGCCGCGCATGTAAGTCGCCTCGTCCCGATGGTCGTCCTTATTCAGCGACCCGAAGAGCGCCGGCCAGTCCTCGACCACGCGAGACCGCAAGAGCACGCGGACCGCCGGGAAAGCGCCAGGGTAACGCTCAAGGCGCCAGCGATCATCGGTCGCATCCTGATACATCTGGAACGCCTCAAACGTCAGCCGACGAAGGAATGGATCTTCCGTCACCAGCAATGTCTCGGCCCCCGAAATTTGCTTGGTCCACGCACCGAAGATTCCGTGAGTGACGCCCATGCGCCGTCCCCACCTCGCGTAGTCTGCGCGGTCCCTGGGCTGGACCAGGCCGAGAGGAAGCAGGATGAAGTGCGGCGGAGGAAGCCGGAAGCCAAGGTACGGGTACGCGGGTGCGATTCCCACGCGCGTCGTCAAGTTGTTTGCCTGGAACCCCGCAACCAACCCCACCTCGGGCTCGGACTTCAGCTTCTGCAAGATCGGGCTGCCGGATGGGTTCCACCGGCTGCCCCAATCCCAGCGGACCGGCGCCAGGTAAAAAAGCACGGCCAGCTCGACGCTCGTCGCCAGAAACAAGACGGCGGAATTGACCCGGCCATGCCACCAGAGAGCGACCAGCAAGAGCCCCACCACCCAGGCGCCGACCGCCATGGCAAGGCTCCAGAATATCAAGGTTTGTGATAGACAGCTTGCGACATCAGGCAATCGCGACCAGTAGGCTCCCCAGGCAATCGCAATGGCGCCGGCCAGTCCGGCGAGCCCCAGGCCCAGGCGAAACCGGCTCGCGGAGATCGATCGGTCAAAGACCGAACCTGCCAGCAAAGCAAGCCCCAGACTGGGGACGAGCGTGAACCGTCCGGCCGCGCGAAACCAGTTGAGAACCGGGATTTTGGCGATCAACAGGTAGAGATCAGGCCGGGCGATCGGCAGAGCAGCCATGATCACGCCGACCGGGATAAGTAGCTTCCAGGCGCGCATTCCCGGGCAGCGCTGAGGGCTGATCCAGGCGACCACTGCCAGGATCAAGGGGGTGGTGCCGACGTACCAGCAGGCCTCCGTTGGCGACGTTCTATGCACGAACCAGTAATTTGCCTCGAGAAACGGCTTGAAGGAATCTCCGAAAAAGAGCCTGGGAAGCGCTGGCTGCGCCAGTTGCGCCGGGGGAAGAGCGTGATCCAGTAAGAATTCCTCTGCACGCTGAACCCCGGTGTAGGCACTGAGCTCGGCAGTCAGCCCAAGCTGGGGCGAGGCCACCGCCAGCCCCCCGATGATCGCCACGAGCAGTCCCACGATGCGACCAAACGACACGCGCGATTCGAATACCGCAGCCGCTCCGAGAAGCAATGTTAGACCGAGTGTCCAAATCTGGATCTGAAAGTGCCCCAGCGTGATTTGCGCACCGACCGCCAGCGTCAGCCCCGCCTGGTAGCTTCTTCGTCCGGTCCGCACGTACCGCCGCGCGAGCCAGATCAACAGAGGCAGGTAAGGAAGCAGGCAGTAGAAAGGTTCGTGGACAGCGTGCGCTGCCATGAACCCGCAAAGGGAGAATGCGACGGCGGAGATCGCCGAGCCCCAGGGGGTGTTCTGATAGTCTCGCGCCACCAGGTATGTCGTTCCCGCCAGGGCAAGATAATGGAGCCACATCAATAGGCGGTAAGCCGTATCAACCTCGAAAAGTCGGTAGAAAAACCAGTTGGGCGGATAGAGCGCGGCGACGTGGCTCTCGGCGATCAAGGGTATTCCCAGGCCGAACCGGTCGCTCCAGAACGGCAGCGTGCCGCTTCGCAAGGCGCGCGCCAGCTCCGTCTTCACCGGTTTGTACATCAGGTCCGGATCGTCCCCCACCGGTTCGTAACCGATCAGCAACCCTCCCAAGGTCAGACCCACAGCGGCCATTGCGGCAAGAAGCGGGGTGCTTAACTGGAGCCATGAAGCCCCACGAGAGGAAGTCGGTGAGTCGAGAGCCGTGGCGGATTCCGGATTCTGAACATTCGGCAGGTGCATAAATTCAGGCTGCAATCCTTGGGCTTCTAGAGCCGCACCGAGTGCCACGGCGACAGCGAATCCCCCGGAACTCGCGGTCTAAAACGGGCTGCCGGCGTCGGGGGGCGGCTCGGCGATATTCGCCAGGTTCTCGAAGCGGGTGAGGTTCTTGAGGAAGGTCAAATTGACGCTCCCGGTCGGTCCGTTGCGATTCTTGGCCACGATGACCTCGGCAATGCCCGGACGCTCGTTCGGGTCGTAATAATCAGGCCGGTGCAGGAGGAGGACCATGTCGGCATCCTGCTCGATGGCCCCCGACTCGCGCAAGTCGGCCATGCGGGGACGCCTATCCTCGCGGCTTTCCACCGCCCGGTTGAGCTGAGAAAGCGCGATGACAGGCACATGCAGCTCTCGCGCCAGGGTTTTCAGCCGCCGGCTGATCTTGGCGATCTGTTCCTGGCGGCTGTCGCGCGAATCTTCGGCATCGATGAGCTGGATGTAATCGACGACGATCAGGCCCAGGTCTTGACGTAAGCGAAGCCGACGGGCCATGGCCGTGATCTGGAGCATGTTGCGAGCCGGGGTGTCGTCGATGAAGATGGGCGCCGGCTGCATCTGGTGGAAGGCCTTCACCAGCTCGTTCATTTCGCGATAACCCAGACCCTGGCCGGTGCGCAGCTTGTGGCCGTCGACCCGGGACCGAGCGCAGAGCAGGCGCTCGCCGATCTCGAGGTTGCCCATCTCGAGACTGACGATCAAAACCGGCACGTTCAGGTTGATCGCCGCGTGGTCGCAGATATTGAGCATGATCGCGGTCTTGCCCATGCTCGGCCGGGCCGCGATGATGATCAGCTGGTCGGCGTGGAACCCGTTGGTGTAGTCGTCCAGATCGTGGAAGCCCGAACCCACTCCCGTGACCGGGTGCTTCTCCTCGCCCCGCTTGGCGATCAGCCCCATCGCCTTCTCGAGTACCTGCTTGATCTCGTGGGTCTCACCGCGAACCTGGTCCTCGGCGATCGTGAAGATCCGCTGCTCGGCCGCCTCGAGCAACTGCTGGGCGGTATAAAGGTTCGAGTAGCCGTCGCGAATGATCTCCGTTGCACTCTGAATGAGCTGGCGGCCGATTGACTTCTGACGCACAATCTCGGCGTGGTACTTGGCGTTGGCCGCGTGGGGCACGCTGTTTGTGATCTCTAAGAGCAGCTCATCGCCGCCAATCTGCTTGTACTGATCGCGACGGGTCAGCTCGTCGGCCAATGTGACCGCATCGACGGCCTTACCCAGGCTGTAAAGGTCGCTGATCGCCCGGTAGATGATCTGGTGGGCGTCGCGGTAAAAGTCATCCGCAGTGAGGAACTGGGCGACCTCGTGGAGCACGTCGTTATCGAGCAAGATTCCGCCTAAGAGCCACCGTTCGGCCTCGAGGTTCTGGGGCGGAAGGTGATCGCCCAGCGCACTGCTTGCCCTGGCTTGCGGAGGGTTTCCGGTGCCGCTGCCGGAGCCGTTGCCAGAGCCTGGAACCGGTAGAGACGCCATGCCGAGCCGATCTCCCCAAAAGAGCGACAGAGCCCTTGCGCGCTAGTGCGCGGCGGCAGGGACGCAAGGGACATGCGCATCGCCAGCATGCCACGTTCGTCCATTCTAACTCTGACTCGCCGGGGACGAGAGCCGGCAAGTACCAAGCCATCACGCTCATCCCTGCCTGTGAACAATCGTATCGGTTCAGGGACAGGTCCGGCATTGGAAAAAGTTGAAGCGCACAGAGCACTTGCGAGAGCGCTCTCGGATTTTTGCCAGTTACGGCAGTGGCGCGGGACGAGAGGGAAAAATGCGACGGGCTAGGCTGGACGCAGGCTGAAATGATCACCTGTCAGGAACTGGCCAGGTGTTCCAAGGGAAAAAAAGACAGGGCGAAAAGGTCGCCCTGTCCGGGTGTTCGCGATGGACTCCGGTCTCGGAGTCTCGAATGACCGGAAAAATCAAGACGTTGCCGTCACGTCCTCGGTATGGGTCGGGATGACCCAGAGCTTGACCTCGGTGTCGATATCCTGGGCCAGGTGAACCTTGATGGTGTAGAGGCCCAGGTCCTTGAGCGGTCCCTCGATGTGGACGTTTTCGGTCTCGATCGGGAAGCCCTCGGCCTTGAGCGCAACGGCAATCTGGTCGGCGTTGACCGAGCCGTAAAGATGGCCCTCCTCGTTGGCATTGGCCTCGATGGTCAGCCTCCGCTGCGCGATCTGGGCGCCCAGGTTCTGAAGGTCGGCACGCCGGGCCTCCTCGAGCTGCCTGAGCCGCTGGCGGTGCTTCTCGACGATTCGCAAGTTGTGCGCCGTGGCGAAGGTAGCCAGCCCCTGGGGGAGCAGGTAATTGCGTGCGTAACCGGGCCGGACCTTGACAAGCTCGCCGGGCTGACCGAGGCTGGGCACATTCTGGGTCAAGAGCACGCTAATGTGTCCGTTATGAGCGCGCAGGGGGTGGTTCTTGCGGCGCTCGACTCCAGGCTGGCGGGGGGGGCCGGCTGCCACCTTCTTGGACCGAGCTGCCGCGCTGGAACTGGCGCCACCCTTGGCGGGTGTCTTTACCTTCGGGGCTGCCGCGGCAGCCGGCTTGGCCGCCTTATCCGCCTTGGGACCTGTCGTCTTGGCCATGGGAAAGCAACTTTCTCGGATCTCGAACCCAAGAACGGCCAGCCATCCGCCGTCGCATCAGGGTCGAGGTTTCAGTTTCAGGAGCAATGCGTCTCGAGGAAGGAAAATCGTATTAAACCGGGTCTGAGCGGTCCGGCCAAGTTATTCATTTGTGCGCTGGGGGCTAGCAGCTCGCCACCACCGCATCCAACTGCACATGTCCGTCAGAACGGAATATCTTCGTCGTCATGCTCTTCGGGTTCGGCCGGGGGACGGCTGCGGGGGGCCGGGCTGGGGGGAAGCGGCCGGCTCGAAGGCGAGCCGTTGCTCATGCCCCGAGACTCGCCGGAGGCCGATCCGCCGCGGGCGCGCGGCGCCTCACGACTGGGAGGGGGAGCGGCCATCTCATCAACGGGGGAGGAGTCGGCATCACCACCAGCATCACTCCGCCGTGAGTCGAGAAACTGTACCCGATCCGCGTGAACTCGAATTTTCGACCGCTTCTCGCCGGTTGTCTTGTCGTCCCAGGTGTCCATCCGCAGCGAGCCTTCCACGTGGATCGCGCTGCCCTTGCGGAGATACTGGCAACAGGTCTCAGCCTGGCGGTCCCAGACGGTCACGTCGATGAAGAGCTTTTCCTCGCGTCGCTCACCGTCGCGGCCTTGGAACGACCGGCTCGTGGCCATGCGCAGCTCGGTGACCGCCGTGCCGCTGGGAGTTCGCCGCAGCTCCGGGTCGAACGTGAGCCGACCCATCAGAAAGACCTTGTTCAAGTCGGCCATCGCCTGGTTCCTTTCTCGAGACGCGGTAGCTCAGCCGGTCGCCCGCTGTCCAGATTGGCTCGCCGCTCTTGGCCCACGTTCCTTGCCGCGGCGGCCAACCTCGTTTCGTGACGGACTCGCTACCTCCGCATTATACAGTAGACGGTTGTCCCCTAGATCGCAAGCTCCGATGCAAAAAATCATGACAACTCGTACGGGCGTGCGCGGAAATCTCAGCTCAGTCGTCACGGCGGCGGCGGCGCGGTCGCTCGTCGAACTCATCGTCGCGGCTCGCCTGCTCTTCCTCGACGCTAGGCGTCGAGGTCATCGCCTGGTTCACAAGCTGCTCCTCGAGCTTGGGATGCACCTTGAGGATGAGCTCGCGCAGGATTAGGTCGCTTAAGTGGCAGTCGGCGACGATTTCATTGAGCTTGGAGCCGTCGGTTTTGAAGTAGGTGAGCAGGTAGGTCGCCTTCTTGTGGCCGCTGATCGGATAGGCAAGCCGGCGCTCGTCCCACTGGCGGCTGGCCACGATCTCCGCGTTGTGCTTGGCGAGGATGTCATGAACCTGCTTGACGCTCTCCTCCCAGGCCGCCGCGGCCTTGGTGCTATCGAGCAAGAACATTCCTTCATACGTGTGAACTGGCAAGACTTGGGTCCTCCGATTTCGGTTGAGTGATCAGGTGGCGGCTCTTTGACTCTCAAAAGCACGGCTGGGCTCGACGGCTCGCCCCGGAAGCGGCAGTGCACGCCTGGCCGCAGCGATTCAAGCAGCCTTCTGGCTTCCGTTTTTTTCCGAGTTACGGCGAGATCTTCCTGGGTCCGTTATAGCGATTCATGGCCGCGTCGATGCCCTGGGTCACCCAGACGGCCACCGCCTGGCTGGCGAAGATCAAGGTATCGTCAAGGATGGCCCGCTCGGCGCTGCGGAAGCGGCTGAGCACATAGTCGACTGCGTCGCTATCTCCGTGGTCGCCGATGCCGATTCGCAGTCTGGGGAAGGTCTCGGTTCCCAGATGGGCCGTGATGTCGCGCAAACCCTTTTGTCCTCCGTCGGAGCCGCCGGGACGGATCCGGATCGAACCCAGTGGAAGGCTCAAATCGTCGCAGATGACCAGCAGTTCCGTTAGCTCGAGCTTGTAGAAGCGGACGGCCTGGCCAACCGACCGACCGCTACAGTTCATGAAGGTTTCCGGCTTCAGCAGCAAGACACGGCGATGGTCGATCGAGGTCTCGGCAAGCTGGCCTTCGAACTTGCGAGCGAAGCTGGCTCCCGGGCCGCTCTGGGCCAGACGGTCGACCAACTCAAACCCGACATTATGGCGCGTTCCCTGGTATTTCGTACCGGGATTACCCAGACCCACGACCAACTTCTGCATCGCCAAGGCCATGGCTCCGAGCCGATCGACCGATCACTCCGCCTTCTCTTTTTCCTTGCGCTCGGGCTTGATTACCTCGGGCTGAGCCGGAGTTTCGGCGGCGGGTGCCTCGGTCGGCTCCTCCTGGACGGTCCGCAGCACGACGTGCAGAACCAGCAGATCGGGATCGGCGTCCAGGGTGACTCCCTGGGGGAGAGCCAAATCGCGGACGTGGATGCTATCGCCCACATTGAGGTTGCTGATGTCCACCTTGATGGAACTCGGGATCGCCCCGGCGGGACAGGTCACCGTGAGCGTGTGGAAGAGTGCCTCCAGCACGCCCCCCTCGGCGATGCCGGGTGCTTGACCCCGAAGCTCGAGGTTCACCTCGGTCTCGATCAGCTCTTCAGCGCTGACGCGCGCAAAGTCGAGGTGGAGGATCTCCTTGCCCAGGTTATCCCACTGGACATCGCGAATGAGCACAGTCTCGGTCTTGGTGCCCAGGTCCAGCTCGGCAATGTGACTGGCCGCCTTGATCATCTGCCAGACGTCATCGCTGGCCAGGGTGATCGGCAGGACGTCGAGCTTGTGCCCGTAGATCACCGCCGGGATGCGGCCTTGCTGGCGCAGCCGGCGCGCCACCCGGCTGCCCGTTCCCTTGTTCTTCGCGGGGTCGCGCGGCTCGACCCGTATCTTCAGTGATTCCGCCATCGATCGAGTGCCTCGAATGCCCCGCCACCAGGCGAGAGCCGCCTCACAAGTACGGCAGCCAGGGCAAAAAAGAGAGCCCCGGAACACAAATTCCCGACACGACCCGGGAGAATCGTTCCGCCGGGAACCCTCGCGGCCTGGCCGCCACAAATCAAAAATGCGGTCCGGAAGACCGCGCAAAAGGTGATTATGAGGTCTGGGCGGGCTTCGTTCAAGAGCATGTGGGGGGGAATTGCCAGGCTGCTCGGATCGGGCGAAGCCGGACCCAATCAGGGCCGGAATCGTTCGTGACGGCGTTCGATCAGGTGAAAATGAGTCGTGAGCCCGTGGTCGCCGGCAAAGTCATTCACCTCGGCCGGACTCGAAGTCCTTATCGGCGCGCAGACCGGCGGAGTCTAGACGCCCGGCCAGGATGTCCGTCTCGATCCTCCGGTCCCACTGGTCGGCGAGAAACTCCTCGAACCACCTCGAAAAGCGGTCAAGCTCTTCGGCTGGAAGCCGAGAAACGGCTTACTTGAGTTCTTCCGATGCTCAGGAACGTCGAGCTACCTCACGTTCAATTAGTGCCATGTCTGGGCATCCCTCGAGGCTTGTGTTAGGTTCGATGATGAAGGGCAGAATCCATTATGACAATCCATTTGCCTAACGACCTGGAAAACTGCATCCAAGCGGCCGTCCAGAGCGGCCGGTTCGCTTCCGTCGATGACGCGATGGCCGAAGCTGCCCGCCTTCTGCTCCGCGAGTTGGCCCTGGGCCAGCAGGCCAGGCCAACGGCCAACGCTGGCGATTCCGCCGCTGATCCGATTTTGGGCCTTATGCGTGACGACGCTGAACTGATGGACGAGATCGTTGCCGACGCTTACCGGCAGCGGCGGGATGAGTCCTGGCGGGAATTGGACCTTTGAACAAGGCCATCCTCGACACCGATATTTTCTCGGAAGTCACCAAGGGCGTAAATCAGACCGTCGCCGCCCACGCTAGTGCCTACCGCAAGGCATTCGCCCGCTATACCATCTCCGCCGTCACTTTGATGGAACTAATCCGGGGCTATCAGAAAAAGCAAGCTTCACGACAACTACAATCCTTCCTCGCCGCGATTCCTTCCGAGGAAGTGATCCCGTTCGACCAAACCGCCGCCGGGCTGGCCGGCATCATCGGCGGCGAATTGGAACGTACGGGTCAGCCCATCGGCCTTGCCGATACCATGATCGCGGCCATTGCCCTGACGCACTGCCTCGAACTGGTCACAGGAAACACCGCTCACTTTCAGCGTATTCAACACCTCGGATACCCGCTCGTGCTGGCGAACTGGCGGATTTAGCCTCCGGTTTCCCATCCTCTACGAAATTTCCTGGGCACATTTTCCCCGTATTGCCCCGCTGCTAGATGTCTGTTTTGTAATTGGCCGCCCACGTCCAACTGGTCTGGACAGTCTGGGCAAGAAGGTGTTCTCTATCGTCACGCTGTGTGATGCTTTATGAGATTCGAGACACGGACGTCTCCCATGG
>JBKQMU010000177.1:0-5255 GCA_052146555.1 Isosphaeraceae bacterium
GTGCGGTCATGAAGACTTGTCCCGGGGACGAAACCAGTGACAGTTTCTCTGGTTAGAGTGACTGCACGGTCCCATAGGCATTATAGACCACGAGATTGCCACGATTCAAACGCGAAATCCTCAATCCACCAGGAGAGCGAAGATCGAACAAAACGATGACAAAGATCAAGTCGACTCTCAACCTTCCAGTTCGTCGAGCACGATGGCACTCAATTCGCTGAAAAAGTAAAAACTGGGAAACCTGCAAAGGAGATGCCGTGCATGGCTTTCGTGTTGAAGCATTCCCTATCAAGCGTCAAAAGAGGAGCTTACGATCGGTTGCAAGGAGCAGCCATCATTCCTAAATAGACGCGGGGCAGGCGGGTAGCCACGCATTGAGAATAAGCACCCGAACTAGAGAAAACTTAGCACGCATTGCCGCCTGCATGAACTGCCAAGCGAGTTGCTCCCAATCCCTAGGACAGAGACGCAGGCCGTGACCAGACTTATTAATATGCGTCTCAAGCTTGAAATACAGGTCAGTCAAGCCAAATTGCATCCGGCGATCCATGGTTGGAGTCTGATCCCCATGCTTGGCCAGGACTTCCTAGTTCTGTGGAGACGGGCAATGGTATGTGGAGGAAAAGCTTTGGGGCATTAAAGTCTTGTCAGTTTTGGGCAGCTCCCGCCAAAGTGAGAGGCGGCTAGGAAAGATGTTGCGAGCCACCGAGGAAACTTCGTCGATCCGGAAGAGGAGGCAATGCACGGCCACCAAACCGTCTCCTTCGAACTCGAAAGCCCGGATCACTCGCCTATCTAACACGGCCAGACAGGAAAATCAAACAAAAACCGACAATGCAACCAATCCCGGATGTTTTCGGATGAATAGATAGGCAACCACTCCGACGATCGGCGATTGAGGACGACCGGTCTTCCCGGCAACTGCCGCCGCTTGGACTTCTCCATGGAAGATCGCCAGATTCATCCCGTGGGAGACACGACCAGAACACACTTTCCCGCAATCCGTCAGTTCGGGACCCGCGAGCCTGGCACAAACTCGGGGATCTGTCCGGTCCGGCTCAGCCAGTCCAGAGCGTCCCTGATTGCCTCGCGAATCGGCCGCGGCGCCAGATCCAGCTCGGCGAGACTTCGCGCAGGATCGAAGTGCATGATCCGCCGAGCCAGACGAACGCCGGTCACGGTCGCCTTGGGAGGAGAGCCACTGATATAGTCAGACCAGAATTCGCTCACGTAAGCCACCGCAAGGCCTGCGGCGTAGGGCACGCGCCAGCGCGGCACGCTGACCCCGCTGAGCCTGGAAAGGACGCTCAGGAAACTGGCCAGCGTGAGGTTTTCTCCCCCCAATAGGTAGCGGCGGCCGGCTTGGCCCCGCTCCATCGCGCGGAGTAGTCCGGTCGCCACGTCGCGTACGTCGATCAGGTTGAGCGTGCAATCCATGATTGCTGGCAGATGGCCGCGGCAGAAATCGCGGATCAAGCGCGTGGGGGGCGAGAGGCCCCGGTCGCCGGGCCCCACCGGCATGGTCGGGTTGGCCACCACCACTGGTCTTCCCCCCCTCGCCAGTGCCATGGCCGCGTTTTCCGCCCTGAGCTTTGAGAGGCAGTACGGACCGACTGCATCGGACTCCGAGATTTCGACATTCTCATCGATGGGTCCACGCGCGGACTTACGCGTGAGGATGCTTTCGGTACTGGTGTGCAGGACCCGCCGCGCTCCGGCCTCCAGCGCCGATTCCAGGACGTTGACCGTCCCCTGGTGGTTGACGGCCTCGAAATCTCGACGGTCCCTGGCCCAGAGGTTGGGGTTGGCCGCCAGGTGATAGACCAGCTCAGCCTTCTGAAGCGCCTTGGCCAGTGTCTTGCGGTCGCGAATGTCCGCCCATGCCACATCGACCTGGCAGGGTAGGTGGCTGACCTCTGCACCCGGCCGCTCGACGACCCGCACCTTTTGGCCAGACTCGACCAACTGCTCGACCAGATGGCTGCCGATGAACCCCGCCCCGCCGGTGACGACCACGAGTCCGTTCATGTGACCTTTTGCCTGTTTCAGGGAATCTGGTGGTGTCGATGCGCGCACAATCGACGAACCAGCTCATCTCACGACGTAGAGATCTTGTTCCTGATCGACCGGCGTTGCTGCGCTCAGCACGCCGGCCTTGACCCAAAGAGCGAAGCGTTCGCGGGTGACGAAATCGGTAAAGCCGTAGCCCGCCGGGTCCCGGTGGCGCCTGATTTCTTTCCAATCGACATAAATATGCGTGATGCCCCGGCGCTTGAGCTCGGCCCGGAACTCCTCTGGCGATTTGCCGGTGGCCAGGGACTCGATGATTTCGGGGTTGAAGACGGTGTTGTAAAGGATCTGTCGGTTCATGTGAAAAACAGCCGCCTGGCCGACTAAGAGAATCCTTGCGCCCGGTGGAAGCTCGCGGTCGATCGTGGCCAGCGGCTTGTTGAGACGACGGGGCACATCGCTACGCAGGACGGTCAGGCTTCCGGTCCACTCGTTCAGACCGCAGAGCGCCGTCGAGCAGTGGACCAGACTCGTCAGAAGGGCGATGGCGATGATCAGGTCGCAAACCAAGCGCCACCCCAGCCGCGGCGACCAGTCAGCCCCTAACCCCGCGAGGATCGCCAGGGGCGGCAACATCGGCAGCCAGAACCGGTCGAGCCGGTGCGTCAAGAGCCACCAGGTCGCAAACAGGTAGGCCGCAAAGCCCGCAACCAGAAGCGCTGTTCTTCGCGTGCCGCGCCTGAGGAAGGCCAGGGGAGCAAAGGCCATATACAGGGGCGATTGCCAGTCGGACCTACCGGCCACGTCGACAACCGAATTCCAGAGGGCACTTGATGTGATTTCCTTGGGTCCATGAGCTCGGAACCACTGCGCCTCACGCGCAACGTCCCAGGGACGGCCGCCGAAGAACCTGTAAGCCAGCGGAAAGACCGGGTTGCCGGTGTCGAGCGCGTTCTTGCCCAGCCAGGGAACCATGAAGAGCGACCACCCCAGAACGAACGCTGTCGCGGGCTTCCATGACCAGCATCGAACGGCGTCGATCGTTGCCAAGGTGCCAAGTGGAATCAGAGCCGACACGAAGGCCGTGTACTTGCAGCTCATCGCGGCACCTGCGAGCAGACCGACGAGGCACCAGATCCGCGCGCGGGGCACAGCCGCGTCGTTCCAGAATCGGATGATGGCCCACACGAGGGCCGCGTGATAGAAGCAGAGCGGGCCCTCGACATAGGCGATCACAGCGATCCGATAGATCCACGGTGTGGACAGATAGATGATCGCAGCCAGCCAGCCCCCGCGTGGTGAGCCGGCGCGGGCTGTCGCGGTGGCGATCAGCACAGCGGCCGCCGGCGCGAAGAAGGCCACCAAGAGCTGCCCGACCAGTCCTCCCCACCACCAGTCACCCAGAACCTCCATGCCCAAGACATGGAGCATCTCGACGCCGAAGGGCATATTCGTATAAACATTATGCGGCAAGAACGCGATTCGCCCGGCTTGGAAGTACTCCTTGGGCCCCTGGAGATGATACTCCAGCACGTCGAAATCGATGGCCGGGAGCATGGCCCCCAGGAACATGATCATCACGAAGGGCGCAATGATGAACCCCGGCGCTGACCACCAAGGTGAGGCCCCAGGCCGCTCGATCCGCCAGCGCCAGAATCGCGAGACGGCCAGCCCGCAAAGTGCGATGGCGCCCAGTCCAACCCGGAAGATCGACGGCTGCAAGAGCCCCGCGCGTCCGACCAGAAGGGTGAGCACGCCAAGGCCCGCGGCGCCGAGGCCGAAGTTCAGAGCCAATCGCTCGAGCGTCGATACCGCGGTGCGAAGTCGCAGGGCCGCCAGCATCATCTCTCCCAACCCGATCGCCGCCGAGCCTACGAGCACTGCGGCGGCCACGATCGGCAGCCTCTGGTGCAAGTTCTCGACGTGGCTCAACTCAAGGGCCGCTTGCCCAAGGAACGACTCGCGACAGGTGAGGCCGGGAACGACGTGAGGCAGCCCTCTCCAGAGCAGAAAACCCCGCCGGATGGCTGTCGAATGTCCGCTGGCATTGGGCAAGGGCTCGGCCAGGAACCACCTCAGCCAGACCAGTTCCATCCCTGCTAGAACCAATACGAAAAGCAGGCTCCACAGCTTTACGCCGCGGTCGAGCTCCGACCTGGAGGGAGCCAGGCTGCGCGAGGGTGCAGCCTTCGCGCTCACAGCGTCGGCCCGATAGTCCAGGGAGCGAACTCCTCCTCGCCCACGCCGAGCCGCTCGCTTTTCGTAGGGGCTCCGCTGGCCACTTCCAGAATAAGATCGAAGAGGCGACGGCCCACGCTCAGGACCGGTTCGCCCTCCAGGATGGTACCCGCATTCATGTCCATGTCATCGCTCATTCGCTCGAACATCACGGTGTTGGTGGCGAGCTTGATGCACGGGGTCGGCTTGAGCCCCAGCACGCTCCCCCGGCCCGTGGTGAAAACCAGCACGGTCGCGCCGCCGGCAACGAGCCCGGTGGTGCAGGGGGGATCGTAGCCGGGCGTATCCATGAAGGTGAGTCCCGGGCTCGTCACGGCCGCGGCATAGTCGATGACGTCGACCAAGGGACTCGACCCGGCCTTCGCCAGCGCCCCTAACGACTTCTCGTAAATGGTAGTGAGCCCCCCGGCCTTGTTCCCCGGCGTCGGGTTGTTGTCGATCGTGGCGCCGAAGACGCCGGTGTACCATTCCCACCACTTGATCCGATCGAGCAGTTTTTGACCTACCGCGGGGCTCTTGGCCCGAGCGGCCAGCAGGTGCTCGGCGCCGTAGATCTCGGTGGTCTCACCCAGCACGGCCGATCCCCCCTGGGCGATCACCAGGTCGGCCGCCACGCCCAACGCCGGGTTGGCCGTGATGCCCGAGTTGCCGTCGGACCCTCCGCACTCCATGGCCAGGCAAAGTCTTGAGGCCGGCTGCTCCGTCCGCCGCCACGAGTTCGCCGCCGGCAGGAGGTCGTGCACGGCGCGGACCGCGGCCTCGACCGTTCGCGTGATTCCCCCCTGGTCCTGGATGTTTAGCACGGTGGGAACGTGTGAGCCGGCCACCGGGGCCCCTGTCGATGAGGGCATTGTCGTCCCCTGGTCCGGTGAACCCAGGAGCGTCAGGTGGTGGGTTTCGACCAGGTGAGCGGCATGGGCTCCCTCACAGCCGAGGCCGACGATGACGTAGGCAGCAACGTTGGGGTGGTGAGCGAAACCGGCCAGCACGCGCTCGAGAATCTGGTG
>JBKQMU010000178.1:0-8315 GCA_052146555.1 Isosphaeraceae bacterium
ACGCCGATGGGAACCAGAACGAGTGACATCCCAATCGCCCAGATCTGAAGCGGCTCCCTCGCCGCGAACGATACGATACTCCCGACGTCCAGAAGCCTCGAACTTATCCTACCACCCTGGGACCGACCGCGTCGCGACTTACGACCGGGATGATCCGGACTTCTCTCCGAGGGGAGAAGGCATTGCTCTTCCTTCTCCCTCGATGCAGCGGGCGAAACCCGGGAAACCCGCTTGCGGGTCGCGGGGTCGGGCCGGAGGCCGGTTGAAGGGGCTCGCTGACGATCGCCTGAGCCAGCCCCCAGAACCCTGATCCAGCTCAACAGATCTTTCCTATGATAGTCATTAGATGTCTAAATTTTTGCGGCCTTATCATCCGCAATGGCGAGCAAGGCCCCGGCGAAGGGTTCCGCGAAGCGTCTGAGCAGATGGGTCGTGAGGTGATCCGCGCATCCTTGAGCAGGCATTGCGCGTGAGCGAGTCGGAGAACACGTTGCTTCAGGCTCAGCGGAGAATCCGAGGTGTGCCGCCGCCTTCAAGTCCGAAGACGGGGAAATCAGGCGTCCACGTGAAGGCCCGGGGGCTCAGTCCTCTGTGCAGGCGTTGAGAGTCGAGCCAGGAATGCACGTCTCCGAATGATATTGGTCCCGGATTTCATTGCTGGCGAGCCAGACACGCCTGGCCAGGGCGAAGTCATAACCGTCCCTGACGGAATCACGTGCGGCGATCAGCATCGAAGCCAGCGAGCAGGCCGGAAGGTTACTCTCGGTCAAGAGATCGTCGATCATCGAATCGAGCTGATCCAGAACTTTCGTGGAATCCATGGGCCCCTATCCATTTCTCTTGGGTCGCTTGGCCACGACAATTAAGACGACAGAACCACGACCTGCTTCACGTAAAGGTCGGCTTGTGCGTTCATTTGGTTGAGGTTACCACTTATAGCATTGCGGTCAAGAAATCCAAGGCTTTTTCGTCCGCGCTCCTTGGTTGCGTTGGGATTTGTCAACAATGACGCCAACGAGCCACTGGAAACTCATGAGCAAACCCCGGGCCGTGATGTTCCGGAAAAGCTTTGGTAAGAGTCAAACCCGCGCGTTACGGTAGGCGCGGTGGCCTGAAGCAGTCTGCTTGAAACCCTCCCATAGTTCAGTCCCCATGCTGGCGAAAATCGAGCCGAGCGATTCAACGCATAAACACAAGCACGCATGGTGCCGTTTCTCCGGAGGTTGAGACGATGCCTTATGTCGCATGTCCCTCGTGCGGTGAGCGAGGGAAGATCCCACCGACGATGCTGGGCGCCCGCATCAAGTGCAAGAAGTGTGGCCTGAGCTTTACGGTTGCACCGGCCGCTAGCAAAGGCAAAGTCAAGGCGGCGGCGCTGGACCCGATCGAGCTCGATGGAACGACCCAGGGAGACGAGGGAATTGCCGTCGAGGGGCTGGATGCCGCGGCCTGGACATTCTCGAACGCTCCCACTGCTGAGCTCCCCATCGTTGAGGCCGAGTCCGCCGAGCATGCCGCAATCCGTGTCGAACCCTCCGAGATCAGTCACACGTTCGAGGCCCATGAACCGACCGGTCGGAAGCAGTACAAGGTTCTCTGCTCGCGCGACAAAGTCTTCGAGGGCAAGTTCGACGTGGCCCACCTTGAAGAGGTACTCAATGACCTTGCCCGCCACGGTTGGGTCGTCAAGGCAATGTCGACACCGCACCTGAAGGATTTCAGTAGCAACATCAAGGAAGAGGTGGTGATCATCCTGGAGCGCTAGCCCGGCGGTCCGCGAACCATGACGGCACACGAAGTCACCCTTCCTCTTCTGGCTCGCGCAGCAGCGCACGCGGACCGCATCGCCGTGGCCGCCCCTGAGGGCGCGTTTCGCTACCGCGACCTGCTGGACGCCTCGGCCGCCGCCGCATCCCGGCTGCTCGGCGGAGCGGACGACCTGCTCGAAGCCCGGGTCGCCTTCCTGGTTCCCCCCGGCTTCACCTACGTGGCAGTGCAGTGGGGCATCTGGAGGGCCGGAGGTGTCACCCTGCCGCTGGCTGTCTCCCATCCGCCGGCCGAGCTGGCCTACTCCATCGAGGACTCCGACGCCTCCGTGGTGGTCGCCACCCCCGAATTGGCGGACCGGCTGCGTCCCGTCGCAGAAGGGCGCAGTCTGCGGTTCTTGCTGACCACCGAGCTGCTGGCCGAAGGCGCCTGGAACGCGGTCTTGCCCGCGCTCTCGGCGGAGCGTCGCGCGATGATCCTCTATACCAGCGGCACCACCAGCCGTCCCAAGGGCGTGGTGAGCACGCACGGCAACATTCAGGCCCAGGTCACCACCCTGGTGGACGCCTGGGGATGGCAGCAGACCGATCACATCCTGCTGGTGCTGCCGTTGCACCACGTCCACGGAATCATCAACGTGCTCTCATGCGCCCTCTGGTCCGGGGCAAAAGTCACGATCCACCCGAGCTTCGACGCCGAAGCCGTCTGGGACGCAATCGTTGGCGGGCAACTGACCCTCTTCATGGCTGTGCCCACAATCTACAGCCGGCTGATCGCCGCATGGAAGTCGTCTCCGCCGTATCGACAGGCCGCCCTGTCGGCAGGCTGCCGCAAGCTCCGGCTCATGGTCAGCGGCTCAGCCGCCCTGCCGGTCAGCGTCCTGGAAGAGTGGCAAAAGATCAGCGGCCACGTACTCTTGGAACGCTACGGCATGACGGAGATCGGCATGGCGCTCTCCAACCCGCTTGACGGCCAACGCCGGCCCGGGTTCGTGGGCGCCCCTCTTCCCGGCGTGGGGCTTCGCTTGGTGGACGAACAGGGGCAGGAAGTTGCACCCGGCACGCCGGGCGAGATCGAAGTGCGCGGCCCGTCGGTCTTCCGGGAGTACTGGCGGCGGCCCGAGGCAACAGCGGCGGCCTTCCGCGACGGCTGGTTTCGCACCGGCGACATCGCCGTCGTCGAGAATGGGTCCTATCGAATCCTGGGGCGAAGCAGCGTCGATATCATCAAAACAGGCGGGTACAAGGTCTCCGCCCTGGAGATCGAGGAAGTGCTTCGGGAGCACCCGGCGGTCCGGGAGGTCGCGATCGTGGGCCTTCCCGACCCGGAGTGGGGCGAGCGCATCGGCGCCGCCTTGGTTTTGACGCCTGAAGAAATGATGACCCTGGAAGCGCTGCGCCGCTGGGCCGGCGATCGGCTGGCGCCGTACAAGCTGCCCACCCGGCTGCTCACTCTCGATCAACTGCCCCGCAACGCCATGGGCAAGGTGACTAAGCCCGACGTTGTCCGGCTTTTTGCAGACTCATCAGCCGACGCAGGCGCTCAGCCCACCGCTTAGCGCTCGCAGCGCGTTATCAATCCGTCGATGCATCCGAGGGCCTCCTGCACCTGGTTCGTTTGGCAACGCCATCGTGACAGGAGGCCTCCGTTTTCCTCAAGTCCTTTCCACTCGTAGGGTTGTCCTTAACCTAATGCCATTCAGCAACGTCCCCTTTTTCTCCCTCAGAGCGACTCCCATCAGATCCAGGCCGATGTAGTTGGTCAGGCGAAGCGAAACCTCCACATAGGCTGGAGGAGTGCCGAACCAGTATTGCTCCATCAGGACGTAACGGCTCAAATGGTTCGTGGTATCGGCATAAGGCAGATATCGGGCTGACAGGACAACGCCGGCCTGCGCAACGACGGCTACCGCGATAAGGATATCATCGAGCAGCTTGGCATATCTCATAGGAATGCTGCGAGGATACCGTTACTTTTAAGCAACGGAGGAATCGCCATCCTTATTTGTGAGAACGAATTCAGCTAAATTGATGAATGACGTTGACGGTTGAGGAAGCTTGGCGAGTTCGACTCGGTTGACACTTCGATGGCTATCGATCCGCAGGTGGGAAAGGATTCGTACGACGTGCATCGCTCCAGATGATGCTCATTGCAACGATGATCAGCCAGATCGGGATCGGAACGATGACGACTTGGACAACTCGACCGACCAGGCTCGAAGCCCGAGTCGCATCATAGATCCCATATAGGAGGTCACCAGAGCCCTGCATGGCACCGAGCAGAGCGGCCACCGCGACGACCATGGGCCATCGGCGAGGCGGCGCCGACCGACAGTGGCCGACCGCATAGACGAGCGGAAGACAAAGTATGAGAGTGTCCACGAAGCGATGGTAAAGGAAGAGCATGGCATAACATGCGACGAGCGAACAGGAGGCGGCGTCGGACAACCGTCTACGCCAGAGGATCTCGAACGCCAACGAGATCCCCAGGAGGCCGATCACGATCAACTGAAGTGACTTGGCGATCGACCGGTCGTGGATCCCCAAGCAATCCACGAGCCGATCGAGGCCGATCATGTTAAAACTCGCAGGACCTGAGCTCAGTACATAGTCGTTGATCCGGCCTGCTTCGCCATGGATCACGATCGCGTGGAGATTGTCGCGCAGAACGCTCGGGAGCGAGAACGGCTTGACGTACATCACGCTCATGATCAGGGCGCTCAAGGAAAAGACGGCCAGAACTGCGTAATTCGACCTCCGGCGGAGGAACAGGATCACGAACGGAAGCATCGTCGCAACTTTTGAGGACGCGATCGCTAGGCAGAGCCCTGCGACGCCCGCGTGCGACCTGTGAGCCGCCAGGATAGCAAGCAGCAGGGCAAGTGTCGTGAGCACGCTCAGTTGACCTGCACGGAGTCCCGCGTACGATGCGAAAGAGAATGTCACCGTGCACGCCATCGCGAACACGGTCCTGTCGTCGAGCCGTTCGTCCGCCTCGCTTGATTCGGCGATGATTTGCCTCGCAAGGAAACACAGAGCAAACGAGCCTATCAGGTTAAAGACCATCCACAACGCCTCGCCGACCCGAAAAGGCACCAGGGATATGAGGGCCGCGATCGGGAAAAAAGGAGGCGGGTTCAGAAATGGAAAGCCACCGGGACTCAGGCTGTTGTACGGGTTGCGGCCGAGCCGAATCGCTGTCCCCGCGTTCCAGAAGACAGCGTAGTCAAAACCAGTATGTCCACTGCAGTATGCTGACAAAAGGGCTGCAACTACGCTCGCAAGACCGACGACGTTCAACGCCAGGAACGATGCGGATGGCCTGGATGACCGCGCAATCAGGCCGAAGAGCAGACAAGCCAAGCACATAATATTAATTATAACTAACATTATTATCATGTGAAATACCTCTTGGACGGGGGAAGAGAGGTTGGTGCGACACACGATTTGCCGCGGAATCCAGCTGCCCGTCGGGTCTCTCGGCCTCGATCTCAGCTCCGGAATCTAAGGTTGGGGATGGAGCTGTGACAGGTTCTGATGCAATCGCTGGTTCAAACGCCATCAGCATAACGCTCGACGAGCCCTTCATCACCAGTGACCTGGCGTGAAGACAGAAAGAACACACAGAAAGAACAGAAAGAACAAAAGAAAGAAGAAAGAGAAGAAAGGACATGCATAGTTATCTTCATAGTTATCTTGACTTTGCAGCTCAGCTCCTTTAGGCTCTGCTAATCACCCGAGGAGCTGCAACATGACGATCGCCCGTGCACACCTTGTTGATCCGGCCGTGACGCGTTGGTATCACTGCATTACCCGCTGCGTCCGCCGGGCGTTGTTGCTTGCGGAGGGGGGCTGCGACCGTAAAGCCTGGATCGAGCAACGGCTCAGGGAACTTGCGGAAATCTTCGCGGTGGCCGTGGGTGGGTTCGCGGTGCTCGATAATCACTTGCACGTGCTGGTGCGGCTGGACCCGGATGTGGGCAGGGGCTGGTCGGACGAGCAAGTCGTGCGGCGATGGGGCCGCCTCTTTCCGCCCCGCGACGGTGCACGGCGGCCGGTGGCGATCACCGCCGAATGGGTCCAGACCCGTCTGAAGGACGCATCGTGGGTGAATCGAGCACGCCAGCGGCTGCAAAGCCTGAGCTGGTTCATGAAGTGCCTGAAGGAACCACTGGCGCGGCTGGCCAACCGGCAAGAAGCAACCCGCGGCACCTTCTTCGAGGGCCGGTTCAAGAGCGTGGCGATCCTCGACGAAGAATCGCTCCTGGCGACATGTGCTTATATCGATTTGAATCCGGTGGCGGCGGGGATTGCACAAGTGCCCGAGACTAGCGAGTATACGTCGATCAAAGAGCGCGTCGAGCACGTTCAGGCGCAAAGGCGGACCGACGACCTGAAGGCGGCCCGAAGCGGCAGCGTGGCGGGGTCGAAGGCGGTCGCGGGGCTGGAGGAATCGCTCTGGCTCTGCCCGATCGAGGATCGGCGGCGACTTGACTCGTCGCGCGAGGGGATGGTGGAAGGGTTTTCCCTGGGCAACTACCTGCTCTTGGTCGACTACACCGGCCGGCTCTTCCGCGCGGGCAAGGCGTCGATCTCGCGCGAACTGGGCGAAATCTTCGACCGCCTGGGCACCACCGCCGAGAACTGGCAAGCACGGCTCGAGAAGCTCCGCACGAGCCACTTTTACGGCCGCTTCTTCGCGGCAACCCGGCAGCGATTGCGCGAGGTCGCCGACCGGCTGGGGAGGCTCCGGGTGGCCAACCTCGGCGGCCGCCCCCTGACGTAACACTTCCCCGAGCCTGCCCTTGCGACCCAAGTCCCCCTGCCATGACGGCCTCGCGCCGAGTCCGCGCCCGCGCCCGGTCTTCCCAGGACTTGACTGGTTAAAGCGCCGAGGATGCCAGCCCAGGTCACGAGCAAGATAATCCCAACGCAAAGCCCTAACATTGCATGTCCTATTCTATTTTCTGACGGGCTACTACACGTGGAAGTTCCTGCGCATGCGGGCCGGTGACCTCCTCATCAGCGTGCGAGGAGCGGTCCGCTTCCTTGTCTTCTGGGCGGTAGTGGTTGGCGTCTTTTACTGGTTCGACGCGCTCCACCTGTTGCTCTACTGGTTCGTACCCCTCCTGGTTGTTCACCCGGTCTTCTGGTTTTGGCATGACATGGCCCAGCACTTTAACGTGATGAAGAGCCCGACCCGCGACGTGCGCGGCTTCTTTTACCGGCTGATCGTTTGCCCGCACGGGAGCGGGGCGTACCATAACTTGCACCACCTCCACGCCACCATCCCTTGGTTTAACTTGCGGCGTGCGAGCGAACTTCTCATCGACGACCCTAGCGTGGACATCGCCAACGGGTTCTTCGACCTTTCGATGCAGATCGCTTGGGTCCACAGCGAAGCCCGTCGCCCTTCCTTAGGGTAGACCCACCACAAGAAGTGCTGATGAAGGTCGCGGGACAGCGAGTGCGACTGGCTGATCCGATGCATCCAGCCGTTTGTGGGACTGGCGCAACCCATCCTATTGAAGCCGATTCCAAAGCCACGTCATCGGCTTAGAGGCGTGCAAATAAAGCCATTACCGATTGCTGAGTCAACACGTTGAATGGAACAGACCACCTACCAACTGCTGCTCTTTTACAAGCTTATTATAGATCTCAACAGCAGCCCTTGTCTCTTCCACGAATACTCGGATGTTCTTGTCTTGCAACGTCTGCAAGGTTTCGGGACAAGTTTGCAGAACCAACTGCATACCACGGCTCAAAACCACAACCTTGCTACCCCTCTCAAGTAACTCCTGAACATCGGTAGGCTGAATTCCAGGCACATGATGAGTGTTCGTCTCTGTCCAATCCCACTCCCTTCCACCGCCAGGGTACAACTTAAAGTCTCTGCCCCTCCCCAAACCTTCGACTTCCATATTGCCCCAGGAAATGTGCGTAATCTTGGGAGACTGCTGTAGAGAGCGTGTGATGGTCGCATCCTCAACGATTTCATGCTACAGGTTCTTGAAGTCTGATATGGAGGGGAACGACGCAGAATTCCTCAATGTGATGTTGAAAAACTCGTCAAACGTTTCCTTCGTTAACGGGCATCCAAAGTCCTCTGGGCTGGCGTGAAATCGCCCAAGCTCTGAGAATAGCAACTTGGGCTTCATCTCGTCAGTCAAAAAAGAGCAAGCAAAGAAAGAAAGGACATGCATAGGAAGGGAGCGATGTGGACGTAGTGAATTGCCTCACCAAGCCGGAGAACAGAGGCAAGAATGTGTTCTCAGAGACTGTCCGTTGCTCGACGTTCCAGGTAGAGGGTTGCCGCGCCGGCCGAGAGAGGGCTGAAGTCCCAAAGTGGAACGTTGCCTGTCCCTTTTTTCTTTCCCTTCACCTATCTACGTTACCGATCACAGGCGACTCGTACTCACGACGATCCCGTCTTCATCGCTGTAGAGCCAATCGCCGGGGCTGAACGTCACGCCACCGAAACTCACTGGCACGTCCGCGAGCCCTGACCCGGACTTACCGCTCTTCCACGGGTTGGAACCGAGCGCTTTG
>JBKQMU010000179.1:0-4036 GCA_052146555.1 Isosphaeraceae bacterium
CGGTGTCATGGCAAGCTCCCTTTCATGGAAAGCGGGACACCAAGTGAGGAAAGTCCGCTGCCTTCATGATCCGGGAGCAAACCCCCGTAGGGACCGGGGTTGTGGAGACTGGCGGGAGATGGAAAGCAAAGCCAGGGGTGAAAAGCCTGAACCAGAAAACGGCCAGGGCTGGTGCGCTCAGCCAGAGGGAAAGCCGGTATTCCGCCTTTGCCCCACCGCGAAGCGGTTTAGTTCAATGTCCCATTTTCAGCAAGAATTTCGCCAGAGAATTATAAGGAAACCTAATAGTAGTGCGTCTGAGCGGGCTCGCGAAGGGCTTCCACCTCGAACCTCAGCCCCTGCTCGTAGTCCTTTGGCTTCGCTTGACCGCTAGCGGCACCAAACACTATGATTCCGAGCAGGTTAAGAGCAGAACAACCGTCGGCCCGCGAGACAGCGCGGGTTGACCTGGGGCCAGCGGGATGAAAAAAGAGTCGTCGCGGACCGGATCGCAGAGCAGGCCCATCGCGGGGCGTCATCAGTTCGAGCATGAGCAGCCGACGGTAATCCACCATCCGGAAGAGGACATGATGGTGCTGGCCCGGTGGACACGCCGGGCGCTCAAGAACCCGGTTCGGTTCTGGGGCACCATTGGGGCCGTCGCGGCAGGGCTCTTGACGCTGGTGCTCGCGTCCAACCTCGTACTCACTAGCTCCTCCGGCGATTCTGAAATCTGGTCCAAGCTCGAGTCGGCCAGGACGGCATCGGACCGGCTCAAGATCGCCGAGGACTTCCCCGGCACGCCCACCGCCTTGTGGGCACGGCTGCAAGCGGCCACCGAGTTCTATAACCAGGGTTTCGCCGACCTGCCCAACAATCGCGACGTCGCCTTGCCCACGCTCAAGAAGGCGCTCGACAGTTTCAACGAAGTGGCCAAGGACGCTCCCAAAGACTCGATCCAGGCCCGATTTGCCGCGATGGGGAAAGCCCGGACCCTGGAGGCGCGCAACGAGCTGGCAAAGGCCATCAACCAGTACCATCTGATCGAGAAGACCTGGCCCGGCTCGATGGAGGCCGATCAGGCCCGGCAACTGGCCGCCGCGATCGAGAAACCTGAGGCCGCCAGTTATTACAAAGAGCTTTATGCCTACACACCCGCCAAGGTGACATTGCCCCCCTTGGGAAGCCAGGAATTACCGAAACTGAACTTGCCGCTGGAACCGGCGCCCGGCTCGGGCATGGGACCCGGCTCGTCGTCGCGAGACATCATGCCGGGCAGCTCGACGTCGATTCCGCTCTTACCTCCTCCGCCCCCCTCGCCTATTTCCAGAGACCATCCCGCACCGGCAGCGAGCACCGAGATCAAGCAGCCGGCGCCTGTGCTGCCGGAAGCTCCTTTTGCTCCCGGAGCCGAACCGTCCCCGCCGAAACCCTCCGCGGCGTCAACTCCTGCGTCGAATCCGAGCTCGACGACAAGCGCGGCGAATAAGACGGAATCCAAGCCGCCAGTGCCCGGAAGCGGTAACAACGCGCCGAAACGCTGAGTTGTGAGCCGTTCGCTGATTGACCACTTTGCAATCTGTTTTCATGGAATCTCTGAGACTCCTCCCCATGCCATCTTTCGGGCCGTTTTCGCCATGTGGCCGCCTCCTCTTTCGGAAACGCCCCAGGAGTTCGAGGTCAAGCCGCGGACCGATGGCAAACGGATCGACGCCTATCTCGCCAGCCGGTTCTCCGATTACTCCCGCAGCGTGATCCAGCGCGTCATCGAGGCCGAAGCCGTTCAAGTCAACGGCCGGCCGGTGAAGGCATCCTACAAGGTTCGCGCCGGCGACTTGGTCCGCGTCTGGCTGCCCGAGCTGCCCGACACCACGCCTCAGCCCGAAGAGATCCCCATCGAGGTAATCTACGAAGACGAGGCACTCACGGTCGTGAACAAGCCGCCGGGGATGGTCACGCATCCGGCCAAAGGCAACTGGCGCGGGACGCTCGTCAACGCGATTCAGTTCCACTATGACACGCTCTCGACCGTGGCCGGCGAGAACCGCCCGGGCATCGTGCACCGGCTCGACCGCGACACGACGGGGTTGCTCGTGGTCGTCAAGGACGATCTGGCGCACAGGCGTCTGGCACTCCAGTTCGAACTCCGAGAGGTTGAGAAGCACTACCTAGCGCTCGTCTACGGCGTTCCCAACCGCGACAGCGACTACATCGAGCGGCCGATCGGCTTTCACCCGCACACGCGTGAAAAGATGGCCATTCGCACACTCGAAGATGGAGGCAAACCGGCGGTCACCTTTTACGAGGTGATCGAGCGGTTCCGCGGCCACGCACTGGTGCGATGCAAGCCCCAGACCGGCCGCACCCACCAGATCCGCGTGCACTTAACCCACATCGGCCATCCAATCGTCGCCGACAAGGCGTACTCGGGTCGCGACCGGCTCACGATAGGTGAGCTAACTTTGAGTGATCCAGCGCGTCGCGGAGCCAGCACGGAACCGCCCCTCGACCCTCAGACCGTGCTCATCGACCGCCAGGCGCTGCACGCGCACTTTTTGAAATTCGCCCATCCCCTTTCCGGCCAGCCTTTGTCTCTCACCGCCCCCCTGCCGGCCGACATGACCCGCACACTTGAGGCGCTGCGGGCGCTCGATGCGGCCAACCTGTAATCTATGGAAAACCCGGTGCCGAGTCTACTTCTCCGGTTAATACCAACCGACACCGAGTATAAACCCTCAAGCCGCCACCGAATAAACCCTTCCAACGTAATGATTGGTCCGAGCAGGGGTTTTCTGCGGAGCACTCCAATCCCCTTGTCAGACGCGTGACGCCCCGTCAGATGGAAGGTGCTTGGGGACGCATCGGTCGGCGACGTGTCGATATGTATCGGAGGTAACCAACGCCGAGAATCCCCATGCCCGCCAAAACCAGCGTGGCTGGCTCCGGGACGGCGGTTGCGGTCGTGTACTCGAAGTTCGCAATGACGTAGGTGCCGCTGGGCGATGGGTTCGGCGGGTAGACCAATCCAGGCCCAAGGCCATAAACGGCGTTCACTAACGTGAAAGCGGGAGATGGAATGAGACCCGCCGGCGTGGTATAGCCCACTAAGTCGCCGGTCGTCGGGAGCCGTCCCACAATAATATATTCACTCCCCGCCGTCAGTGTGACCGGCGTGATATCGGCATATCGAAAAGCACCTACCAGCGGATCGACAGTTCCCGCAGCGACTGTCGCGGTCGGATCTGTGATCAGCTTCTGGGTTGAGACATCAAAGATCCCGACGAGATGCGCCTCATTCAGACCAATTCCGGTCGAATCCACAAAGCCCAGGGCCGTGACGGTAATGTTGGAGTTCGCGGTGAATTCGAGGCCGGCCGTTTGGTCGGTATAGTAAGCGTTTCGGTAGATAACTGCCCCAGGAACCAAATCGTAAGCCGGAATTGAGCTCGCACCCGCCGGCGTGAAGCAGAACACCGCGCAGAGTGCAACCGCCAAAGCCGAAATCGTCCGTGGGGAAATGATGTCGACAACTGCCAGACTCCTCAGAGGACGCATGCTGCGGCTCCTATCGACATGAGGGTTTCTGAAAGCTAATGACCGAACGTGTTGGTAAACTACGATTCGCTTTTTACTTGGTTCTGCGCTAGTTGTCAAGATTCTTGCAATCAGCAAGATCCCCAGCCCGGAAGAGCGAGTCTTTCAGGAGCGGAGATCAGGTGTCGCTGCTTTGTTTTCCGGATCATGGCAAACCGATACGAAATTTCTCTCCAACACCGAATTCCCCTTCGTCTCCCCTTTGCAAGCCGACGTGACGGGCACCCTTTGAGGCGCTGCGGTTGCTGGGTGCGGTTGGTCCTTAATACGTAATCCTTTATTGATTCGATCCCTGGTTTTCCGAGAAATGGAGTGCTGCGGACGCTCGTTGCAGCCAATCTATACCCCGCGCGTCCCTGACTGAGACATTCCCGCTCCCCGCGTAATCTGATACGCTTGGGCCGTTTCTCGTAAGGATGTTCACCGAGATCGAGTCCCCATGCAAGGATGCGCACCATGGCTT
>JBKQMU010000180.1:0-10137 GCA_052146555.1 Isosphaeraceae bacterium
GCGCCCCCGGGCGGCAGCCGACCTGGGCGCAAAATCCCCCGCGCGCGCTGCTGGCGGCCATGCTCGCCGGCGGCTGGGATGAAGATTCCGATGCGGACAAGGCCATGGTCAGCGAACTCGCCGACATGCCCTACGAAGGCGTCGTCGCCGCCCTGGCAGCCGACTACGTCGGTGACTTCGACCGACCGCTACGCAAGATCGGCTCGACGTGGCGTGTCGCCTCGCCGAAGGACGCCTGGGTGCCCCTGGCGGCCCACCTAACGTCGCCCGATCTACAGCGGTTCGAGCGCGTGGCGTCGGAGGTCCTGGGCGCGGCAGACCCGCGGTTCGACATGGAGTAGACCCAGTATGGCCGGCACCGTGACGATTGGGGCAATTGGTTTGGAACCAGCAACCCGACTTGGGGCTGGCACTTCGTTCTCTCGGAATCGGACTTGAAGCGTAATCCGTGCTACGCGGCGCCTGACCCGCGACATCCGCTTGAGCCCGACACGCGGGTCTTTCCGATCAGCCCCATGCAGGTACGGCTCAACGACTCGGAGGCGGCAGGACATGTGACCTCCGCCAGCAGTCCGACTCCCTATCGCGACGAGCTCTTCGACCCGGCGGGTTCGTTTTCCGCCAGCCTGTTTGTCAGCGAGCCGGTGCATAACCTGGTGCATCGAATGGTTCTTGAACCGGACGGTCCCTCCTACCGCGGCGTCCGGGCCGCCGGCGAGATTGATCGCGAGTTCCTCGCGTCCCGCGATGGCTGGTTCCGGCCCACGCAACTGAAGACCGGTCCTGATGGCGCGCTCTGGATTGCCGATATGTACGGCGCTGTGATCGAGCATCCCGAGTGGATTCCCGCCAGCATCCAGAAGTCCACCGTCTTGCGCGCCGGCATCTTTGAGGGAAGGATTTACCGGGTCTTTCCCAAGGATCGCAGGCCGAGGCGCATCCCTCGCCTAGACCGGCTGGATACCGCCGGCTTGGTCGCGGCGCTTGAGAGCGAAAGCGGCTGGCAGCGCGATACGGCGCAGCGGTTGCTCTTGCACCGGCTCGACCACTCGGCCATCGAGCCCTTGCGCGCACTCTGTCAGAAGACGCGACGGCCCCAAACGCGTGTCTCGGCAATCTGGACGCTGACGCTGCTTGGCGGCCTGGACCCGGCTACGGCGAAAGCCGCTCTGGCCGATCCTCACCCTCAGGTCCGCCGCAATGCGATCAAGGTCAGCGAGGGCTTGCTTTCCCGCGCGCCTGAGCTGGCCGAGGCCGTCCTCGATCGGGTCAATGATCCTTCGGCCGCCGTCCGGCTCCAGCTTGCGCTCTCGCTGGGCAACTGGAGCGACCGCCGGGCCGGGCCTGTTTTGGCCCAGATCGTCCGCCGCGATCCGGGCGATCCCTGGATTCGCGCGGCGGTGCTCAGCTCGGCGGTGCCCCATTTACCGGGCTTGCTAGCGGAATTGATCCGCAGCGGTGCTGAACCGCCTCCCCAGGCGGTCATCGAGCCTTTGCTCGCGCTTGCCGGTTCGATGGAGAACCCTCCCTGGCTGGACCCGGTTTTGCGCGTGATTGCCTCGCCGCCGAAGGCAGGAGGCAGCCCGGCCGCCTGGCAATTCGCGGCCGTGCGCGGGTTGCTCGAAGCCACCAGCCGCTCGCGCCACCCACTTGACCTGGCGCGGATGAAGGAGCTCCAGACGCTGCTCGAATCAGCCCGTCGGCTGGCACGCGACGATTCGGCCGCGGAGTCCGACCGAATCGGGGCTATTGACCTGGTCCGCTTCTCGGCTGCGGCTGCCCCGGCGGATCGGGCCTTGCTGATCGCCCTGCTCTCACCGAGAGCTCCCCTGGGTGTGCAGCAGGCGGCCATCTCGGCCCTCGGCCGGCTGGCGCTGCCCCAAATGCCCGAACTGCTCTTAGGCGGCTGGAAGAGCTACACTCCGTCCATCCGCTCGGCCGTACTGGACATGCTCCTAAGCCGGAGGGCCTGGGCGCTTTCTCTGCTTGCCGCCATCGAGGCCAAGGAGGTCCCTTCCGGCTCGCTGACCCCAGCCCAGCGCAGCAGCCTCTTGTCCAGCCGTGATCAGGAGATTCGCAAGCGGGCTAATGTCATCTTCAGCATCCAGTCGCAATCACGCCAAAGCGTGGTCGATGCCTACAAGCCCGCGCTTTCTCAGAAGGGAGATCCCGAGGCCGGAAAGGTCGTCTTCCTGCGGCTTTGCGCGACCTGTCACCGGCTCGACAATTTGGGCGTTGACGTCGGGCCCAGCCTGGCCACAGTTGGCGAGAAGACTCCGGAGGAGCTGCTGATCTCCATTCTCGATCCCAACCGGGCGTTTGAGCCACGCTCTGGAAGCTTCAACGTGGTCACGACCGATGGACGGCTGGAAACTGGCATCGTCGCGAGCGAAACGGCCAACTCGGTGACGCTCATGCGTCCCGAAGGCAAGGAAGAAGTCATCTTGCGGGGCGACATCGAAGAATTGATCGCCTCCGGCCAGTCGCTGATGCCCGAGGGCCTCGAGAAAGAGCTGAGCCACCGCGATGTGGCCGACGTGATCGGCTTTCTCAAGGGAATTCGCCCGCCGACCAAGAAGTTCGCAGGCAACCAGCCGCGGCTGCTCAGTCCCGAGGCCGACGGTACGATCTTGCTGCCGGCTTCTGGCGCTGAAATCTCCGGCGACCGCCTGGTCTTCGAGGCCAAGCACGGTAACCTGGGCTACTGGATGGCCGCCAACGATCGAGCCGGCTGGACGTTCGATGTCTCCCAGCCCGGCACGTACACCGTCTGGCTCGACGGCGCCTGTGCAAGTGCCGCCGCCGGCAACATCCTCGAAGTTCAGGAGGGTAAACAGCATCTTCGCTACAAGGTCCAAAGCACTGGCACCAGCGACAATTACTCTCTCCAGAAGGTCGGCGAGCTGGAGCTGTCGGCGGGACCTCATCGGCTCGAAGTTTATCCGGTCTCATCGATCCACGGCAGCTTGATCGACCTGCGCCAAATCGAGCTTCGGCCCGGGAGACCGGCCGTCAAGATTTCCTCGGCTCCCCCGGACCAGCCGGCCGTCATTGGCTCCCCAACTGAATCGCCCCGCGACTGATAACAACATATAGGCAAAGCTACCGGTTGCCGACCGGTCCATGCCGCACCCGATTTTCGCGTGTGGCGAGTAAGGCGCAGGACAGGTTGTTCTTCACGGATGGCTTGACGGACCAAGATACAGTTCCAATTTCCACTCTCATCGGAGTCCCGGTTTTGCGCCCGCGAGTCTGCCAAGGAGGAGGGCACAGCCGAGCGCGCCGAGCGTGGAAAAGAGGCCGTAGGCAACCACGGCGGTAACCGCAGGAGTGCCCGCGAAGCTGCTTGTGACTATCGCCAGGGCCACCGCGACGTTGCGAGTTGCCGTTGCGATGGCCGTGGCCTTCCGGATTGGCGTATCGGAGCCTCCACACAACCAACCGATCCAAAGGCTAGCTAGCAGGAGTAGGCTCATCCCCATCCAGCCCCTGAACCGGATCGCGGCGAGAGACTCGTACCGAGTGGCCAGGATCAGCCCGATTAAAGCGAGCAGGAGGATATTTGCCAGGACGCTGACCGGTTTGACGGTCCAAAGGGCCAATCTGGGTGTTGCGTGGTGGATGGCCATGCCCAAAGACAACGGTAGCATCTGGGTGATCAGCAGGGTTTTGACAAGAGCGATGGGGTTGATGTGAAGGTCGCTCTCTGGCGCAAGCCGACTCACCAGTAGACTCAGCACTGCCGGTGAGAGAAAAGCCGATAGCCCAGCCAGGATCACCATCAAGGTGATCGCCGAAGGAACATTGCCTTTGGCAATCGCTGTGACGAGTGGTGCGAAGGGAGCTCCTGGGCAAACGGCGAGGATCAGAAATCCGACAGACACCGCGGGGCTGGTCTGGAAGAGGAGGAGCAATCCTACGGTGACTGCCGGCACGATCACATAATTGGCGATTATTCCGAGCACCAGCAGGCGCCAATGTCGGGCCGAGGACAGCAGTGACTCGAACGTCACCTTCATGCCCATCGACAACATGATCGCGACCAGCGCTGTCACGTTGAGTAGAGTGATGATGGTCGACGTCTTCACGACGATGGTGCCATTCGAGGGGGTCTGCTCAACGAGAGCAGACGATCATGCAACGGGTGAACCAGTGAGCTCCGAGCGAGGTTGGGACTGGAAGTACGCTTTCTTCCCTCCCATCAGGGCCTGTTCTGGTGTGAGGGTCGCGAAGAGGTGCAAGGTCCGGGCAATGACTCCCGTCCAGCCAGTCTGATGGCTGGCGCCTAGGCCAGCCCCGTTGTCGCCGTGGAAATACTCGTAGAACAGGAGGTAATCTCGCCAGTGTGGGTCCTCCTGGAACTTGCGGGTTCCGTCGTAGACCGGGCGGTGGCCACCGCCGTCCTTCAAGAAAATGTTCGACAGCCGCCGAGCGATCTCCTCCGCCACCTGATATAGAGACATGTACCGGCCGGAGCCAGTGGGGCATTCGACGGTGAAGTCGTCCCCATAGTACAGATAGTACTGAAGCAGCGCGCGAATGATCAGGGCATTGACCGGCATCCAGATAGGCCCTCGCCAGTTCGAGTTGCCACCGAACATGCCGGTATCGGATTCGGCCGGGAGGTAGGAGACACGGTATTCCTGGCCCCCGGCCTGGACGATGTAGGGATGCTCGGCGTGGTAGCGCGACAGCGAGCGAATGCCGAAGCGGCTGAGAAACTCGTTCTCGTCGAGCATCTTCGATAGCACGCGACGGAGCTTGGTCTCATTCAGAACCGATGCCAGGCGGCGGCCTGCGACACCAATCTTGGCGGGGTCGTGAATGGACGAGTAGACTTCGGGCCGAGCGGTGAGAAACCACTCGAACCGTTGAGCAAGTTCGGGGTTCTTCGCCAGGAGTTCTCCGTCGAACGTTGTGGCTGCACAGAGCGGTAGCAGCCCGACCATGGACCTCACCTTGAGTTGCTGCGCCCCGCCGCTGGGCAGCCGGAGGACGTCATAAAAGAAGCCGTCCTCCTCATCCCACATTCCTGTGTCTTCTCCCGCGTGCACCATCGCCGAGGCGATCCAGAGGAAGTGCTGGGCGAACTTCAGGGCCATGTCCTCGTATTCTCGATCGGTCAGCGCCAGTTCCACGGCGATTTCCAGCATGTTCTGGCAATAGAGGGCCATCCATGCAGTGCCGTCGGCCTGCTCGAGGTAGCCGCCAGTGGGCAGCGGCGAGCTTCGATCGAAGACCCCGATGTTGTCCAGGCCCAAGAAGCCGCCCTCAAAGACGTTTCGCCCTGTGCGATCCTTGCGGTTGACCCACCAGGTGAAATTCAACAGCAGCTTCTGGAAGCTGCTCTTGAGCCACTCTTTGTCTCCCTGACCGCATTGAGCCTTCTCCAGGCGGTAAGTGAAGATGGTGGACCAGGCATGGACCGGCGGATTGACGTCGCCAAAGTTCCATTCGTAGGCGGGAATCTGACCATTGGGGTGCATGTAATGTTCACGGAGCATCAGCCGAAGTTGCTGCTTGCCGAAATCCGGGTCGACGAGGGTCAGGGGGAGCACGTGGAAGGCGAGGTCCCAGGCCGCGTACCAGGGATATTCCCACTTGTCCGGCATGGAGATCACGTCGCCATTGAACATGTGATGCCAGTGATCGTTACGCGGCGCGGCCTTCCGAGTCGGCTTGTATGGGTCGGCCCCGCGCTCTTCGAGCCACTTGTCGACGTCGTAGTGGTAGAACTGCTTCGACCACAGCATCCCCGCCAGCGCCTGGCGCATGACGTTTGCCGCATCCCGGTCGAGCCCGCGGGGTGTAATGGCCTCGTAGAACTCGTCGGCCTCCTGCTTGCGAGCGCGAAACAGCTCTTCATAGTGGCCACCAAAGGAGCCATGCGGGCCGTAGACTCGCAGGGAGTCGTCCGGCCCAACCTCGGTGAGTCGCAGGCTGACGACCTCATGCTCGCCCGGTCGGATCTCAAGCTGATAGTGCGCGGCGGCTTTCGTCCCCACCCTTTCGGAATTCACGGCATCTTGCTGACCCAGCACAACGAAGTTGTTGATGCCATCCTTGACGTAGGGTGTTCGGTTGGGAACGCCGAAAAGCCGTTGGGTGTTGGTTTCGTTCTCGGTGAAGAGGAGCGGGACATTTCCATCGCAATACAGGTAAAACTGGCCTAGCTTGCGATCTTCCGCGGCGATGACCGGACAGTTCGCACTTCCCTCGAGCTGTCGCAACCTCGGACGATCGCTGTCTGTCCGCCAAGACCACACATTACGAAACCAGAGTGTTGGCAGGACATGAAGCTTGGCTGGGTCGGGACCGCGGTTGTGCACGCTCACTTTGATCAGGATGTCCTGGGGTGATTCCTTGGCATATTCGACGAACACGTCGAAGTAGCGATCCTGATCGAAGACACCCGTATCGAGAAGTTCATACTCGAGCTCCTCTTTACTCCGGCGTCGGTTGGTCTCGACCAGATCACCATAGGGAAACGCCGATTGGGGGTACTTGTACAGGTACTTCATGTACGAGTGCGTCGGCGTGCTGTCTAAGTAGAAGTAATACTCCTTGACATCCTCGCCGTGATTTCCTTCGCTGTTTGTCAGCCCGAAGAGGCGTTCTTTGAGAATTGGGTCTTTGCCGTTCCACAGCGACAGGGCGAAGCAGAGCCGCTGCTTCTGATCGGAGATGCCCGCAATTCCGTCTTCCCCCCAGCGATAGGCCCGGGAGCGGGCCTGGTCGTGGCTGAAGTAGTTCCAGGCGTCACCGCTTTCGCTATAGTCCTCGCGTACTGTACCCCACTGGCGTTCGCTGAGGTACGGTCCCCATTGCTTCCAGGGGGCGGCCTTGTCCCGAGCCTCGTCCAAGCGAACGTGTTCGGCCGTCATGGGTGCCTGCTCTGGCTCTCGCCGAGATGATGGAAATGGAGATAAAGAAATCAATGACCCGACAATGGGCTAGGAAGTCAGGGATTACCTGCAGAATCCTCCGCGTTTCTAGCCGCCTGTCGGGTCGTTGAAAGAAATGGAGGTGCTGTTAGTCAATATAACTCTTTGGAGTGCTTCAGGTCCAGCGATTCCAGTGATTATCCAACCGGTTACCGACTGGCCCCCGGCGAATCACACATTCCGGTAATCTCCAGCCGGATCTTATATCCGGATTTTTGTGCGTTCTCTGCAGCAGGGGACCCGACACGACGGCCCTTCGGCCCAGTCGACTTTCACACCCCAGTTTGGTAGCTTACCCCGCATCTGGAACTGCTATCGTGGGCCAGCTTGACCCGTGTATGTTCGCTGGCGCCTCGGCGCAGCCAGACCCTCTTGGCGGGCTAGTCGTTGCATGACGCGCGGTTCGAATCTTGACAAGGCGCATTCCCGACTTTTTCCAACGAGAGCTGTGATAGGTTCATGGAGAAGGGGCATCCTCAGTGCATCAGTCACAATCGCGGATGGTTCGGCCTTGTATGATCCTGAGCTCGGTTCTGCTGCTGGCCACGGGTCAAGCCCCGGCGAATTACTACGAGCTGCTCCGTCGCGTGCCGGAATCGGCTAACACAATCATCCTCATCGACGTGGAGCGGATGCTCATGAGTCCCATTGCCATGAAAGAGAGGTGGCGCGAAAAGGGGAATTCGGAGGGTGTGGCGCTCCACTTCCCGATCAACTCAGTGCGCTACATGCTCGCGTCGAAGCTCGATTTCACCTCCAACTTCGACGACCAGGGCGACATTGCCTTGATCGAGACACCGGAGAGCGTTTCGTTGCCCTTCCTGGCCAAGACCGAAGGCGGATACCTCGACGCCATCGATGATCAGGAGGTCGTACACTCGCCGCGCGACGCCTTCTTCGTCTCCCTCAAACCCAACATCCTGGGCGTTTCCTTTCCCGCGAAACGGCAGGAACTAGGCCGCTGGCTGCGATCCCTCAAGCGGCTTGATCCACCGCAGGTCTCCGAGTATCTGCAGCAAGCGGTCAAGCTGGCCCACGGCAAGGATCAGATGGTCATCGCCATGGACTTGACGGATCTGTTCACCCCCCGGATGGTGCGCGACCGGCTCCATCGGGCTGAGAGCGTGGCGGGCAGGAATGTCGATCTCGACACACTCACCAGGGTACTCACTTCCGCCAGGGGGGTAACCCTGACGATGGCGGCCACCGACAGGCTGCAGGGCAAGATCCGGCTTGATCTCGGTGAGTCCGCGTCGCCGATGAAAGATGTCGCCAAAGCTCTCTTCATCGAAGTGCTCGAGCAGAACGAGATGCTGCTGGAGGAGATGAAGGACTGGAGATTGGTGCTCGAGGCCAACGCGATCTCGCTAGAGGGCCGGCTCTCCAGCCAGGGGCTGAGAAGGCTGACCGAGTTGATCCCCTTCCCGGCCGATACGATCGAGCTCAAGCAACCGGGCAACGAGCCGAGCGAGACCTCGCCCGTCCCTCAGAGCACCGGCGCTAGCTCGGCCCGGGACGCCAAGGTGACCGCGTCGAAGAAGTACTTTCAACGGATCAGCCAGCGTCTGAGTGATCTCCGCACTGAGGTCAAGGAAGCCCCGAAGGCGAAATTCGCGCAGAAAATGCTCAATGACGCGGCCCGGGAACTCGATCGGATGCCGGTTCTCAATGTAGACGAGGAACTCCTCGCGTACGGGTCTGGTGTCAGCTCGACCCTTCGGAACATGCGTAACTTGTCGAAGAACGCGGGCCTCGACTACCAGTACCGCATGGCCGAAATCCAGAGCAACGCGGGGTACGGCTATGGAGGGGGTACCGTCGCGGGCGCGACCACCAGCACCCACCGCCAGATGACGGCCGTCCTCCAGTCGAACGAGCTGGCCATCCTGACCATGCTCGAGGAAAAGACCGCGGAGATCCGCAAGAAGATGACACTCAAATACCAAGTCGAGTTCTGAAGCGGCACCGTGCTCGTGCAGCGCTCTTCCGCGCCTCCCATCCGTGGTGGTGGGAAGGCATTCAGCCCCCGACGCGGCAGATGAAGCACTTGAGATAATCGCTTTCGGGACAGGCCGCCGAAATGGGATGATCCGGCGGCTGGCCCCGTTGCTCAAGAATCTGGATCGGCCGGCGCGACTCTTCGGCGACCCTCGCTAGAAGCTCCACGAAGAGGTGCCGATCGACGCGTCCCGAGCACGAGCAGGTCGCCAGAATCCCACCCTGTATGAGGACCGAAATCGCCGCCAGGTTAAGCCTGAGGTAACCCCGCAGCGCGGCGGCAAGATCCTTGGCCGTCCGGGCGTATTTGGGCGGATCGCAGATGACGACGTCGAACCGCTGCCCCTCCTGACGCAGCCGCTCGAGTTGCTTCAGCACGTCTCCCGATTCAAACGATGCCAGGTCAAGCCCGTTCCGCGCAGCATTGCGCTGGGCCTGTTCCACGGCAGTCGCCGAGCTGTCGATGCCCAGAGTCGACGCGGCTGGCCCATATTTCAGGGCGCAAAGCGAGAAGCCGCCGGTATAGCAGAAAAGGTCGAGCACGCGGCGGTTTGCGCAGTAACGAGCCACGGCCCGGCGGTTCTCGCGCTGGTCGCAGTAGAAGCCCGTTTTTTGCCCGGCCCCCGGGTCGACTTCGTAAGAAAGTCCGTTTTCATAGACCAGCACCGGCTCGCAAGGAAGAGCGCCGAGAATCTGCACATCCTGGCGGTCGAGCTCCTCCTGAAGCGCGGTTCCACGGTCCGCGCGGGCAATGATGCCCTGTATGCCCGAGAGCTTCATCAAGGGGTCCAGAAGAAAGCTCCGCCGGAGGTAAAGCGCCAGGCTCGAGAAATGGGCCACCAGCCAATGATCGAAGCGGTCGACCGAGAGCCCTGAAAGATTGTCGGCCTCGCTGAAGACGAGTCGGTACGCGGTGTGCTCGGCGCCCAGATTCAGGATCTCGCTTCGCAGCCGAAGGGCACTCGAGATCCGTTCTTCCCAGAAATCGGCATCGAGCGGGGCGTCTTCCCAGCGGTACAGGCGGACGGTGATCGTGCTGGCCGGGTTATAGAGACCGCGAGCGATAAAAGTGCCGTCATGGGTCGCGACGACCACCTCGTCACCCGGTGCGGCCGAACCCTCGACTCGGGCCACCGAGTGTGAATAGACCCAAGGCTCGCGCGCGAAGAAAGGCCGTGCGCGCCTGGGTTTGAGG
>JBKQMU010000181.1:0-9498 GCA_052146555.1 Isosphaeraceae bacterium
ACTGGTCACGGCTGCCGAAAACGGCGAGTTCCTCGGCTTGCCCCTCCAGATTGATCGTCACTTCGGGCATTCGTTGTCTCTCTCCAGCCCCGGCAGGCTAGCTCGATCTCGAGGCGCCTGCGATGGCACGCCCCCAGCCTACCGAGAGACCGGATAATGACCTCTATTATTATGCTATCGAATACGAAAATAGAACAACATTGTGAAAAACGGACAAGAGAAGACGGACTCCAGCGCCTGACTTTTCTCGTAATCTAGAATTAAAGCTAACATATGGAATGTGTTACAGAACGCAAGTCAATCCCGACCCCGTACGCTTACGGGTCGAATGCTATCCACAGTGCATAGGCCACAGGGCCGGCGAAGAGGAGCGAATCGAGGACGTCGAGAACGCCCCCAAACCCGGGGACCGCGGACGAGGCATCCTTACGTTCGCAATCGCGCTTGATCATCGACTCCATCAAGTCACCGAGTTGGGCGGCAAGGCCCACGAGAAGACCATAGCCGACTGTCTGCAACCATCCCAGCGTGAAAGTGGTGAGCATGGCACGAGTCGCCAGCCGGACCAAAAGCGCGCAAGCGACAGCAAAGACCATGCCGCCGATGGCGCCTTCCACGGTCTTGTTCGGACTGAGGCTGGGCCAAAGTTTGTTTCTGCCCATGAGGCGGCCCAGCGAGTAGGCGCCAGTGTCAGCCCCTTTGGCGGTGGCCATAAGAAGCAAGAGTGGTACCATGCCATGACGTGGGCCTTCGAGCCAGCGCATCTGGATGATGAAGCTCCCCAGCAAACCCACGTAGGCGATCACAAGGATGGTGCCAGCGATGGTTGCCATTGTGCGTCCAGGCTTGACGAACTGTACGCTTTGAACCAGGAAACTCACCATGAGGACGCCGACGAAGGTGAGTAGCGGCCAGGAGAGCACGGCGATGGCATCAACGGGTTCAGTTGCCAAAGAGAGCGTCGTCCGTTCCGCCAGCGATTCGGCCACGTGCGGCACCCAGTTGGCGACGACGATGGCCGCGACCCCGCCAAGCACGGAATTCAGCGACGGGCCGCACCCCGCGGTACTCAGCAACCCTACCAGCTCGACTGCAGCGGCCGAGAGCGCAAGCACCGAAAAGAGAAACCAGAGTGGAAACCACGGCGCCAACCATTCATCTAGGTAGAGCACCCCAAGGAGGACGGCGATCAGGAACAGACCGCTAAGAACCCGGGTTCCAAGCATGAGCGCTGGTGGAGTACAGCCGCGGAGGAGTGGGGAAAGTTTCGATTCTAGCCGGCAGGGCTCAAGGCAACGCAGTCCGGCGCCACGGCATTGGCAAGCGAGCCGACGCAATGCTTATTTTACACAGAAGGCGCTTCGGCCGCCAGTGAGCCCGCCGGTAGTCCGCCGAACTTACGCTCGCGGGAGGCGTAGGCCAAACATGCTTGCAAAAGGTCATCGGCGCGGAAGTCGGGCCAGAGCGTCGGAGTGATCCAAAGCTCAGTGTACGAGATCTGCCAAAGCAGGAAATTGCTGATCCTCATTTCGCCGGCGGTGCGGATGAGCAGGTCGGGATCGCTCATTCCCGATGTGTTCAGATACGAGGCGAACATCCCTTCATCGACTTGGGCGGGGTCGATCCGGCCCTCACGAACGTCTTCGGCCAGGCGGCGGGCGGCATCACTAATCTCGGTCCGCCCGCCGTAGTTGACCGCCAGGCAAAGAATCATGCCAGTGTTCTCAGACGTCATGGCCGCGGTTCGGTCGAATTCATCCAGCACCTCAGCCGGCAGACCCTCGCGGCGGCCAATCATCCGCAGTTGCACGTTTTGGTCCAAAAGCTCGGACCGCTCGACGACCAGGAAATGGCGCAAGAGACGCATGAGAAACCGCAGCTCGCGCGGCGGCCGTTTCCAGTTCTCGACCGAGAAACAGTAAAGCGTAAGCTGGTCCAGACCGAGCCGGCACCCTTCCTCGACGACTGCGCGGACGCTCTGGATGCCGCGGCGGTGGCCCACGATCCGCGGCAAGCCCCTGCGCTGGGCCCAGCGGCCATTGCCGTCCATGATGATCGCGACGTGGCGAGGCAACTGCTCGGGCTTAAGTCCCACCGAGGCGATCCGCGCCAGTCCTTCCTGTCCGATCAGTGAGGCGTCTCGAAATGCTGAGTTCATGTCTTCCTCGAAGCTAGACGATCCCGGCTGGGCCTCTACGGGGGCGCCGGCGTTCCGGTCCAACCACTGGCGACGGGTCCGGACTAGACCCGGGCGGACTCAGGAACCAGGATGGTCTGACGGCGGTCCGGCCCGACCGACACGATCGAGGCGGGAACACCCACCTTGCGTGCCACGAAGCAAACATAGCTTCTGGCCTGGTGCGGAAGGTCGGACCAACTCCGCACACCGGTGAGGTCTTCGTCCCAGCCTGGCAAGGTCTCGTAAACCGGCCGGCAGAGCTCGAAATCGGCCAGCGATGCGGGAAGCTCACTGAACCTCCGGCCGTTCTTCTCATAAGCCACGGCGACCTGGAGCTCGTCGATGCCGGAGAGGACATCCAGAAGCATGATGGCAATCTCGGTCGAGCCGCAGACCCTGGCCGAATAGCCTGCGGCGACCGCGTCGAACCAACCGCAGCGCCTCGGGCGGTTGGTCACGGTCCCGTACTCCCGACCGATCCGGCGAATTCGCTCGCCGGTGGGATTGTCTTGCTCGGTGGGGAACGGCCCGCCTCCAACCCGCGTCGTGTACGCCTTGACGATGCCGATCCAGCGGTCGATGTGACGCGTGGGCACGCCCGACCCCGCCGCGATTCCCGCCGCACTACTGCTGGAACTGGTCACGTACGGGTAGCTGCCGTGATCCACATCCAAAAGCGATCCCTGCGCTCCCTCGAAGAGCAGCCTCTGGCCTTCCCCCATCGCCCGGTGCAGCCAGCCGGTCGTATCGGTGACGTAAGGCCGCAGCCGCTCGGCGTAGTCGAGATACTCCTCGGCCACGGCCGATGCCTCCAGTGGAGTGAAATCCGGCAACATGGCCGAGAGAAGCCGGTTCTTGTAATCGACAATCCGCTCCAGGCGCTCTCGGAAAAGCCCAACGTGGTACAGGTCGGCGACCCGGACGCCGTGCACCCGGCCAACCTTGTCGCGATAGCAGGGACCGATTCCACGCCGCGTGGTCCCCAGGTGATCCGCAGCCGATGCCGATTCCTCGGTCAGCCGCTCTTCGGCCAGGTGGTACGGCAAGATCACGTGCGCCCGGTCGCTTAGGTGTAGCCGCTGGCCGATGTCGATGCCTTGTGTGGCAAGCGTCTCGATCTCTTGGAGCAGGGCTGGAGGGTGAACGACGACGCCATTGCCGATGACGCAATGGATGCCTTCGCGGAGGATTCCCGTCGGCACCAGCGAGAGCTTGTAGGTCTTGCCCTCGTGAACGACCGTGTGACCGGCGTTCGCTCCCCCTTGATAGCGAACCACCACGTCGTGCTGGTCGCAGAGCAGGTCAACAATTTTCCCCTTGGCCTCATCGCCCCACTGGAGGCCCACGACGCACGTCGAACCCACGGCAGTCAGCTCCGATCCGGTCCGGCAGCAACCGGACTACCGGTCGCTTGGCATTGCAAAGTTACAGGGTACCGCCGGGCAAGTGTGTCGTCAATTCCGTGGGCTGCGTCGTCGCGAGGCGACCGGCCGAGATAACCCCATCATGGCTTCGTCCAACTGTTCTTGAGAACAGAATCCCAACGGCCATCGAGGGCAGGGGACTGAGCGCCTCGTTCGTTGCGAGTCTGAGACAGTCTTAAATCGGCTCAAGCCAAGGCTTCCACGCTGGCCCGACACGCTCACTTTGCCCGTGAGCGTGGCACCCAGGTCGGTTCCCTTGCGATCACTCCAAGCCGCGATGTCCTACGTCGGGTGCCACGTCTGCGTCTTAGCAAGCGTGCCCAAGCCGGCGTCAGGTTCAAAGCTCGCCCGGCACGCTCACTCTGCACGTGTGCGTGGCACCCAGAAGAACCAGAAATCACGAGACTCAAGAAGGCGATGTCCTGAGTCGGGTGACACGCGTCACCCGAGACAACCGCCACCTGCCGACTACCTCATGAGCGATCGGAACTCATCGAAGAGATACTGACTATCGTGAGGGCCGGCGGAGGCTTCGGGGTGGTACTGGACGCTGAAAACAGGAAGACGCTTGTGGAGCATGCCCTCGGAAGTCTGGTCATTGAGATTGACGTGGCTGAGCTCGACGTCGCTGGGAAGCGTGGTCGGATCGACCGCGAAGCCGTGGTTCTGGGTGGTGATCTCGACCCGGCCGGTTCGCTGGTTACGCACCGGGTGATTGGCCCCGCGATGGCCGAACTTGAGCTTGAACGTCTTACCTCCGAAGGCCTGGCCCATAATCTGGTGTCCCAGGCAGATGCCAAAAATCGGGATGCCGCGCGATTCGGCGGCCGTCCGGATCAGCGTTCGCAGGGCATTGATCGGTTCTAAGAGCGCGCTGGGGTCGCCCGGGCCGTTGGAGAGAATGATGCCGTCAGGATGGTGGTCGAGGATCGCCTGAGCCGGCATGGAACCGGGAACTGCGGTCACCCGGCAGCCGATGTCGACCAAGTGCCGCAGGATGTTCCACTTCATGCCGAAATCGAGCGCCACGACGTGCGGGCGACGCGTGCTCTGCCCGTTGCTCGACTCGCGAGCCGGCCGGCAGTTTCCCGTGGCGCGCGGATCCAGCTCGAAGTCGTGGTCCAGTCCCGGCTCCCAGACAAACGACTCGCGGGGCATGACCTCGCGCGCCAGGTCGCGGCCAACGAGTCCAGGACTTCGCCGCGCCTTTTCCACCAAGCTGGCGTCGTCGAGGTCAGTCGTCGAGAGCACGCCCTTCATCGCCCCCTGGTCGCGCGTCAAGCGCACCAGCGCCCGGGTGTCGATGCCTTCCACGCCGAGGATGCCGTGATCGGACAGGAACGCTTCGAGCGAGTTCTGGGCCCGGAAGTTGCTCACCCGCCGGCTCAACTCGCGGATCACAAAGCCCCGGACCCAGGGATGGCTGCTTTCGATGTCCTGCTCATTGACGCCATAATTGCCGATCTGCGGATACGTCATCGTGACGATCTGGCCGTGATAGGAGGGGTCGGTCAGGATCTCCTGATACCCCGTCATGCTCGTGTTGAAGACGACCTCGCCATCGATTTCTCCCCGCGCGCCAAAGGTACCTCCGGTGAAGACAGTACCGTTCTCCAGCGCGAGCTTCGCCGTGTCCATCGTCGGTCTCGGGGCCGCTGGGCCCTCACTCCCTGGCTACAAATTGCTCTTGGACGATTCAACCATCTTACACGGTCAAGTGCTCATGCGTCGAGTCCCGCAAGAGCGACCGAGCCCCAGGCGCGCTGGCGATCAGGCCAGGTCCGCTGGGTCGAGTTCGCGACGGGTACGATCCCCAGCCGCGACCCAGCCCAGGACCGAGAGCTGAGCGCCGATGGCCAGCAGGGCCAGAAGAGCCGCTCGGGCACGGCCGCTCTCCGGCTGATCGGCCAGCACCACGACGCCCGGGCCGACGGGCAAGCTCGCAAACGAGGGCGCCAGCAGGACCGCCGGGGTGATGCTGGTCGCGGCCAGCGTCGCCCAGAGGACAGCGGTCGGCGTCGGAATTGCCCAGGCGCCGCACAGGGCCAGGCGCGATGCGCGTCTGTATCCGGCCCCGGAGAGCACCGCCTGTTCGATCCGCCGGGCACAGGCCTCTTCCGAACCCGCAGCTTCATGCCGGTTCATAAGCCGCCGCGGCAGAACTGCCAGGCAGACGCCCGCAACGAGCAAGAGGCCCGGCGTCCGCGACGGTTGAAGCTCCAGCGCCAATCTCGCCACGCAGGCCCCGGCGACTCGCCAGCCCAGGCTGGCAACCAGCAACCCTCCGGCGAGCTCTACGACTCGCAAGAGCGCCAGCATGCCAACGCCTACAACAAGTGGCGGCACGCTCCAGATCAAGAGTTCGCGACCCGAACGCTTACGCTCCCGACGTTCCCCGCTCGGAAACCTCGGCCCGGGTGGCAACCTCGCCGGCCATCGAGCCAGCAACGCCACGATCACGAACACGCTAACACCCAAAAGCGCAGAGTGAGTCAGGAGCCGGCCGGTCGGGTCCGAAAAAAGCAGGTGCAAGACACTAGTGCCCGACGGACTGGCTTGCCCCCCGCGCGAGTCAGCACGGTTTCCGCCTTGCAAACTCATCCGCAAGAGCCCAGCAACCGGCAACCACGCCAGGATGAGCCAAACGAAGAGTAGCAACGACCAGGCAAGGGTGCGTGCCCCGACGTGATGTGCCCCGACGTCATCACGTTTGCGGCGGCGGCGCTCATCACCACGGGGCGATCTGCCGGCGGCCGGGTCATGCTCGGGCTCTACTGACCTGTTCGCTCTCGCCGGCCACCGCGCGAATGCGCCACCGGCCAGGGCGAATACGAGTACGAACAGGCCGGCGGCCGCGATCCTGGGAAACGGATCGATTCGCATCGCCGATGTCACGATCTGGAAGGCCACCGTGCGCCGCAGTCCAAGCACGAGCGGAGCGCCCGGGTCCGCCAGGTTCATGACAAAAATGAGCCCGCCGGTCGCCGTCAGAGCCGGACGGAGTATCGGCCAGAGGAGGGTCCACCAAATCCGCAATGGCGCGGCCCCGGCCAGCCGCGCCGCATCCTCGAGATCCGGGTCCAGCCGATCGAGCGTCGCGCGTGTGGAAACCACGACCAGCGCCACTCCCTGGATCAAGGCGGCCCAGATCCAGAGGACCCAGGGCCAATCGAGTGGGGCCGCTCCTGGCGCCGCGAATAGTGCCCAAAACTGTTTCCATGGCGCCGGCGCTGATTCGCCAAAAAGCCCCAAGAGGCCCAGCGCCAGGAAGGCGGGAGGGACAACCGCCGGCGCGCTGACGGCTGCCGCCCCAAAGGGACGGCCCCAGAATCTCCACCGGCACAGAATTCGCCCCAGGCTCACCCCTAGCGCGACTGATCCGGCCGCGATCCCCGCCGAAACGGCCAGGCTATTGATCATGCTCGTGCGCATGAGCGAGTCGTAAGCTGTCAGAACCAGGGGGAAAATCGAGGCTCGCACCGTCCCATCCGGGCCGATATCCAGAAGCGCTGCGGGTAAAAGGGCGAGCACGGGAGCCAGCACCACCAGTCTGGATACCACGGAGACTGACCAGCGGGTCGCTTGGCGCAACATTCCCTAACCTGGGCAAAAAACTATCGCGGCGGACGAGAGCAGGCGTCATCCTAGCAAGGAAGGATCTGGCACGGCCAGTTCCCAGCATAGTCGAAAAGCCTCAGCATGGGAGCCAGGAATGCACGCATATCGGATTCACGAATTCGGCGGTCCCGAGACACTCAAGCGTGACGACTTGCCCGCGCCCGCGCCCGGGCCTGGTGAAGTGCTGATCAAAGTCAAGGCGGTCTCCTTGAACTACCGGGATCTCTTGATCAGCAAGGGACACTATAACCCCAAACTCCCCTTGCCCCGGATTCCGCTCTCCGACGGCGCGGGCGAAGTGACCGCGACGGGGCCGGGAGCAACCCGGTTCAAGCCAGGTGACCGGGTCGCGGCCTGCTTCATGCCCGCCTGGACTGCCGGCCCGATCGATGATTCCAAGGCCCGCTCCGCGATGGGCGGCGAGATCGACGGAACGCTCGCCGAAGAAATCGTGATGCCGGAGGAGGGCGTAGTCTCGATTCCAGAGCATCTCAGTTTCGAGGAAGCCGCGACCCTTCCCTGCGCAGCGGTCACCGCCTGGCACGCCCTCGTAGACAGTGGCGGAATCAAGCCGGGTGATACGGTTTTGACCCTCGGTACCGGCGGCGTTTCGATCTTCGCCCTCCAGTTCGCCAAAATGGCCGGCGCCCGCGTCATTTCGACCTCCAGCCACGATGAGAAAGTCGCGCGGCTGCGCGAGATGGGCGCGTCGGTGGTGATCAACTACAAGACGACTCCCGAGTGGGACCGCCAGGTGCTCGCGCTTACCCAAGGCCGGGGCGTCGATCACGTCGTCGAAGTCGGCGGCGCGGGCACGCTGCCGCGATCGTTCCGCGCGGTGCGAAGAGGAGGCCATATAGCGCTGATCGGTGTCCTCTCCGGGCTGGGCGACGTTAACCCGATGCCAATCTTGATGAAAGGCATCCGCGTTCAGGGCATCTTCGTCGGGTCTCGAACCATGTTCGAGGCCATGAACCGGGCGATCACCGTCAGCCAGCTCCATCCAGTCATCGACCGGGTCTTCGATTTCCAGGACGCCATCGGGGCGTTCAAACACCTCGAAAGCGGCAGCCATTTTGGCAAGGTGGTCGTACGGGTTTGATGTGGTCCAGTTGCCGCAGTTCGACCCTCTGCGGTCATGGCCGGATCACGAGGTCATGACAACGTCGACGTACTCGCAGGAAGACGTGGGCTCGGGGACGGTCTGGCCGTGTCGCCGCATCCCCTCGATGTGAAATGCAATGGCTTCCCGGATCAGTTGCAGGGTCTCTTCCCGGGTCTCGCCCGCGGCGACGCACCCGGGAAGATCCGGTCAGAACCGCTGCCGTCGACTTGGGGACGGAAACAGGGACACAGCGAGCATTGACAGAATCCGACGGGAATCGAGCTGTGTTCCGAGAAGGCCCGACCGCTCCGGACGAATTGACTACCGTACCCCTGAAGTCCCGGAGACCCTCGACCGTGGTGTCCCCGGGAGACCTCTGCAACAATTGAGTACGTCAGCGGAGCCGCGCGCGGAGCTCTCGGGTGTCTCTCAGATCCCTGAAAGGGTTAGGAATCGTGTCTTTGGAGTGCATACGGTGAGGGCGCAGACGCCGATGTAGCCCGAAGGCGTCAGAAGCCTACCTGAGCACCAACAATGCCGCACGATTGGCTGCCCCCACATACTCATCCACCATATTCGTTGGCGTGACGTTGTGGGTGATAGCCGTAAGGCACTTGTTTGCTTCGGCTGGGTCGTTGACTTCCAGCGGCGTTTCTTGGCCCTCCAAGAACATTACCACAAGGGTCTTCACGGCCTTGCAGCAGAATTCCATCGTGCCATCGACTTCGACATTTCCTCCTGCAGAGACATGCACCCTTGCGGAACCCCGAACCTCATCGACGATCGATCCGTCTGGTGTCTTGTAGAAGAATTTGCAAGCAACTTCCACGATCGAGGCCTGCCAGTCCGAGGGCGTGCGGTTGTGAATCGTCACACGGCACTTCGGGTATCTGACCTCCGCCTGCACTTTCTCGGTGCTATGACTGTGTTCGAACATGGGATTATCCCTCCAACGGAACAATGGGGGATCATGTACTAGCCACTGAGATCGGACCACCAGAGTGGGGGGTCATTTGGAGCACCATCACTGCGAACCCTAACTAGACCTGGAACAAGCGTGATGAGAGGTGACCCGGGACCTCATCCTTTATTTAAAAGCTTTCGGCGAGGGCACTTGCGAGGGGATCGCCATTTTCGAGTGAGCGCGTCTCCGAATTCCATCGTCTCGTTTC
>JBKQMU010000182.1:0-31042 GCA_052146555.1 Isosphaeraceae bacterium
GCGGCCGCTTTGCTGAATCATCTCCATCGCCCGCCAAGCCTCCCAGTCGGCCGCCGCCAGACCGATCCGCTGGGTTGGCCCGTGGAGCAAGATGGAATCGATCGCCTCAACGCCCAAGTGTTCTAGCGAGCTGGCAAAGGATTGCTCAACCTGGACCGCAATGGGAGCCTCGGGGTTGTAAGGCAGACGGTGATCTTGCCCTTCCTGGAACGTGAACTTGGTCTGCAGGAACAGGTCGTTCCGGGTTAGCAGGCCGCCCTCGACCGAGGCCGCGACGGCCCGACCGACTGCGGCCTCATCGTAATGACGGCGCTGGTTGGCGGTATCGATACCCCGGAAGCCTTGCCGAAGGGCGAGGTCGGTCAACCGCTGCGTCTGTTGCTCCTTCCAGGCGGTCCCGTACAAGAAGGAAGGCACGGGAATGCCATCGATCGACAATGTCCTTTTGTGCATGCGCTCCTCCGGGCGTGACAAGGTACACGCTCATTCTATCAACGGTGCGCGTTCCTGGGTCGGAGCCACCCGGTGTCGTCGTGACGAAGGTGTTCGAATTGGCCGCCCTCGGCACTCTCCGCAAGAGCGGCAAGGTTCTCTGGCTCGCACACGTCGTGAAGCACACTCGCACGCCTGGGACGGGCTTCCTATCGGTCTACTGGCCGGCCGACTGGTGGGGCAGCGTTCTCGTCGCTGGGCGTCGTCCGCGACCCAAAACACCCGGCCCTGCGCGAGTTCCCGAACTGTGCTGGTTCAGCGGAAATGGGACAAACGGGGTTGCTCGCTTAGCTAGATGATTGCAACACGATCTCTTCATGTATTTATCGCTTTTAGGCCAATCCCGGTAGCGCGCGGGGCGGCACGATGCCGCCCTGTCTTCTCCTTTGGGATTGGTACGAAAGCGGCAAATCGAACCATCGAAACGAACGTTCAGTACCCCTTGTCTCTCGACCCCGGTTTCTCTATTTCACGGTGATCCGTTACCAATGATAGGTCGAGCGAAAGCTTGGGAAGCGGCTCCTCGCCGCTGGAATTTTGTACCAGATTTTCCTTATTACTCAGCAAACAGCTTCGCCACATGTGAGTGGATAGATCCATTGATTTGCCGAGCAGAGGACCAAATCTTGCTCGTCCATGAGCTTGGCTCTTGAAAGAGGGTTGCTGACGGGTGTGTGCGAGGTGAGGAACTGGGTTCCGGTCAATCAACCAACACCACTCTGACCCGTCGCCTAGCATTAAGGAGCCCACGGGCGGCGTTAGCCCACGCCTGGTCCTCCGTAGTGCCACGAGCCAGCACGCGAGCGTCCAGATCAGGGCCCTCGTAGACGAACCAGCAGCGCCGATAAATCGGTGCGGATTGCCGAAGGGATAGAAGCTCCTCGACGGCCTCGGCCTCGGGGTAGTGGCTGAGAACCACATCTCTGTCACGCATGTGTAGGGCTCCTAAGCGAAGTAAAGGTGACGTGAGGGATCGAGGATGTAGCGGCGAGAGATGCGGAGAACAATCCCTAGCTTATAGCGTGCCAATGACGATGAATTCACCCCGGATCTACGGTCGGTTTGGGCTGGTAATCTGGTCTCGTGCTCGTCCCTGGCCGCGCTTGGCCAGTCGAGCATGCCAGGGATCAGGTCAGCCCCTGACGCTCTCGTTGATCGTCAGCGTCTTGCCAACTTGTCCACCCTCGCCTGGTCGGCCGAGTTGCCATGGCAGAGATCTACGCTCCTCTGGCCCTCGCCGGCCATCACAGAGATGTCGATTTGCCACCACCCACGGCTCTGGAGAAAGCGGATCGAGCTTCCGAAAACCACCGTTTCGATGCCTGTCCAGACAACGGCGCTCTGGCACATGGGAGAGGACTCGGCCGTGGTGTAGAGGACGAGTTGCGTCCCGTCGATGGTGGGGTGGTCTTCCGCCTGCCGGTTAGTGACGTCAATCTCACCGTGCCAGATCGGGTTCATCTCGGTGCGGTTCCAGCCTTCCGCCGGAATCTTGTCAGAGAGCCGATCCACGATCACGATAAACGCACCGAACGGAAGACGTAGGTTCTGCTTGCCCAGTTCGATGGCTCGCCGCATATTTGATTGAGGGGCTGAAGAACCCAATGATCGTCCGGGATCGGACACCCCTGGAGGTGTTCCCGATCCGCCCCATGGGGATTCGAAAGGCTATTCAGAGGGAGATCGCCGAAACGAAAGTCTCTCGCCCGCTTTAAGACCGTAGAAGGCACCGGACCCTCACTTCACGGCGACCCCCCGGTACATCGAACCGACGATCCTCGGCGTATTTTCCAGCAAGAACCGCTCGACCCGGACATCACCGAACGGTCCCGTTCGGATCAAGGCTTCGACATCCACATCCAGGCGGCACCCGTCGGCAACTCGCCGCTGGAGCGGCGACAAGCGGCGCTGCCACCGCTGAACTCCGGGATCGTCACCCAGCCCGTGCTCCAGGAAGACGTACCGCCCTTCTGGTCTGAGCACCCGCCCAATCTCACTGACTGCTCGTCCTGCCTCCCGGATGCTGCACAGCGTCCAGGTGCTCACCACACAATCGAATCGCCCGTCCTCGAACGGCAATTCCTCGCCGCTCTGCACCCGGAGGTCCACATCAATGTGGCTCATCTTGATCCTGCGGCGGGCGATCCGTGTCATGCCGACCCCCGGATCGACCGCAGTGAGGTGACGGACGTGTTCGGGATAATGCCCAAGGTTGAGCCCCGTGCCGAACCCGATCTCCAGGATCTCGTCGTTCGCCTTGGCGAGCACTTCCCTGCGGAGCTGCTCGATGTGAGGCGTCCGCATCGCCCAATCGCACAGCCGGGGGAAGATGAGGCGGGAGTAGAGACTCATGAGACCACCATCTCCCCCACTTCATTTCCTGTAACGGACGACGGTGACTTCGAGCGGAGGGTCGATCGATCGCAGTTCGTCCAGCATGATCTCCGTGGCTCGATCGGCGTCAATCCCGCCCGAGCCCGCCCCGATCAAAGGGAATGGGAGGGAGCGGTCGCCGTGCTCGACGGCAAGTTTGACGGCGCTGCGAACGGAATCCCAGATCGACCGCTCCGAGGCACTCCAGAGCAGGTTGATCCCGGCGACGTGAATGATGCCCCCCGTTACGGCAGCCGACCCGCCGAGGTCCGCACGGCACCGCCCAGTGGGAAGAGACCAAACCGACGCAGGGGTCGTCCCCGCCCTCCACTTGATCGCCCCGGAGACCACCTGGGGTAGCATTAGCCACCACGGGATGAAGTTGCGGTTCCAGGCGTTGACGAATATGTCAACGGGTTGGTCCAGGAGGTCACCCTCAACGACCGTGATCGTCACGGTTCAACGCCCCTTCCTGACCGCCCGGAAGGCTGAGTCGTCACCTCGATGGAAGAAAATCCGCCCCTCGATCTCATCCCCGTCGAGGACCGCCCAGCCCCGCCCCTGCGCCGGGTCCATCTCGTCGTTGCCGTCCCAGGAGAACTCGATGGCAGGCTTGCCATCCCGCTCTGTCTCTTGATAGTCAACCTCGCCCTTCACGTACCCGAACTGAAACCGTCCGATCCCCTTTGGCTCCAACTCGAAGAACCCCTCGACCTCCTCGTCCACGAAGTCCTGGTCCCAGCTCTCCATCCAGGTGATCCGCCAGCGACCGATCAACCCGCTTCCTGGCTTTCTTTGCTTCTTCCGGGCGGTGCCTCGCTTCGGCACGGCTTGCGGCGTTTCAGCACGCCAGGGGAGGCTTGTGACGATGCCGTGCCGCTTCTTGGCATCGTTGTAGGCATCGTTGAGTTGCCTGCGGATGTTGCTGCCGAAGATGAGCTTGTTGCCGGACAGCACCCCGTCGTAGACGATCCGACCCTGGAACGGCAGCAGGACCGTCTTGCACAGGAAGGGAAGTTCCCGGTCAATCACCTCCTCGAACGGTTCACTCAGCGCCACGACGCCGTAGGCGACGGTTGGCTCCTTCGTCGTGAGGAAGATCGTGTAATTCTTGAGGTGTCGGAAGACATAAAACTCACCTGCCACGAGGTGTTTCCAGGATCGCACGATGCCCAGTTCCTCGGGGTCGAGCTTGAATGGGTTCTCCTCGGCGAAGGTGTCGATGAGGTTGAGGTGCTTGAGGAAGGCATCCCGGACTTTGAGTCGCTGATCGGGCGGGAGGGCGAAGATCACCTTCGCCGACTTGGCAGGCGTCTTGACGACCTTGAGCCGCTGATTGACGAAGAGTGTCAGCGCCTTGTGCAGCTTAAGGAACAGCTTGCAGTCGTCGGGAACGAGCATCATGAGAGATCGTCCTGCCTCACTTCCCGTTCTTGCCGTCGATCACTTTTACCCAGGCGACCTCAAGCTTGAGCGGTCCCGCCTTCTTATCGCCGAGCATGAACTCTCGGCGTGTCCAGTGATCGGCGTCCAGACCATCCTCGGGAAGATCGCACCCACAATCTCGCCTATTGGGAGCATCGTCAAATCCTCCCGCGCCGTCCAGTCCTCGAAAGTCATTCTCACAATCTATTATGTGAAGAGATCTGATGAGCAACAGGCTGAACCGTCGCCCTGCTTAAAGTTGTTGCGTTCTCGGTTTTATTTGGCAGAATAGATGTCTGTCACTCAAATCCAGAGGAGCACCTGTCGAATCGTTGGCAGGCAATTGAGCAGGGCCGTGACCGAGCGGAGTCAATTCCTATGGCTCAGAACATCCATATCGCCCGTCGCCAAGTCGGGATTAGTAACTCCCTGGGACTCCATCTGAGAGTCGCTGACAATTTTGTGAAGGTGGCGAATGCGTTCCAGTCCGAAGTCCGAGTTCACTGCAAGGACATCATAGCCAACGGCAAGAGTATCCTGAGCTTGTTGAGCCTCGCCGCCGAGTACGGAACGATGCTGGCTCTCGAAGCCCAGGGTTGCGATGCCGAGGACGCCGTTGCTGCTTTAGCCAACCTGATCTCGGCTCAGGCTCATAGCTCCGAAGACCAGGGCGCGGAACCAGCATAGCTCCTGGTCACGAGAGCGTGCCACGCAGAGTAGCTTATCGTCCCTGTTGGCAGGCTCACTTCCGCTTCTTCGCCCGCACGCAGTCCATACTGAACGTGGAGGGGAGGTCAGCGTCGTCGGGCATGCAAAACCACTCGGACATCGTCTCGCTGTCGAAAATGAGGTCGAGGGGCTGGTGCCAGTGGGTGTTTTCAACCCGTCGCACAGGCACGCCTGCTGGAGCCGCAGGACACGCCCGAGGTAGTGGCGAGCAAGGGCTCTTGGTCAGACTGAATCGCCGGGGCTGTGTGGGAGCGGTCGCTCCTCGATATGCTTGATCAAGCGGGCTTCGTCGAATCGAGAGTCCAAGGCTGGACCGGGCATCGCGTTTCGTCGTGCACCCAGGGGCGCTGATTTTGGGGAGGAAGGGGTAGATGAACGGAGCAAATGGGAACAGCGCCTTTGGATGGGTTCTCGTCGTCGTTGGACTGGTCATCGCCGGGATCGGACTCATCTGGGTGCTCGTCCCGAATCTGCCCAGGCTGGGGCGGCTCCCCGGCGATATCGTGATCGAGAAGGAGAACAGCCGGATCTATTTCCCTATTGTGACTTGCATCGTTATCAGCGTCGTACTCAGCTTGGTTATGTGATTGATCCGGGTAGTGAGGCGGTGATCAGAACGCGTTGAAGAACACCGCCTGCGCGTGTTTCTTAGGCGTCCAAAGATCCTCACCCCGCTCCGGTCGCAAAAAAAGTGACGGCCGACAAGTAAACTGATTCCTGCTGCTCGCTTAAGCCAAACGAACGGTTTGTGATTCCAGTCCAGTCGGCGTTGCTCCGTAACTCGTTGGCGCCTGCATCTCGCGCGTACTGGTACCCCTGCCACACACAGTGTCGTTGGATCGCCGTTGGGGTATTCGAGGCGAAGCCGCTCGGGCGGAATGGACCGGCGGGCGGGCGGCCGTCACGCCTCGACGATCACCTGGTCGAGGCACCGGGCCTGACAGCCCAGGATCACGTCGTTGGCACGATCTGCCGGGTCCAGAGCGTCCTCCGCATCCATGACCACGTGGCCGGCGATCAGCTTTATCTTGCACTGACCGCAAATGCCGGCCCGGCAGTCATAGTTGATCGCAACCCCCAGCGCTTCGGCGGCCTCGAGGACCGTCTGATCCACGGGCACCGAGGCTGATTTGCCTGAGCGGGCAAATGTGATCGTGGCTTCGCCCTCGTAGTCGTCTGATGCGACGGGCGTCGCGATGGTCGCGGCGGGGGCAGACTGGCCATTTGTGGCGGCACGGCTGGGCGACGCGAATGACTCCACCTGGATCGACTCGGCGGGCACGCCCAGGTCGTGGAGCATCTGCCGGGTCGGCTCAGTCATCTCGGTTGGCCCACAGATGTGAACTAGGCGGGCTGCAATATTGGGGATCACCCGGGCCAACAACGTGGAGCTGATCCGCCCCCGCTCACCGGACCACCCCGGCCCGTCATCGCGGGTGAGTGTCACGATGACGTGCAAGTTCGGGTGGCGTCGCTTCAGGGCTTCGAGCTCGTCGCGGAAAATGATGTCTCGCTCGGTCTTGACGGAGAAGACAAGGTAAATATCGCCAGGCCAGCATAAATCGGTCAGGTAGCGGATCTTGGACATCAGCGGAGTGATCCCCACCCCGCCAGCGATCAGGACGATGCTATCGGCCTCGGTCCCGTTGAACGTGAACCGGCCGGCCGGGGCGCGGACGTCGAGCAGGTAACCCGCATGGACGGAGTCGTGGAGATGCCGGGACGCCAGCCCGCGTTCCTCCCGTTTCACCGTCAGCTCGCAATACCCAACGCGCGTCGGCGACGACGCGATCGTGTACGACCGGCGGACTTTTTGGCCGTTAATCTCGAGCGTCAAACTCAGGTACTGCCCGGGGAGGAACTCGAAGGGCAGGCGGGGTCCCGTTCCCGTCGCAAGGCGGAAGGTGCGGACCTCGGGCGTTTCGTCGAATACCTGGGCGACTCGTAGCTGCCCGGCCCAAGGCTTCGACCGCGTGGGAGCGGCGGCAGGCGGGGCGGACCGAAACTTCCAAGCGTCCGCTCGTAGCTGCCGGTAGTGGGCGATCATGCGATACAGGAAAAGAACGCCTAAGGCGGAGGCAAACGCGATCGGTCGCTTGGTGTCGGCTTTGACGAGCATGTAGAAGTGCAAGGCCCCGGCCGTTGCCGCGATATATGCCAGCCGGTGCAGAACCTTCCAACGTGCCGGCCCCAATCGCTTGATCATTCTGTTCGTCGACGTCACCGCCAGCGGTACCATGAGGATCAATCCTGTCATCCCCACCATTAAATAGGGACGTTTGACGATCTCCGAGGCTGTGTCGCCAACTTTCGCTGCGCGGTCGAATCCAAAATAGAGAAGGAAGTGCAGGGCGGCGTGGAAGAAGGCGCACAGCCCGAACGTTCGCCGGAACTGTCCGAGCCACCCCCAGCCGGTGACCCGGCTAGCGGGGGTAACGGTCAGCGAAAGCACGAGGAAGATGAGCGCGAGTATCCCCGTCGTGCGGATGGCGAAATTGACCGGATTGGCACCCAGCCGGCCGCCCCAAGCGTCCCAGCCGAGGAGGGTAACCGGCACGATGCAGTTGAGCAGGACGACAGTCTTGGTGAATCGACCGACCTTCAAGATCGCCGCCCCCAAAGTCTATGGTTGAGAACCGAGCTGAGCATTCGGCCGTGTCTCTTGTCTTGTTCAATGTCAGTCATCGAGAGAGCAGGGGAGGCAATCATAGCCGCGGGTTTAGAAGTTGGCCCGCAGGTCCATTCCGGCGTACAGGTGGCCGACCTGATCAGCGTACCCGTTGAATACGAGAGTCGGCCGACGGCCCGACTCCCCGACCCTCTGCTCAGTCGCCTGGCTCCATCGTGGATGGGGGACGGCCGGGTTGACGTTCGCGAAGAACCCGTACTCCGACGGGGCGCGAGCGCTCCACGTCGTCGGCGGCTGGTCGGACACGAGCGTGATCTTCACGATTGATTTGATCCCCTTGAACCCGTATTTCCAAGGTACTACCAACCGGAGGGGGGCACCATTTTGGGCCGGCAGCTCGCGGCCGTAGATGCCGACCGCCAAAAGGGTAAGCGGGTTCATTGCCTCGTCCATTCGAAGCCCCTCGACATATGGCCAGTCAAGAACTGAACCCCTCTGGCCCGGCAGACGGGCAGGATCAAGCAGAGTCTGAAATGCGACGTACTTGGCGCTGCCCATCGGCTCTACCCGGTAGATCAATCTGGCAAGAGGGAGCCCGTCCCATGGAATCACCATCGACCATCCCTCGACGCAGCGCATCCGGTACACCCGCTCTTCCAGCGAGCCGAGCCGAAGAATCTCGTCCAGGTCGAACACCTTCGGCTTATGGACCATCCCATCCACGGCCACCGTCCATGGACGCGACACGAATCCGACCGCCGCCGCTGCAACAGCTTCCTTGTCGGTCGTGAATTCGTAGTAGTTGTTGTAATTGCCAACTTGCTGAAGGGTCGACATCGGCTCGTCGGTGCGAAACCCCTTGACCGTGTCCTCCGCCTTCGCCGCCGTAATCGACAGGCCTGAAAGTTGCTGCGTTTCCACCGACGAAGACCCCACCCGGTTCAGCCGCCGGTAGGCCAGGCCGGTCGCCACCAAGCTGGCAGCCGCGGCCCCGGCCTTCATGAACGCTCGTCGATTGAAGTACGTCTCCGCCGGAGTGATTTCACTCGATGGGATACGGCGTGGCCCTGTCATGACGGAGTCCTCGAAATGCAAACGTGGCAACCCTTTTCCTCACTCGAGACGGCGCTGCTAGACTTCTCGCTGTGGGAGGCGGGATTACCATCCTGAGTACAGGCACCCAGCAAGTAGGGTTTGCTCTTCGGTCCTTGCTCGGTCGGCAAGAGACCTCTCGCCTGATCGCTCGAAGCATTCATCCGCGTTCAAGCAACAGCTTGTCGATGAGTTTCCGAACCGTTTCTTCACCGGCTGCGCCCTGATAGCTTAGTTCACCCTCCCAGGCGTATCGGACAATGCCACGCCGGTCGATCACGTAAACCGTCGGCCAGGTGTGGTTATCCCAGGCGTTCCAGTTGGTGCCGCTATTATCGACCGCGATCGGGAACTTGAGCCCGTGCTTGGCTGCCTGCGCCTTGATCCGTTCAATATCATGTTCGCCAAGCGTCTCGGGCGTATGGATGCCGACGATCGCCACGTCCCTGCCCGCGTACCGCTCTTGCCACGCCCTGTAATGAGGGTAGTTGTTCAGACAATTGTAGCAACCGTTGGTCCAGAAGTGGACCACAACAACCTTGCCCCTGAGCTTGGCCATGGTGAGCGGCTCCGAGTTGATCCACTTTGTAACACCTTGAAACTCGGGGGCCGGAGCACCGTTGTGTGATTTGAGGGCCTGCGACCGGCACTCCACGGCAAACCCGATCGCAACCACCAGGGCAAAGCCAAGCACGGTGAGAAGTCGCGACAGACTGAATCTTGACATCGCTGGGACCTTTGAGAAGGAAAACCGGAAATTCAACGCGTCCGAGGCACCGGCTTGGCCGTCGCAGCGGGACGGGTCGATCGCAAGAGAAGATCTGCCGCCTGGTGAGCGACACCGCTCAGTTTCTCCCGGCAAACACCTACTGCATTGTCACAGCTAAGAATTCGGGTTGGCCGGCGGGCAGAATTTGAGAATCCCGTCGATACCCAAGACCTCAACCCGAAAATCAAGCTGTGACAGAGCACTAGGAGGCCGGCCCAATTCCTAGCTGGAAACATCTAGGTAATCGTAAACGCGATCTCGGAGCTTACTTCATGCTGCCTTTCTCCATGGCGCCGCTGTCCATCTTGCCTTTCTCCATGGAACCGCTGTCCATCTTGCCTTTCTCCATGGCGCCGCTGTCCATCTTGCCCCCTTCACCTTCGTGGGTGGAACAGCCGGGAAGGGCCCCGACTGACAACAGCAAAGATGTGGCGACGATCGTGAATCGAAAGAAAGAACGCATTGGTGAGATCCTGAGAGGTTGAAGGTCCGCAACGTAGTCGTGGAACTCGCGTGGCCGAGAACGGATCACGCATCAAGGCTGTTCTTGTTGAAGCATCTCGGCGACGAATCCGGAGCAAGCAATGACACGGGTCCCATCACGGATCAGGCCCTTGAGGCAACGTGCCCCTTCCGCGTCGAGGAAGGTCAGACCGCCGAGGTCTAAACAGATTTGGTTCGGGGGATAATGGGGCCTGCCGCAGGCTAGCTCCAACTCGCCAATCCACGGCCCCAGGAGCTTGCCCTCAAGCCTAAGCGTGCGGGTCAGGTCGTTTCCCTCGGAACGTGTGATCATGAGCATGAGAAGCCCTCGATGAACCGGACAATAGATAAGGCGATTCCCGTGCCAGGTCTCAATGCCAGACCCTTTGATCGCCACAAGTCACTGGCGGGCCTAGGGAATAAAAGGTTATCGAATGGTGGGCCGAGGCCGTAAAGGGACGGGCGAACGAGGAGAGATGCCACGAAATGCCGTGGGGACTACGAGAACTCGTGGGGGGGACGCGAGAGTCCAAGCTTCTTGAGGCGACTGCGCAAGGTGTTCGGATGGAGCCCGAGGATGGCGGCCGCGCCTTGAGGCCCTTCAATGACCCAGCGTGTCCGCTGGAGGACGCTCTGGATGTGGCTCCTCTCGACCTCCTCGAGAGAATCCGAGGTATGAAAGATTTCTGACGAAGGGAGTCCCAGGACGTCAGGATCGACGTCGAGCATCGGCCCGGTTGCGAGGATCACGGCACGCTCGATGACGTTCTCCAGTTCCCGGATGTTGCCCGGCCAAGGGTATACCGCGAGCCTGCGAAGTGTGTCGGGCTCAATCCCCTCGAATCGCCTTCCAATCCGAGTGGCATACTTATCGAGGAGGTACTTCGCCAGCAGCGGGATGTCTTCGGATCGCTCGCGAAGCGGCGGGAGCTGGATCGGGAAGACGCTGAGTCGGTAATAGAGATCTTCGCGGAACGCCTTCTCGCGCACTGCCTTGAGCAAGTCGCGATTGGTTGCGGCGATAACCCGCACGTTCACTTTCTTCGGGGACGTGCCGCCGACCCGGTCGAACTCGTGCTCCTGAAGGACGCGGAGGAGCTTGGCCTGGATCGGGGAGGGGAGGTCTCCGATCTCGTCGAGAAAGATGGTGCCACCGTCGGCCAGTTCAAACCGGCCCGTGTGCCGGGCGATCGCGCCGGTGAACGCCCCTTTCTCGTGGCCGAACAGCTCGCTCTCCACGAGCCCCGCGGGCAGGGCCGCACAGTTGACCTTAATGAGCGGCTTGTCCCGACGTTGGCTCGTGGAATGGATGGCCCTGGCGATCAATTCCTTGCCCGTGCCCGTTTCGCCGTAGATCAAGACCGATGCGTCCGTGGGGGAGACGCGGCGAACCTTCTCAAGCACGGTGGAAAGCGCAGGGCTCCGGCCGATGATCTCCTCGAAGTTGTGGACGGACTTGATCTCTTGCTGGAGATAAAGATTCTGTTCGGTCAGACGGGCACGCTCGGCCTCGGCCAAGACGCGGTCGGTTATGTCGACCCAGATGGAATGCACGGCCTGGATCTGCCCGTTCAGGCCGCGCATGGGTCGCATCCAGACGCTGACCCAGAGCGGACTGTTGTCCCGCCGTCGCATCTCCAGCTCCAACCCCGAGATCTCTTCCCCGGCGAACCCGCGGTCTAGGGCTGGCTCGGCTAGGGCTCGTCCCGAAGCGGAGTCAGCCAGATGGCGCAAAATGCTGGAACCGACCAGCTCCTCGGCAGGATAGCCCAGTAGGTGAATCGCCCGGCTATTGACACTGAGGAATTTGCGGTCTTTGTCGACCGACACGTAGGCATTTGGTGCCTCCTCGTAGAGGTCCCGGTAGCGTCGCTCGCTCTCCGCCAGCCGCTGCTCGACCCGCAACCGCTCGAGCTCGGCGGCTGCGCGCGTGGCGAAGATCCGGAAGATAAAGAGCCGGCGTGGCTCAAGCGGCATGGGCCGATCGTCGCACACCGCCAGGTGGCCGACAATTTTCCCACCCTCGTCTAACAGCGGAACGCCGAGGTAGCTCTCGATTCCCAGATCAATCACCTCCTGGTCGTCGGGAAACTTTTGTCGCACACCTTCGGGGTGGTGGCACAGTCCCCCGCGCACGACGTCCTCACAAGGTGTGCCGGCGAGGTCGAATTCGATGTTCTCGCGAAGTACCCCTTTGCCCCAGTAGGCGAGAGTGCGGACGCGCGTCGGAACCCCGGCGAACTCGGCCACGAACGCGTAACTCACGCCGATCGCGGAGGCCAGATGGCTAACCAGGGACTGTAAGAATGCCTCGCCAGTGCAGCGTGCCGTCCCCTCGACAATTGCCCGTAGGGCGGCAATTTCATCGTCGAGCGGCGTCGATGGCATCCCCACGCTGTTCCCCCCCCTAACTCATGACTGATCGATCCGGTGGTTGGTCGCGGTTCTTCTGGACCAAAGTGCCTGGCACATCAGGCGGTGAGTTGGAGAATGACCTGCCTCGCCGCTCGTTTCAACAACGAGCAGTTCCGAACATCCCACTTAAATATTCTCAACGTTTATTATATTTATCTATCAAACGCGAATGCCTGTATCATTTTCCTTTATGGAGAGGCGCCTGGCGCGAGGTGCCCCACATGAGCCATTTGCACTACTGTGCCGTCCATCCCCCATCGACACCAATGGTCTGACCGCGAATTTGATCGGCGGCCGGACCGCAGAGGAAGACCACCAGATCGCCGATCTGGGCGGGAGTGACGAATTGCCGGGACGGTTGCTTCTCGGCAAGCAGATCGAGCCGCGCTTGATCAAAGCTCTTCCCCTCCGCCTCGGCCCGGGCCCGGATCTGGGCCTCGACCAGGGGGGTCAGGACCCAGCCTGGAGCAATCGCGTTGACGGTGACGCCGGTCTGTGCGGTCTCGAGAGCGGCAACCTTGGTGAGGCCTACCACGCCATGCTTCGATGCAACATATGCCGCCTTGTTGATCGACGCGACCAGCCCGTGGGCCGAGGCGATGTTGACGATCCGGCCCCAGTCGCGCCGGAGCATCCCCGGGAGCACCGCGCGCATGCCGTGGAAAACCGCGGAAAGGTTCAGGGCGAGCACGTAATCCCAGCGATCGACGGGAAACTCGGTGATGGGGGAGGCATGCTGGACGCCGGCGTTGTTCACCAGGATATCCACGCCTGCGAAGAGATCCTCCGCGAACCGGACCAGTTCCTGGACCTCCTCGGGCCTGGTAAGATCGGCGCCGTGGAAGTGGACATCGACATGATAGTGCTCAGCCAGTCGCGAGCGGATCGCCTCGATAAGGGCGGCGTCGCCGAACCCGCTCAGCAGCACGCGGCATCCCGCCTGCGCGAGCTGCTCGGCAATTCCCAGACCGATGCCGCTGGTTGAGCCGGTGACGATGGCGGACTTGCCGGACAGCAGGGACATCAGAGGCGAACCCCATCGGGAACGAAATCAGGTCAATCGATGGCTCAGGCCAGTTCCATCTCCGGAACGGATTCGGGCACGAGAAGCCTGGCACCGGTGGCAGCCAGGATAGGCGCGACCAAGACCCCTGGGGCGCGCTCCTTGAGCACAAGGCCCTCCGGGGCCAGCTCGATCACGGCCAGCTCGGTCACTACCAGGTTCGCGATGAGCTTGCCGATGGCGATGCCTGGAAACGACGTGTCGTTGGCGATCAAGGTGAGATTGTTCCGACCCGCCGAGACCAGGCCCTGGATCAAGCGCCGGGATGTGCCGACGCCGAAGAACCCCCCGATCGAGGGTCGCTCCATCGGGAATCATGGCGATGGCGTTTTCCAGCGTGATTGCGCTTTTCATCGACGTCTCGGTCTCGAGTTTAGCTCGCCGGCAGGCGTCTGAGAATCAGGTCATTGTACCGGCGGCTCGAGATCGGTGCCCTACCTGGTGGATTCGGACCGAGCGAGAGCCCGGGTCAGCCGGTTTCTCAGCTCCTCCGCCTTGTCCGTGGTCCATTCATGAAATCCCCGGCCCGACTTGACGCCGAGATCACCCTCGGCCACCTTCCGCGACAGGAGCGCCGGCACGGCCTGCCCGATGGGGTTGGGCGCGTCCAGCTCCGGAAGTATCTGCGAGGCGACGGCCAGTATCGTATCGAGGCCCGCCAGGTCGAAGACCTCGAACGGTCCCGCCGCGGCCAGTCTCCTGCCGAAGCCGAACCGGACAATCTGATCGACGGCTTCGGGATCGGCGATGCCCGCTTCGACGATCGCAAGGGCCTCCCGGAACATGGCGAACTGGAGCCGGTTGCCAACAAACCCCGTGGCTTCTTTCCTGAGTACGACCGGCTTCTTGCCGACCTGCTGAAGGACGCCGACCATCGCCATGACGGTCTCGCTCGAAGTATCCGGCCCAGGCACGATCTCGACTAAGGGGATCAAGTAAGGCGGATTGAAATAATGCGCCACCAGCAGCCGATCCGGGCGCGAAGCCACCTCGGCCAGCCGGCTCGGCATGAAGCTCGAGGTGTTGCTGGCGATGATGGTCTCCGCACTGCAGAACTCGTTCAACAAACGCAGGAGCGTGTGCTTGGCCGCGAGATCCTCAACGATCGCTTCGATGACCAGCTCCGTCCCTGAGACGGTTCGATCCAGATCGGTGCTCACGCTGATTGCCGCCATTGCCGGCTCGATCCGGGCCTGCTCCAGCAGCTCCAGCGACACCAGGTTTTGCAGGTTGGCCCGGATGCCGGAGAGTGCGCTTCCCAGTCGGTCATCGCTCAGGTCATGAAGTCGAACCTGGTACCCTGCCAGGGCAAAATCCTGGGCAATGCCATGACCCATCAGTCCGGCACCGACGACCGCGATGCGCTCGATCGGCGAATGATCCATGCGGTAGCCCTTGTCCCCGGCGATGATTCTTCAAACGCACATACAGAATGCGTCAGGTAGGGTACCTCATGATCATGGCCGAATCCACCAAAAATTAATCACCGTATAGACGAAGCTCCCTTGCTAAATCATCGTTATATTTCGCTTCTTGTTCTTCCTTCGTAAGAGGGACCTCCGGGGGCTTTTCTTTTTCCTGGTGAACTCGAGGGAGTCCCGCGCATCCAGACGATGAGAGGCTACCCAGGAGAAGCAAAAGACAAAGCCCTTTCTTCAGTGTCATTGTATTTCAACCTCCGTGAAAGACGACTGGGCGTTCCCCGATACCTTCAATGGCGCCCACTCAGATTGGGATCAGATGCCAATGATCGGCCTCAAGGTTCAAAATGCGAAAAACCCGCCGCTTTCGAGCGGCGGGTTCGATAGCGTCGGGCAGCTCAGAAATCCATGGCCACTCGCAAACCGAGGCCCTGGATCGTACCATCGCTGAGTCCAATCGGCTGCCCCGGCGACGCGGGCGAATGCCGGTTGGTGATGCTGTAGCTGATCTGCATCTTCATGTTCGGATTGAGGAACCAGTTCAGGCCCAGCGTAATGTCGTTCAGGACGCCTCCATTGATCCCCTTGTTGTTGAGGTTCAGGTAGTTGTAGCGGAGACCAAGCTGCCATGCTCCGATGCCGGATGTGTTCGGCTTGCCGTCCTTGCCTTTGGTCCAATACGCGTCCTGGCGCGGTATGACGCGATCGAAGGTGCCCGACTCGCGGACGTAGGCCCGGTGCTCGCCGGTCAGGAAGCGGAGGATCTCGACGTAGCCGCCTGAGTAGAAGAGCGTCCCCACGTTCGTCTGGCGCGTCCCGTTTGCCCCACCTAGGAACGCATTCTGATCGAAGTGGAAATCGTACTCCCCGACAATTGACCACGGCCCGAACACATTCACGGACTCAAGGTTGATATCCTGATTGCCGCCTCTCGCGTGGAAAGCCCCGGTATTGGCGTAATTGAGCCACGTCGGTGAAAGGCCGGAGCGCTCCGGACCGCGCACCCGGAACTGGTCCGTGCCGTTGTCGTAGCCAGCATCACGAAGCGTCATGCCCAGGTGCATGACCTTTCGCCCTTCATCCTCGTAAAGCGGCAGCACCGTGATTCGCCCCGTCTCCGCCCAGCCGCCACCGCCGATCTGAAAATCGTAGGGGTTCGTTGAGACCTTGAAGACACCCCCGGACAAGGTCATGTGGAGGTCCAAGGCCGTACCGAAGATCAGTACGCCGGGGACGTACCCGTTGGTAGCCTTCTGGTAGAACGCATCCGTGTTGTACGAGCGTTCCATGAAGCTCAGGAAGCGGCTGCTCACGAGCCGTTCGAAGCCGAACGGCTCCTTTAGGTTGCCAATACGGATGTTGCCGATGATGGGGACGTTCCGTTCACCGACCCACACGTCGCAGGGCGTGGGAATGAGTGCCGCGGGAGTGTTAATCGTGCCCGTCAACGGCCCCGTTGGACCCGTTACGCCATTGTTAATGAGAATTCCCGATTGGGCGAAGTCCACTTCCCACTGCCAGAGAAAATTCTCGTACATCGCCCCTTCGAACCGGAAGCGTAAGAAACGGGGGTCGGTGCCGTCGCGGAGCTTGCCGATGCCTCTGGGGCCGAACTGAACGGTATTGCCCGCATCGAACCCCGTGGTATCCCAAGTGGCTTGGCCACCGACGTGGAACTGAAAATTCCTGTTCGGCGACGAGATCCAGAAGCCGTTGTTGATGAACTTCCTGCCGAAGAACGCGCGGGCATCGAGACCCTTCGTGTCTAGTTCAGCTTCGTCGAAGCCAAGCAGATCGCTGCCGCCTTGTGCGCCCGCCGTGCTCGGTTCAGCGCCGATGACGTTGGCGCCGGGACCGCGGGCGCCAATGTCCCCGCGAGTGATTCCACCGGTCGGCCCCAAGAGCCCGCTACCTCCAAAGCCGGCAAAGGCGGACCCCGTCGAGGGCGCCATGAGTGCGCTACCGCCATAAGCGGACCCGGTGCTCGGCTCAGCCCGGAGGACGTTGGCGCCGCCAGCAGGGGGCTGTGCGACCGCCAATTGGGGTGCCTCGACTTTCCGCGATACGGTCTTCATTTCGCGATTCAGTTGCTGGTTCTGCTGGAGGAGTTGTTGGTTCATCGCCTCCAGTTTCTGGAGCCGCTCTTCGACCGTCATCTCTCGTCGAGCGGCCACGCCCGGAGCCGAAGTTGCCGCCACCGTCTCAGGATTCGGACTAGGCACCGGCGGGGCGGCAGATTGAGCCAGTGCGGTTGAGGACCAAACAATCGAGAGCCAGGCCACTGAGAGCCGGCTGCACCTTCGTGCCAGTCGGGCGATTTCGAGTTTCATTTCCAACGACCTCGGATTTGAACTCTGGACTTGATGGCCGGTAGGCCTGACGTGATCCGACCTGATCCGACATGACGTGATGTGCCGTCAAGTTCTATCGATCTTGCGGGTTGTATGGGTTGAGAGAATCCTTCCGAATATCGGAGTAACCCGTTTTGTGAAGACAAGATGTATATTTTGTGAAGGCACGATACAGAATGGAAATGCCATTCAATACTCGAGCGGCCTTTCCTCTCGCCAAGAAAGAGGAAGGTCGTGGGCGCCATGAGGGCAGTGTCACAGGGTGTGACGGCTCTTTAGGTGGGGGATTCAGCAGCCAAGCCGGAATCGATCAAGGCTCGTGCGGAGCCTCGACGCGGAGGCCAGAGGTGCAATGAGATGTGGGGCGAATCCTATGCTGAAGTAATCGCTGTGTCAAGTTTGAGTTCTAAGTTCCGAGGACACCGAGGACACCTTATTTAACTCCGGAAAATTGAGCTATGGTGTTCCTAACTTTGCGGAAAAAGGCAAGTATAGTGCTTGCGGACCTGTAAGCATGATGTCCCCGAAGCTGTCCGATTACCTCCCGAGGGAATACAGGACGACCTTCGGTTGAGGTTCGGCGGGAACCGGTGGAACCGGAGTCCCTTCAAAGTTTTTTTCCGGGCAATTCTGGATCGACACCGAATTTCCGCGAGTGAGCAATGCGTAGCGCGGTGGCCTCGTCTCATTTCGTGCCGTGCGAGGCTTCGAAACGGTTTCGGGACCATGCCATCAGGCCAACCGCGGCCAAGCCGGAGATGAGCAGAAGCGCGGACGTTGGCTCGGGCACGACGTTGACAACGTCGAGTTCCACCAGGTTGGAGACGAACCGCCCACCGAAATTGTCTCCAGGAATCACGATCCGGGCGAGCCCGTTAGTCCCCATTGTCGCGTTGCTGTCGGCGTAGGCAACAATCGCGTCCGCGTACGGCCATGCGCCATTGAGATTCGGGGCGAATTCGGCAAGTGAGTAGAGTACCTTGTATCCATCGCTGCCGGTTGCGGTGAGGTACTCGGTCGTAACGTTGCTCTGAGTTACGCCCAGTGAGGTGAGCAGCTTCCAGATCGGCACCCCCGTGAAGGTGTCTGTCACGGGAGTGCCGCCAGCCAGGTAAGTGACGGTCTCGGTCGTCGCCGGAAGCGACTGCAGCGTTTTGAAGTCGACAGAAACGGTCGGGTTACCGGGACTGGAGACTGTGAACTGGCTAGAATATCCGCCCGGACCCGCGGGCGCCTGGGGCACGCTGAGAACACGGAGGCTGGTCAAATTGGTGATATCGCGTGCGCCAGACGTGTCTTGAGGAACAATGACTTGGGGGGAGTTGAGCAGTGAGCCATTCTGTTGGTAGGCGATCAGGTATTGCTGAGGTGGATTGCCGAACGAGGGGTTAATCTCACCGAGCGAGATGAGCGACTGCGAGCCGTTACTGCCGGTAGCCAGGACGTAGTTTCTCAGGATCGCGTTCTTCCCACCTCCCGTGATGACATCGGGGGCGTTGGGGCCAGAAGTATCACCGAGGAGCTGCCAAATGGACACGCCTTTGTACGTGCTTGTCACACCGCCGATCGTGACGGTTTCGGTCGTGGACTGCAGGCTTTGGAGGTCGGAGATGGTGTAGGTGCCCGGGTTGGTTACTTCGCCTGATAGGTCGAATTGTCCCGCGGCTGCTCCGTCGCTCATTGCAAGCAAGGTACTGATGCCGAGCAAACAGGTCAAAGCGGCGATGCGAGATCGGATCGTGTTGCCTTGCATGACTTCCTCCGGATCTGGCGAGTCTAGTCCAGGGAGACGTGTCAACGATGCCCATCTGATGCGATTGTGTCAATCATCGACAGGATCATATCGACCCGTCCTGCGGGTCGCAAGAGTCCGGTGTTCGGATGCGGGACGGATTCAATCTTGCAGAGTTCCGGGCCGGGTCGCCCCAGGGGATCACTCCCCCAGGTCTACCCGGCCCGGAGCCTTCGCGGACGCGGATTGCCGGGTTACCCCACCGAGTCAGCCTTGGGTCCGGTTTCTGTTCGTCGGGTCCGAGTTCGGGGCATTGGCTTCCTTGCCTTGCGGTTCCGGTCATCACGGCCCGCGGAGGACTTGCACCTCTTACCTCCGCAACATGCCAGGCTCACAAATGCATCGAGGGCCGCTCAGAAATCCATGGCCAGACGCATGCCGATACCCTGGATCGTACCATCGCTGAGTCCGATCGGCTGCCCCGGCGACGCGGGCGAATGCCGGTTGGTGATGCTGTAGTTGAACTGCATCTTCATGTTCGGGTTGAGGAACCAGTTCAGGCCCAGCGTGATGTCGTTGAGGACGCCTCCATTAATCCCCTTGTCGTTGAGGTTCAGGTAGTCGTAGCGGAGACCAACCTGCCATGCTCCGATGCCGGATGTGTTGGGCTTGCCGTCCTTGCCTTTGGTCCAGTACGCGTCCTGGCGCGGTATGACGCGGTCGTAGGTGCCCGACTCGCGGACGTAGGCCCGGTGCTCGCCGGTCAGAAAGTACAGGATCTCGACGTAGCCGCCTGAGTAGAAGAGCGTCCCCACGTTCGTCTGGCGCGTCCCGTTTGCCCCACCGAGGAACGCATTCTGGTCGAAGTGGAAGTCGTATTCCGCATCGATCGTCCACGGCCCGAACACATTCACGGACTCGATGTTGATATCCTGGTTACCGCCCCGCGCGTGGAAGGCCCCTGTATCGGCGTAATTGGCCCAGGCCGGTTGAAGGCCGCCACGCTCCGGACCGCGCACCCGGAACCGGTCCGTGCCGTTGTCGTAGCCAGCATCACGGAGGCTGAGGCCCAGGTGCATGACCTTTCGCCCTTCATCCTCGTAAAGTGGTAGCACCGTGATTCGTCCCGACTCCGCCCAACCCCCGCCGCCGATCTGAAAATCGGCCGGGTTCGTTGAGACCTTGAAGACGCCCGCGGACAAGGTCATGCGGAGGTCGAACGCCGTATCGAAGATGAGTACGCCGGGGACGTACCCGTTCGTGAACTTCTGGTAGAACGCATCCGTGTTGTACGAGCGTTCCATGAAGTTCAAGAAGCGGCTGCTTATGAGCCGTTCGAAGCCGAACGGCTCCTTCAGGTTGCCGATACGGATGTTGCCGATGATGGGAATGTTCCGTTCACCGACCCAGACGTCGGCTGGCGTGGGAATCATTGCCGCGGGAGTGTTAATCGTGCCCGTCAAAGGCCCCGTTGGACCCGTTATGCCATTGTTAATGAGAATTCCCGCTTGGGCGAAGTCCACTTCCCACTGCCAGAGAAAATTCTCGTACATCGCTCCTTCAAACCGGAAGCGTAGGATACGAAAATCGGTGGCGTCGCGGAGCTTGCCGATCCCTCTGGGGCCGAACTGAACAGTATTGCCCGCATCGAACCCCGTGGTATCCAAAAAGAATTGCCCACCGACGTGGAACTGAAAATTCCTGTTCGGCGACGAGATCCAGAAGCCGTTGTTGATGAACTTCCTGCCAAAGAACGCGCGGGCATCGAGGCCTCTCGTGTCTTGTTCGGTTTCGTCGAAGGAGAGCAGATCGCTGCCGCCCTGTGCGCCCGCCGTGCTCGGCTCAGCGCGGAGGACGTTCGCGCCGGGACCAACGTCCCCGCGAGTGATTCCACCGGTCGGCCCGAAAAGCCCGCTACCGCCAAAGCCGGCAAAGGCGGACCCCGTCGAGGGCGCCATGAGTGCGCTACCGCCATAGGCCGACCCGGTACTCGGTTCAGCCCGGAGGACGTTGGCGCCGCGACCAGGGGGCTGTACGACCGCCAAAGCCGGTGCCTCGACTTTCCGCGATACGGTCTTCATTTCGCGATTCAATTGCTGGTTCTGCTGGAGGAGTTGTTGATTCATCGCCTCCAGTTTCTGGAGCCGCTCCTCGACTGTCATCGTTCGTCGAGTGGCCACGGCCGGAGCTGCCGCCACCGCCTCAGGATTCGGGCTGGGCACCGGCAGGGCTGTGGATTGAGCCAGTGCGGTTGAGGACCAGACGATCGAGAGGCAGGCCACCCAGAGCCCGCTGCACCTGCGCTTCAGACGGGAAGCTTGGAGCTTCATATGGAACGCCCTCAGATTTGAATTCCGGACTTGATGGCCGATCGGCCTGATGAGAGGTGATGTGCAATTGTGCGCCGGAGTCGATGACACGGTCCTGGCGCCTGCTTTGAACTCCGAACTTGATGGCCGATAGGCCCGATGAGAGGTGCTGTGGAATTGGGTGCCGAAGTCGATGACACGATTCTGGCGCCTGCGACTTTGTATCGATTTTACCGGTTGTAGGGCTTGAGCAAATCTTTCCGAGGCGCTGAGCAACTCGTTTTGCGAAGGTAAGATGTGGTATTCGCGAGAGGAAGATGTGAAATGGAACTCTCTTTCGATACGATGATGGCCCTTCCCCTCGTCAAGAGGAGAAGGTCGCAGGCGCCATGGGCGCGCATCGAAGGGAGCGACAAAGGATGCGACGGGCCCTCAAGTGGGGCATTCAACATACAGGCCAGAGGTCGATCGAGGCTCGTGTCGAGCCTTGATACTGATGGAGAGGGTGCAAGGAAATGCGGGGCGAATCGTAAGCTGACACGATCGTGGCGTCAAGTTCGAGTTCGTCCAAGACTTTCGGGTCCAGAGCGAGGAACTTCAGGACCGTTTTCCTACGGAATGCAAAGCAAGGGTAAGTTTGGCGTCGTGCCGCTTTGCAGGTGGCTCTGCTGGCGCAAGATGCCTGCATCACCGGATGGGTCGGACCTGCTTCCCAGGGTGTAAATCGATGAAAAACCAGGCCAGGATGCCCTGATGGGGCTACGACCGTGACCGCCATCCAGGCTGAAACTGATCGGAGCCCCCGTGCCGGCATCGAACCACGTCTTGCACCAAGGAAGATGCCTTTTCAGGACCTCGAGCCTTGGCTAAGAAATGCGGAAGATATGGTGAGATTTAGAATCTTTACTGCTTCGATTCATGAGAAGAAGACAGTTAATGCAGAGGAAGTTGTGGCGTTGCCGAAGCGGGATTGACGTCCTCAAGAGTCTGTGAGGAAATTTTTAAGGCATCGTGAAATCCGCAGATCGTTTCGGCTATAATATGACGTGGGATAGACCGTGCAACTGGACTCAGTGCACAGAGATCCAGATGGTCTCCCATCCCGACATTGCAAGCGTGAGTGGCTCGCGCTTGCAACGGTCGAGATACCAGGGTTTGAGCCGAAAAGGAGGCGTTTCATGTGGCTCAGCCTGCGACCGACGATTCTGGCAACCGGCTGCATCATGGCAATCGGAGCCTCCGCTGCCCGGGCCCAGATGCCCCACGTCTTCTACTACTCCGCGCCGGGCAACTATGCCACGACGCAGGGAACGGTCAACATTCCAGCCGCCGGCTACTACTACAATGTGCCTCTCTACGCCGCTGCGGCTCCGGTTAACCCGGCCCCGGCCCAGGGGTTTACCTATTCCTACTTCTACTATCCCCCGAACTCGAACCCGTTTAACGCCTCGGCAAATCGTCCGGCCCAGGGGTCCACCTACTCCTACTTCTACTATCCCCGTGCCTCGAGTTACGGGTACAGAGTGGGCGCCAACGTCCTGGGGCTTGAGCCGATGACGGCGTCCGCCTATGGCGGTAGCCTGCTCATGGCGCCGAGCGGTGGGGCGCAAACCGAGGGCGGCGCCGGCGGCGTCGGCGCCAACGTCTTTAGGGCAGAGCCGATGACGGGGTCCGCCTATGGTGGCGGCGCGCTCATGGCGCCGAGCCGATGACGGGGTCCGCCTGTGGTGGTAGTCAGCGCCTGGCGACGCGGCGCGGGACGCTCCCTATCTTAAACGAACGTCCGTACGGGCAGCTTGAGCGGGTACAATGATGCGGCGGAAAGCCAAGGATCGGCGGAAATGCTCACAAAAAGGCTGCAGTCGAGCCAGGGGGTTCGACTGCAGCCAACGTTGTTTGCTATGAGCCATGTTCGTATTGATGCAGCCCATACCCGAGAGGGCGGTCACGCGGCTCAAGGGTCACGCTGACCTTATCGGCGTGACGTGCTGCACGGCAACCTGAAACATCGTGCTTTGAGGGGTGAAGCTGGCGATGCTGTGGTAACCGTTCATGTGGGATCCATACGGCGACGGGTGGCGTGTGAAGAAGTTGACGTTCCATTGGTCAAGCGCGTAGCCGGTCGATGTGCCGGGCGTCAGCCCGTTGGAGGCCGTCGTGGAGAGTGGGACTCTGATCGCTATGGTATCCCCGCTGATCGTGACGCTTGAGGTACTCAGGTTTATTGTGGTCATTGCCAAAGGGTTATTGATCGATGCGTTGTTGAGCTGCACGTAGTAGGAGTTGCCTCCCTCCTTGGCAGTCAACAGCTGGGCGACGACCACGGCGTCGAAGCGGATGTGGGGGCGCCCCGGGAACGGCCCGGTTTTCGAGGAGCCGCCGCGATCGATCGCGAAGGCGTAGATCGCGTCCTGGGAGGTGTTCGCGGGCTTCGCGATGATCGGCCCGGCCACGGTGCCGGTCAATGTCAGGATCCCATCAGTCACCCGGTTGCCGGAGACGACACCGGTTGCACTGACCCCGACCAGCGCGGGCCTTCTCGGTCCTGTGTAAAACGGATAGAAGTCGGTTTGATGCGTGAACGCAAGGCCGTTGCTATACAGAGGCTCTGCCCTACGGGCATCGCCCCCGTGGATGGGTATGACTTTGTGGTTCTTCACGACAACGAAATAGCTCAGCAACGTCCGTCCTTCGAGTGGTTCGACTCCCACCACAGCGTTCGACGAGGGCCGACGCCGGTCCGGCTTGACGGGTGGCCCAGCTTGACCCGTTTCCCGTCTCGATCTCCAAAACATTGATTTGACCTCCTTGTTCCTGAAATTGCCGACGAGTTAGGCCCCGCCAAGGGACTGCACGGCCCACGCTCACATCCTCGCAAGCAAGATTGACCAAGACCGGGTCGCTGAGGGTCGATCGACTTGAACGCAAAATCTCGGGAAACTCCCTCCCGGAGCAACTTGATCCGTCAATGGAACGAAGCTGACCCGCCTCGCGAATCTTGATCGGGTGCGGGGATTGACGGGATTCAGGAATTCTGCGGTAGCTGGCATGGAAAGCTTAAAATGAAGCCGAGATGAAGAGCAAGGGCGATATCACGAGCTGGATTTTGGCCAGCCAGGCGTGTCTCTCTGCGCGACTCCTCTCAAGCCCCATCAATCCCCAAAATAAGCCCGATTTTCCTGTCCGATTCCTTAGAATGGCCTTGCGACTCGTTCCACCCGATGGAGCTCCATCAACTGGGGCTCGAACCTGGTCCTCTTTCGACGTGAATTCATTCAATCTTCTTATTGCGTACACTTGTTGGTAGGGGTTTGGGTCGAGTACCGTGGCTGTTCAGTTCGCCTTTACTACTGTTGCGATCGTCACCTTGCGACGACGAAGAAAGAAAACCGGTGGTTGTAAGGTACCGTCATCCTCTGGTCTGGCTTGCCTTCTCATGTCTGCTCTGGGCAGGGTGTGGTTCATCGAATGTAGTCACTCTACAGGGAGCTGGCGCGACGTTCCCGGAACCTCTCTACAAGAGGTGGTTTCGCGAGTACTACAACACCGACCCTTCCGTCCGCGTCAGCTATCAGGGGCTCGGAAGCGGCGCCGGTATCAGGCAGTTCACGGCGGGCCTGGTTCACTTCGGGGCGAGCGACTCGGCCATGTCCTCGAAGGAGATCAAGCAGGTGCCCGAGTGGGGGGTCGTGCTCTTGCCCATGACCTCAGGGTGTGTTGTCCTGGCCTACAACGTCCCCGGAGTTTCACATTCGCAACAGATACGGTTGCCACGCGAGGTATACCCCAATATCTTTCTCGGCAAGGTCACCAACTGGAACGACCCGGCCATCGTCCGGGCGAATCCGGAGATCAAGCTTCCCGACCTGCCTATCACCGTTGTGCGTCGCTCCGACGGCAGCGGCACGACCTTCGTCATGACCACACATCTGAGCGCGATCAGCCCCGAGTGGAAGAAGGGACCAGGTGTCGGCAAGGCGGTGAGCTGGCCGACGGGCATCGGCGCCAAGGGCAACCCGGGGGTCGCCTTCACGATCGATCAGACACCCGGTGCGATCGGCTACCTTGAGTACAGTTACACGAAATATTCGGGCACTCCCATGGCAGTGCTGGAGAATCACGAAGGGAAGTTCATCGCGCCGTCGCCTGATAGCGCACGCGCAGCGCTCGCGACTGTGGAGATGCCGGAAGACCTGGTCGCTTGGGTACCCGATCCCAAGGGGCCCGAATCTTACCCGATCGTGAGCTTCACCTGGATGCTTTGCCGCAAGGTCTACGACGACCCGAGAGAGGACTCGAGAGTTGGCGAAACCCTCAAGAAGGTTCTCTTATACGGCGCCACCGAGGGCCAGAAATACAGCAAGGATCTCGGGTATGTGCCTCTTCCCGAGCCCGTCGCGCGCCGCGTCATCGCAAAGATCGAGGCGATCGAGGTACGGGGCAGGGGCCAAAACGCCACTGGTGCGTCGCTTCATTAGTTGTGGCAGCAAGCCAGTCCTGCGATCAGACGGGCCATCGAGTGTCTAAGAATGCCGGGGCTTGGTCGAAAACGAGCGAGAGGGAAGGTCTATGCCAGGTCCACTGTCCCGATTTCCCAGTGCATTTGAGGTTTATTCTGACCGCACGTTTCGTGCACTCACGACCGTGCTCGCTTGGCTGGTCATTGTCTTGATCGTCGTGATCGTTGCGCGGATCGGGATGACGGCCTGGCCGGCTGTGCAGAAGTACGGCCCGGGCTTCCTGGTCCGGACGACCTGGGACGCCACTCGAGACGACTTCGGGATCGGTCCGCAGATTGCCGGTACTCTCTACAGCGCGACGCTGGGGCTGGTTCTGGGCACGTTGTTCGGGCTTGCCGTCGCAATCGTGCTGAGCCAGGACTTTCTGCCACCGAAGTGGGAGTGGGTGCTCAAAAACGTGGTTCAACTTCTGGCGGCGATCCCGAGCGTGGTCTTCGGCCTCTGGGGGCTTTTCGTGGTCGTCCCGCTATTACGCCCGATCGCCAACTGGGTCCACGACGTTTTGGGGTGGATTCCGATCTTCGGGACGAGGCTGAGCGGCCCGGGGATGCTCCCGACGGCAGTGGTCCTGGCGATCATGATCTTGCCAACGATCTCGGCAATCTCCTATGACGCCATGGTGGCCGTTCCCAAGCGCATTCGCGATGCTGCTTATGGAATGGGGGCAACCCGCTGGCAGGCAATTCTTTACGTGATTCTCCCCACGGCGGCACCCGGGATCTTCGGTGCGATCATTCTTGGGTTCGGTCGTGCCGTCGGCGAGACGATGGCCGTGGCCATGCTGATCGGCAACGCCGAGGTCTTCAAGTGGTCCCTTTTTTCGCCCGGTACGACGCTGGCGGCCCTGCTGGCCAACCATTTTCCCGAGGCCAACACGGTCGAGATTGGAGCTCTCATGTATGCGGCGGTCGTGCTCCTTGCGATCACTCTGGTGATCAATATTGCCGGCGCGTTCATTTTGAATCGGGCATCCGCAGCTCTGGGAGAGCTCCAAAAATGAGTGCGTCCGGCGCCGCTGCCATGCCGTTCCCCGAGGCGGTCGAAAGGCGGCTCTCTCGACTGAATCTCCGGAGGTCCCTGAGGGCCTGGCATACGCTCTTCAGCGCCGGCATGAGCGTGCTGGCCCTGGCAATGTCCGCCCTTGCTCTGGCACCCTTGGTGTCTGTGCTCTTCATGGTCGTCGTTCGGGGGGCTGAAAAGTTACGGCCTTCGGTATTCTGGGAGCTGCCACCGGCCGCGGGGATGCCTGGAGGGGGGATCGGTAACGCGCTCTTGGGCACCATTCTGATGGTCGTGATCGCATCGGTGATCGCGATCCCGATGGGAGTCCTTGCGGCGGTCTTCGTGGGCGAGTTCGCTCCCGAGAGCCGAACCGCCACGGCAGCGAGGTTCGCCGCCAAGGTTCTCACGGGCATGCCGTCGATTCTGGCCGGCGTGTTTGCCTACACCCTCGTGGTGCTGGCCACCGGCAAGTTCTCGGCATGGGCGGGCGGCTTCGCGCTCTCGATCTTGATGATGCCAATCGTGATGTTGACCGCCGCCGACGCGATCCAAGGCGTGCCCCAGAAGATGCGCGAGGCCGCCTTCGCCATGGGGGCAACACGCTCGCAAGTGGTCTGGTACGTCGTTTTGCCCACCGCCCGCCCCGGCATTCTGACGGGTGTGATGCTCTCCGTGGCACGGGCCGCTGGCGAGACCGCGCCTCTTCTGTTCACAGCCTTGTTCTTCGACTACTGGCCTCACGCGCCATTCGTGGAACCGACCTCTTCCCTCGCCGTCTTGATTTACAACTTCTCGGGCGTGCCTTACCCGGAACAGATCGGGATGGCCTGGGTGGCGGCGCTCGTTCTGGTCGTTCTGGTCTTGGCCGCCAACATTGCCGAACAGGTGGTGTCGGGCCAATCGGAAACGCCCCGATAACGCGAGCCATCTCTTGCAACATCGAGCAACTGAGGAGACGCAGATCGTGACCACTCAAGCGTGGCAAAATACACTGAGCGCGCCCAGCCCCGAGCCGAATCACGACCTTGTCATTGATTGCCGGATCGACAACCTTCACTATGGCGAATTCCTGGCGCTACGGGATGTCCAGATCCCGATCCGCCAGGGGACCATCACTGCGTTCATTGGCCCCTCCGGGTGCGGCAAAAGCACGGCCCTGCGCTGCTTGAACCGGATGAACGACCTGGTGCGCGGGTTTCGCTTCGAGGGATGTGTGCTCCTTCGGGGCTTGGACATCTACGACAAGGACATCGATCCGGTCGCCGTGCGGAGGAATATCGGCATGGTGTTCCAGATGCCCAATCCCTTCGCAATGAGCATCCACAGGAACGTCGCTTTCGGGCTGAAAATCAACCGTTACCAGGGTGACATCGCCACTCGGGTCGAACAGGCCCTGCGCGATGCGGCACTCTGGGAAGAGGTCAAGGATAAGCTGGACACCAGTGGTTTGGCCCTCTCCGGCGGCCAGCAGCAACGTTTGTGTATCGCGCGGGCGATCGCCACCGAGCCGGAGGTTCTTCTCATGGACGAACCCTGCTCGGCACTCGATCCGATCGCCACCCGCAAGATCGAGGACCTGATGCGCGAGCTCAAGAAGCGGTTCACGATCGTCGTCGTCACCCACAACATGGACCAGGCCCAGCGGGTTGCCGATATGACGGCGTTCTACTACGTTGACACCAGCAATGGCCGCACCGGTTTCCTCGTGGAGTACGGCGAGACGGCCGCGATTTTCGACAATCCGCGGGAAGCCCTTACCAAGCAGTACGTCAGTGGCCAGTTCAGTTGAGACTCGATCAGGCCAGTCCGCGGGGTCCGAAGCGGTATCCAAGAAACTTGCAACCGCATGAGCGAAAAAATTGGTCTGACGCTCACCGGCTCGGACCGTGACTGAAAGCAATCAAGCGCGAAACATGCGCTCAAGAGCGTGCCTCTCGATGACATGGCCAGGTCCTCGTCCCGGCCGAGCGACAATACTATTGATTTTCCTTATACTTCTCCGGTGAATTTTCGCTGAGAGTGGGACATTTGGGGACATGGTCGAGTCTCTGTTCGAGTCCAAACGGCAGATTCGCCAGTTCGGCGCGCGGAGCGAATCCCGACTGGTTATCCCGATCCCGCAGAGCCAGCACATTCCCCACTATCATTTTACGACACGACGATCGGTTTGATCAAAGCCATCAGCCGCGGCTACAGCGGACTAACCGGGTGAACACGATCCAACGGTTAAGCGCCGCTGCACGCTTGCCGCAGCGACGACAAGGCGTGGCCCGTTCTAATCGAAGCGCCTGCAACGCGCCCTTGATCACATCGCCGAGTCCGATCTCTTCATCGCCGACCAAGCCCGGCAGCCGGATACGATAGGGCTGTTGTTGGGGCTCCTGGACTTGGCGCTCCGGTACCTCTCTCTCCTTCATAACACGATACCCCATTTCAAATTTCGATGTGGCGGAAGACTTCTTCTGCCACCTATTGCCCCATCAGAAAGTGAGTCGGGCTAGCCAGCCTGATCGACTGCTGTCACTGCTGCCCTTCAATCTGGTAAATTTGTGCCAGATGAACTCTTCTCGGCGCCGCTGATGGCAGGAGCGACTCGACGATGCATGACTCAGGTGACAGGCTCTCCGCTGCTGGTTTCCAGGAAGGGGTGCTTCACGGTGAGGACAGGGCAGTGTGCCACCCGTGAAACCGCCTCGGCCACGCTGCCCATCAAGAGCCGGCTGAGCCCCGTTCGTCCGCGAGTTCCCATTACGATCACGTCGCTCGAGATTTCCTTGGCCATGCGCAGGATTTCGGTCCCCGCATCTCCCTCCTTGAGGACCCGCTCGATCTGGGTGGAATCATCATGCGGCTGCAACTTGTCCAGTTCCCCCCGTAACTCGCGATCCACCTCTTCGGGGGTAGTGATCAGAGCATAAACCTCGCCACCCATCATCCGTGGCGGCTTGACATGGATCAGGACCAGTCGCGCGTCATAGTCTCGAGCCAGGGCGCAGGCCAGATCGAAGGCGCTTCTCGCGCGTGCGGAGAAGTCGGTCGGATGGAGAATCGTGTGAATCGGCAGCATAAGAGGCTCCTTCGGCATATCTGATTGGGGGCGCACCGCGGCGGTCAGACAAAGAGCCGGAGCAGCCCTATGACTAATACCAATAACTCGGGCAGCGTCAGCGAGCGAACCATAAGTAAATAACGTTCCGGTGCATGGTTACCGGTGCGCAAGTTGATCTCGCTGCACCCTGAGCGTGGAAGTTGCTCTCACGGAGCGATTTCATCCACCGCCCGAAGCTTGGCTTGCCGCATTTTTTCCGGCAAGGGAATGTAGCCGAGAGCCATGCAGTCATTCTGGCCATCGGTCAAACAGTATTTCAAAACGTCCTTCAGAGCGGCGGTGGTTCGAGAGTTCCCATCGTGTTTGCGGACGAGCAGCCAGGTGTACGTGACGATGGGATAGGAGTCTTTACTCTCGGGGTCGGGGACCCAGCCACGCAGGTTTTCCGGCAGCGGGGCCGAGTTCAAAGTCGCCTGGCCGCTTTCCAGGCTGGGTTTCACATATTCCCCCGACTTGTTCTGGAGCCAAGCCATGGGGAGTTTGCTCTTCTCCGCGTGGCCGTAGTCCAGGTAACCGATCGAGCCGGGTTCCTTCTGGATAAGGGCAACCATGTCGTCGCTGCCCCTGGCTGCCGTTCCCGCGGGCCAGACCACTGTCATGCCCTTGCCGGGCCCGCGCTTCCAGGCATCGTTGATCGCGCTCAAGTGCTGGGTGAAGACAAAGGTTGTGCCGCTTGCTGCCTGCCGGCGAATCGGGCTGATTTTCAGCTTCGGCAAGCTTGCCCCCTGGTTCGACTCGGCGATTTTCGGGTCGTCCCAACTGGTGATTGTCCCGAGGAAAATCCCGGCGTAGGCGTCGCGTGAAAGTTTGAGGTTTCCCGAAAAGCTCGGCAGATGGTAAGCCAGGACGACGTTGGCCGCGGTTACCGGCAGCAGTTGGACTGCTCCTCCAACCTTGTCGATTTGCTCGTCGGTCATCCCGGCATCGCTGGCACCGAAGTCAGCCCTCCGCTCCGTGAATAGGTCGATGCCGGCACCGCTGCCCAGCGAGAGGTAGGTGATGCGGACTTCCGGGTGCGCTGCATGGTAATCCGCAAACCACTTCTGATACAGCGGCGCGGGGAAAGTCGCGCCGGCACCCTGAATCGTGACACTGCCGTTCGCAGTTTTCGAGCCGGAGCCGGAGCAA